>NZ_AP028803.1:1920959-2241119 GCF_045864955.1 Atrimonas thermophila | reverse complement strand
GAAGTGGCACGGGTAAACAGTTTTGACTCTTACATTTAACCATAAAATACGCATTCTTGCAAGTTATCCACAAATTATCAACAACTGTGGATAAAATATTCGAAAGCCTCTAATAACTATCCAGCAAGTAATTCAACCATTTAAATAATCGTACATCGATTTGATAGTGTGAATTTTACTCTTCACAGGGATTACTTTACTTTCTCCAGGTTCTAAGAAAATGAAATTGTCGCTAAGCAATTCGTCGTCTTCAGTAATTATTTCCACTCCAAGAGCTGGATTCTTCCCGGAGGTGAGTTGTAAAATGCCATTTTGATGTACGAAACTTATTCCCGGGTCTTCCAGCTTCATGTCCCGATATGGGGCGAAGGTTTTGTAGTTTGAGTAAATATTGTCTTTCACGTTTACTCGAAGAAAGGCAATCCATTTTTGGGGTTCACTGACCTCGAATTCATCCACTGGCAAAACCCCGTCTCTGGGTAAGGTTATGTGATACTCCCTGTGTATTACCTGAGCTCCGGAAGTTGTAAATACCGAAAATTCCACGGTTGCGGGTAAGAGTTCTTGATAATCGCTGATCACAAAAATTTCGGCTCTTCGGGAAGCCTTGTGATATTTAATGAGTGGTAAAATCTCTGCAAAGAAGCGCTTTGTATAGTAGTACAAGGCTTTGGGTCTACCGAAGTAATCTATTGCTGACCAACTTATTACCGGCCAACTATCGTTGAACTGCCAAAAGAGTGTTCCCGAGGTCAAGTATTTTCTCGAACGCCAGTGTTCGACACCAGATTTTATAGCTTCAGCCTGGTTTATTTGTGATAAGTAAAGTATGGTGTCGAAGTCTTTAATGAGACCGAATTGTGAAACGATGAAACGCACTATCCTTTCCATACCTTCTTCTTGTTTCTGGTGAGCCATGATGACTGGGTGAAAAATATCTTGCTCCTTTCTGGTGGCAAAGAAATCTACTGTTTTTCGGTGTGGAAAAGCTTGAAAGCCGAACTCACTGATAAAACGCCCATCGTTTTGTGTATAGTATTCATAGTTTTGCCATTTGCTCCAAACTTCCCAGGCGTGATGGTCCCCACTATGAGTGCTATTAGCTCGGTCTTCTCCATAAGGGCTTCCTGGCCAGTAGGGTCGGGTGGGATCTTCCTGGGAACAAATGGCTGGAAAATCAAAGAGATATAACCGATTACCGAGGTTTATTCCGTCTACCTTGCGGTTCATAGTTCCCCATTCCTCAAATCCCCAGTTGTTCTCGTTGTTGCCACACCAGATTACTATTGCAGGATGCCAGCGTAGGCGACGCACTACACTTTTTATTTCCTGATTGCAGAGTTCTCGGAACCAGGGGAGATGATCTGGATACTCGAGGCAGGCAAACATGAAGTCTTGCCAAACCATGATGCCCAGCTCATCGCAAGTAGAATAGAAAACCTCGTGTTCGTAAATTCCTCCTCCCCAAACCCGAAGCATGTTGATGTTAGCTTGATAGGCCATCCTGAGTAGTTTACGGTAATCTTCTTCACGGAGGGAGGGGAGGATATGTTCGGCGGGAATCCAGTTAGCTCCTTTAGCAAATACCCGTTTTCCGTTTATTTCGAAGATAAAACTTTCACCCTGGGAGTCTTTTTCTCTTACCAGCTTTACCGTGCGAAGGCCTATTTTCTTTTCTTCCCGATAAATTTCCTGCCCCTCTTTTTTTAAAATAAAAGCAAAGTGGTAAAGGTGAGGCTTGCCCAGTCCTCGGGGGTACCAGAGATGTACCTCTTTTTCGGTTATGATTCCCGAGAATTGCGTTTCTTGGTTTTTTGTAAAGGGTTTAAACTCTCCTTTCTTTTCGCCGTTTACGAGCACTTCGACACTAAATGCATTTAAAGCACCTTGAGTGTTACCTTTCAGGAATCCCTGGACTGCAATGAGGGCACCTTGACGGTCATAACTTAAAAGGTAGGCAGTACAGTCGGAAAGGCGAAAGTGGGAATACTTTTCAAGGTATACTGGTTTAAAAATACCCGAGGTAGGGAGCCTGATTCCCCAATCCCAACCGTAGGAGTACTGAGCCTTACGGATGTAACCACGGATGCTTTCTTCCGGGCCTCCCAGCTTCCCATAGTTTTGCTCCAGTATTTTGGGGATTCTCACCGGTGACTTAATGTGGACCCGAATTTTATTTTGTCCCAGTTTGAGAACGTTTTTGATATTAAAGCGATATTCCATGAACATATTCTGGGTAGACCCCAGAAAGACTTCGTTCAGATACACATCAGAAAGTGTGTCTATACCCTCGAAGACCAGCTCTATTTCTTCTTCCGCCTTTATTTTTTCCTGGAAATCAAAGTTTTTTTCGTAAATCCAGTCTTTGTTCTCGAGTTTTCTGAAATATATCTCGTTTGTACCCTGATAGGGGTGGGGAAAAAAGCCCGCCTCAAAAAGAGACTGCTGCACCACTCCGGGCACGTTGCCCTGAAGGAGGTACTCTCCTTCAGAATCGTAAATCTTCCACTCGCCGTTTAAGCTGAATTTCATAAAGGATCACCTTTTCCTATTTTATTGCTCTCAACTATTCTATCGTGAATTGAAACACCCTGGCGTTGTTTTTTAAAAGAGGATTTACGCTACTAAAATTAGAATGAATCTTTGCACCCAGAGAAGATGTGCCGTGTTAAACTGATTAGAGCTGATAGCAGCCGGTCTTTAAAGGGTGGTTGGGAATGAATTCTTTCAGAAGAGGACTGGTAACCAGTTGCTCCATAGCCCTGGGTTACTTTCCTGCTGGAGCAACCTTTGGTGTTTTGGCTGTGGGTTCCGGTTTCAACCCCTTTGAGGCCTTAAGTGCCTCGATGTTCATTTTTGCCGGGGCAAGCCAATTTGCTCTACTTTCAACTCTTTCTTATGGTTTGCTTTGGAGCTTACTCATACCGCTTCTTTTAAATCTGCGTCACGTCGTTTATGGTGTGATAATGACCCGAAGAGTCAGAATCAGGTACCCTCTGGTGACCGCTTTTGGACTCACCGATGAAGTTTTTGTCGTTGCTCAAGAGATGAACAGTGAGCGGTTTTTGTGGGGAGTTCAGTTGGGAGCCTATTTTTCCTGGGTGGCTGGCACCGCGGTCGGGGTTTTCGGTGGTAGATTTTTGTTTCGCGAGGGAATTTTGACCTCATCAATGGTTTTTTCTCTGGCTGGTCTTTTCCTGGTGCTCCTTATTCCTCGAATTAAAGGTTTTGGGGATGGTAATTTCTGGTCTGCGATTGCTGGAGGAATTGTTGCCCTAATATTCCATCTTTTGGGATATACTTCCTGGGGAATAATTGCAGCATCTTTCGTGGGGCCGCTTTTTGCAGTATATGTTGAAAACCGAAGGAGGGAAACTGCTTGACAAAGGAATATCTGGTGATTGGTGTTGTTGCTTTGGGAACCTATCTTTTGCGATTACTGCCAGTTTTGTTTTTAAAAGACAGGGAAATTCCCTTTGTATCGGGAAAGGTTCTCGATTATGTGGTCACAGCTTTGCTTTCTGCTTTACTGGTAATCACTTTTTTGGAGTTGCCTGTAATTTTTGACCGGGTTTTAATTAGCTTGGTAGCTCTTTCTGGGGTGTACCTTTCGTACTACAAGTGGCGAAACATCGGTTTTTCTGTACTGGTGGGTGTGATGGTGCATTTTCTGCTTTCCAATCTGCTCGTTTTCCATTAGCTGATGCGTATAAAATTTTTAAAAGATTGGTTCAAAAAAATATTTGACATTACTTATTTTGCGTGATATAGTGTGTCAACACGTCCTGCAGGCGTAGATAGTTAACATTCAGGAGGTTTGTTTAATGGCACAAGGTACAGTTAAGTGGTTTAACGCCCAGAAAGGCTATGGATTCATCGAATCGAGCGAGGGCGGAGATGTTTTCGTGCACTACTCGGCAGTAGAAGGCGATGGCTTCAAAACTCTCATCGATGGGGAACGGGTCGAGTTCGAGGTTGAGCAGAGAGCTAAGGGTCCCCAGGCGGTTCACGTTAGAAGGCTTGGTTAGAAGTCTGACTGGCTAATCAGTCTTGAACGGCGAATTACCATGCCCCGGAAAATTCCGGGGCATTTTTTGTTTCTTTGCCTTTGTTAGTTTCCCATTACATCCGATCAAACAACCCTACTCGCTTTTCAGGCTCTCATGCCGTAGCGATGGGCTTTATAGGTAGGATAAACAGAGAACTGGGGAATGGTTACCTCTGGGGGAAGGGTGGCAATGTAAAGGATGATTTCTGCAACATATTTAACGTCGATACAACTTGCATATATACCTTCTTTCTTTTCTTTTTCGTCCAACCAGCCTTCGAGGTACGCTGGCAGGTTTTCTGCGTATATGCCCTTGTCGATTACTTCTGTCATGGGTGTTTTTACGTGAGAGGGGTTTATTACCGTTACAGCGATATTTTTCTCTGCTCCCTCAAGCAGTATGTTTTCGCTAAATCCCATCATACCATGTTTTGAAGCTCGATATGGGCTATGTCCTGGACTTGAGACGAGCTTAGCCGAAGTAGAACCGAGATTAATAATTCTCCCCCCTGTAGGTTGTTTTTCCATAATTTTGAAGGCTTCTCTACAACATAGAAAAACACCGGTGAGGTTAACGGATATGGTTTTGTTCCATTCTTCAAGGGTAACCTCGCTTACTGGAGGAGAGAGGGAGTCGCGGCCAGCGCTGTTTACCAGGATATCGAGCTTGCCCCAGGTTTGGACTACTGCTTGAAAGAAATTGATTACTTCCTCTTCCACGGTTACATCGGCACAAATTGATATACATTCTCCTCCGTCTTTAGCTATTTCTTCTGCAACTTTTTTTAGTCGCTCTCCATTGATGTCCACCAGGGCCACTTTACATCCCTGAGCGGCAAATAGTTTGGCTGTGGCTTCACCTATGCCAGAAGCTCCGCCGGTAATCAGGGCTACCTTGCCCTGGAGTTTCTTTTCTCCCATGTTAGCACCCCTGTCCTTTATTATTTAATTAGGGAAGAATTATAGTGCCCACTCTCTGGCTCGCTCAACGGCTTTTTTCCATCTGGCGTAGAGTTCTTCCCGTCGTGCAGGTTCCATTTGCGGTTCAAAAACTCTATCAATTTTCCACTGAGAGGAAATTTCTTCGCGGCTTTTCCAAAAACCCACTCCCAGCCCGGCGAGATAGGCCGCACCCATAGCGGCCATTTCGGTTACCACTGGTCTTACTACTGGCACCCCCAGGATATCAGCCTGGAATTGCATCAAGAAATTGTTTTTGACCGCTCCTCCATCCACCCGAAGGGATTCCAGCTTTTGCCCTGAGTCAGCCACCATTGCTTCCAGCACGTCTCTGGTTTGATAAGCCATGGACTCAAGAGCGGCACGTACTATATGTTCACGAGTGGTGCCCCGGGTGATACCGATAATCAGTCCGCGAGCATACATATCCCAATAAGGTGCTCCTACGCCTGTAAAGGCTGGTACAAAATAAACGTCCCCGGTATCTGGAACTGCTTGGGCCATGGCCTCGCTTTGAGCAGCGTTTTCAATGATTTTCAAGCCGTCTCTCAACCATTGTATGGCAGCTCCCCCGATGAAGACCACTCCTTCAAGTGCATACTCTACTTTTCCCTCGATTCCCCAGGCCAGGTCCGAAAGTAATCCGTTTTGTGAAAGAACAAACTTTTCTCCGATATTCATCATCATATCCAGAGCAGTACCGTATGTATTTTTGGCCATTCCGGGTTTGAAGCAGGCCTGTCCGAAAAGAGCTGCATGCTGGTCTCCTGCCACTCCAGCGATGGGTATTTCTTCTCCCCAGAATACTTGTTTGCTGGTTGTGGCCATAGTTCCACTTGAAGGTTTGGGTTGAGGGAGAATCTCCCGAGGGATTTCTAAGGCGTCGAGCAATTCCTGGTCCCAATCCAAAGTCTGTACGTTGAAGAGCATGGTACGGGAAGCGTTTGAATAATCGGTGACATGAGCAGAACCACCGCTTAACTTCCACATTAGCCAGGAGTCAATGCAACCCATTTGGAGTTCTCCTTGCCTGGCACGTTCCTTTGCTCCCGGGACCTTGTCTAAAATCCACTTTATTTTAGTGGCTGAGAAATAGGCGTCAATGGTTAGGCCCGTCTTTTGGCGAACTTTTTCTTCGAACCCCCGAGCCTTAAGTTCTTCGCAGAGAGGTGCAGTTCTGCGACACTGCCAGACAATCGCATTGTGGATGGGCTTTCCGGTTCCTTTTTCCCAGATTACAGTGGTTTCACGCTGATTGGTTATGCCGATTCCAGCGATTTGTGAGGGCTCAATCTTCGCTTTTTTCATAGCTTCTTCTGCGCAAATCAGGGTGGTTTCCCAGTATTCCATGGGGTCGTGTTCCACCCAACCAGGGTGGGGATAAATCTGCTTTATTTCTCGATAAGCCGATGAAACCACGTTACCCTCGTGGTCGACAAAAATAACCCGGGTACCAGTAGTCCCCTGGTCTATGGCCATAATGTAATCTTTTTGCACTCTCCTTACCTCCCTTTTTGGGTTGTTATTGTTAGAATGTGTAGAACTCACCGGCGTCTTCAAAATTATTTGGCTTTTGAAGTTCTGAGTAGATCTGCTATTTCTCTAAGAAGTTTTATTTCCTCACTTGGTTCTGGTGGAGCAGGCGACGCTTCTTGCTTTGATTTGTTTTCTCTTCTTTTAAGGGTGTTTAATGGGGTTACCACAAAGAAATAAATGGTAGTGGCTATCACAAGAAAGTTGATTGTTGCATTCAAAAAGTTGCCGATACTTATTATTCCTAACTTCCAGGAGGAGAAGTCGGGGATTCTACCTGCCGTTATACTTATAAAAGGCATTAGCACATCTTGAACCAGAGAACTAACCACTTTGTTGAATGCAGTCCCGATGATTACCGCTATAGCTAAGTCCAGGGCATTGCCCCGTAAAACAAATTCTTTAAATCCTTTCAACATATAGATGTTTGCCCCCTTTGCAAGAGTTGTCTGTTAGAACAACCTTAAATGCTATTTTAGTTTACTTTATACAAGGGGCAAGTTTTTCCAACAATCCTGTTGTGTATTGGGTTAAGCAATTCTGGAATCCTTGTGTTCTCAAGCCCTGGCGAGAGCTTCAGTAATAGATGGTTATTCAGCTGTTTAACCAAGAGCAACTGATAACTTTGTTTAGTAAAAACTGTTTCTCTGCAGGATTTGCAGCTACAAGGTTTGACTTTAGGAACAAGGACGGAAAATTTTATTAGATTAGGCGGCACTTAAGGAAAGTTTATCTTCGGAGGTAGGGTACTTTAAAATGTACAACTGTGTCTTTTTTCTACTGATTGCTGACTATTTTGACTGAGGCACTGGTTCCCAAACGAGTGGCTCCTGAGAGAATCATTAGCTTAGCGTCTTCAAAGGTGCGAATACCACCAGCAGCCTTAATTCCCATTTCTGGCCCAACCGTTCGACGGATTAAGCTTACATCGTAAGTAGTTGCTCCTCCTTTGGAAAAGCCAGTAGAAGTTTTGACAAAATCGTATCCCACTTCTTTGATAATTTTTGAAACCAGCACTTTTTCTTCATCGGTTAGAAGGCAAGCTTCGATTATCGCTTTTAGAACTGTAGTCTGGCTGCAGGCTTGCTTTACTACTTTTAGGTCTTCCTCAACTGCTTTTAAGTCCCCTGATTTCAAGGCTCCTATGTTAATTACCATGTCAATTTCGTCTGCGCCATTCTCGATGGCACTGCGAGCCTCAAAAGCCTTAACCCGGCTTTCGTTGGCTCCCAGAGGAAAGCCTACTACTGTGCATACTTTTACTTCTGTTCCTCGAAGCTTGTTAACGCAAAAGGGGACCCAATAGGGGTTAACACAAACCGAGTAAAAACCGTACTGAAGCGCTTCATCACATAATTTTTCTATCATCGAGATGGAAGCATCTGGCTTCAAGAGAGTATGATCAATGTATGAAGCAAGGGTTGTCGGCGTAAGCTCCATGTTATCACCCCTGAGTTTTGATTCTTTCCGGTTTTATTATACACAAAAGTGGTGTCCTTTAGGTTTTGCTCCTGCGGTAAAACGCTTTATAGTATTTGGGGGTAATACTAATACTCGCATGCCTCTCGGGGTCCCAACCTGGTATCGCTCCCCAGACTCTCAAAGAGCTGATCAAATCCTTACATTGGTGTTGCTCACCGAGGTTATGAAGTTTCCCCGCGGCTCCCTGCAAGATGGCCCTTCTTCCTAAAAGGGAATCTGGAATAGGAGATGAAAAAGCAGAAAGTAAAGCTCTGGAGCTAAGGATTAATTGATATTCGGACTTGATTAAAAATTCTGGTGGCTTTTAAGGTAAATGCCTGAGAGATTAAATGCTGTTGATACACCCTGTTTAGCCCTCCAAAACCTGGTGGAGATGACGGGACTTGAACCCGTGACCTCCTGCTTGCAAAGCAGGCGCTCTCCCAGCTGAGCTACATCCCCACTTTACACACCAAGAAAATATTCCGCCTACTTCCCCTTTATACTCCTTAGAAAGGAGGTGATCCAGCCGCAGGTTCCCCTACGGCTACCTTGTTACGACTTCACCCCAATCATCAACCCCACCTTAGGCGCCTGCCTCCCCTTGCGGGGTTAGCCCAGCGACTTCAGGTGGAATTGACTTTCGTGGTGTGACGGGCGGTGTGTACAAGGCCCGGGAACGTATTCACCGCGCCGTGGCTGATGCGCGATTACTAGCGATTCCGCGTTCATGCAGGCGAGTTGCAGCCTGCAATCCCAACTGGGGCCGGTTTTTTGGGATTAGCTCCCCCTTGCGGGTTCGCAACCCTTTGTACCGGCCATTGTAGCACGTGTGTAGCCCAGGGCATAAAGGCCATGAGGATTTGACGTCATCCCCACCTTCCTCCGGCTTGTCGCCGGCAGTCCCCTTAGAGTGCCCGGCTTACCCGGTAGCAACTAAGGGCAAGGGTTGCGCTCGTTGCGGGACTTAACCCAACATCTCACGACACGAGCTGACGACAACCATGCAGCACCTGTGCTGGCTCCTCCACCGAAGTGGAGGTCGTTACCCTTTCGGGCTCCTACCACCAGCATGTCAAGCCCTGGTAAGGTTCCTCGCGTTGCATCGAATTAAACCACATGCTCCACCGCTTGTGCGGGCCCCCGTCAATTCCTTTGAGTTTCAACCTTGCGGCCGTACTCCCCAGGCGGGGTACTTAATGCGTTAGCTTCGGCACGGAAGGGGTCGAACCTCCCACACCTAGTACCCATCGTTTACGGCCAGGACTACCCGGGTATCTAATCCGGTTTGCTCCCCTGGCTTTCGCTCCTCAGCGTCAGGGACAGGCCAGAGAGCCGCCTTCGCCACTGGTGTTCCTCCCGATATCTACGCATTTCACCGCTACACCGGGAATTCCACTCTCCTCTCCTGCCCTCAAGCTTCCCAGTTTCCCACGACCCTCCCCAGTTGAGCCGGGGGCTTTCACGTGAGACTTGAGAAGCCGCCTACGAGCTCTTTACGCCCAGTAAATCCGGACAACGCTCGCTCCTTACGTATTACCGCGGCTGCTGGCACGTAATTAGCCGGAACTTTCTCCTGGGGTACCGTCAGCACAGGAAGCTATTCACCTCCTGTGTTTTCTTCCCCCAGAACAGGGGTTTACGACCCGAAGGCCTTCGTCCCCCACGCGGCGTCGCTGGGTCAGGCTTGCGCCCATTGCCCAAGATTCCTCACTGCTGCCTCCCGTAGGAGTCTGGGCCGTGTCTCAGTCCCAGTGTGGCCGGACACCCTCTCAGGCCGGCTACCCGTCGTCGCCTTGGTAGGCCATTACCCCACCAACTAGCTGATGGGCCGCGAGCCCCTCTCCAGGCGCCAGCTTGCAGAGCAGAGGCCAGCTTTCCTCAATACCCCTGCGGGTACTGAGTGTATGGGGTATTAGCCACCCTTTCGAGTGGTTATCCCCCTCCTGAAGGCAGGTTACTCACGTGTTACTCACCCGTTCGCCACTCAGCCTTTCCTCCTTTCATAAGAAAGGAAGAAAGCTGCGTACGACTTGCATGTGTTAGGCGCGCCGCCAGCGTTCGTCCTGAGCCAGGATCAAACCCTCCATGACAAATCTATACCTTCTCCTCGCAAAGGAGGAGAAGAGATTCTCACTGAGAGAGTTTAACCTTGGCTGATTGGTTTCTCATACTCAAGGAAGTAGGCGGAATATTTACTTTTCAAGGTGCGCTTCACTTTTTGCCCCTGAAGGGCAAGAGATAATTTAACACAGGAGTTGGAGGTTGTCAATGGGTTCAGAATTACCTTTGAGGTTATATTGGGATAATCCTGGGATAATCCTGGGATAATCCTTAAAAGATTACCAGAAAATGGCATTCCGCATGGAATGCCATTTTCTGGTAAGATCGCTTACTCCTCACATTTTTTGAGGAGCTTTTCCCATTCCTGGTCAACGTATTTCTGGAATTCGTCAATGAGGTGTCTGTTTTCTGGTGAGAAGAGATGGCGGAATCTACCCTGAGTCTTAAGCCACTCTTCAACGGGTTTCTTTTCTTTGGGTTTATAGGTCAGGCGATATTTGCCATTTTCAATTTCATAAAGAGGCCAGATGCAACAGTCCACGGCAAGCTGCATGTTTTGAATGGTTTCCGAAGGAAGATGTCTCCAGCCTCGGTTGCAGGAAGCAAGGACGTTTATGAATGCTGGTCCGTCGGTGTGGAAGGCTTTTTCAGCTTTGGTGGTTAAGTCTCTCCAGTTGGAAGGAGCAGCTTGGGCTACGTAAGGAATGCCATGTGCTGCTACAATTTCGGTAAGGTTTTTCCTCCATTGAGTTTTGCCAGGAACAGCTTTGCCCACCGGACTGGTAGTGGTCCAGGCTCCAAGGGGGGTAGCGCTTGAGCGCTGAATTCCAGTATTCATGTATGCTTCGTTGTTGTAACAAACGTAAACAAAGCGATGTCCTCTTTCCAGAGCTCCAGACAGCGACTGAAGTCCTATGTCGTAAGTTCCTCCGTCGCCTCCGAAAGCTATGAAGTATATGTCTTCCTGGATTTCTCCTCTTTTCTTTTTAGCTCGGTACATGGCTTCTACTCCAGAAATGGTAGCAGCTGCATTTTCAAAAGCGTTGTGAATCCAGGGAATGGCCCAGGCGGTATAAGGAAAAATGGTTGTGGCTACTTCAAGACACCCGGTAGCGTTAGAAGCTATAACTGGCTTGTCTGCAGCAGCTAGAATAAGTCTTACCGCGATTGGGGCTCCACAACCAGCACAAAGCCTGTGTCCCGGAGTCAGTCTTTCTGGTCTTTTTACCAGCTCTTTAAGGGTTGGCATGGTTGTTACCTCCTTACTCTCTCAAGCCCAGATAATCAATGTGCTTTTCAACTCGACCTTTTTGAGCCACTTCTTCTGCCTTAAGGAAAGCTTGTTCTATGTCGGCAGGGAAGATATCTCTTCCGCCCAGACCATAGATAAAGTTCATGATCAGAGGCTTGCTTTCGGCGTCGTACAGAGCAGAACGAATTTCGGTGAATACCGGACCGCCAAAGGCGCCGAAGGAAACGGAGCGGTCCAGAACGGCAACTGCTTTGAGTGGAGCCAGGGCTTTAATAATTGCTTCCTTGGGGAAGGGACGGAAACAGCGTATTTTGAGAAGTCCAACCTTCTTTCCTTTTTCGCGGAGAGCGTCAACGGTGTCTTTAGCCGTACCGCAGGTTGAACCCAGAGCCACTACGGCTAGTTCAGCATCGTCCAATTTGTATTTTTCGATGAGACCATAGTAGCGCCCGGAGAGTTTCCCAAATTCTTCTCCTACCTTTTCAATGATTTTGGGGGAATTTTCAATAGCTTCGATTTGGGATCTTTTGTGCTCAAAATAGTAGTCGAATAGGTCCAGGGGTCCATAGGTTACAGGGTGTTCTATGTCTAAGAGTGGGTAGCGGGGCTGATAAGGTCCAATAAAGTTTTTGACTTCGTCATCTTCAAGCGTTTCAATTCGTTCCATGGCGTGGCTGATGATAAAACCGTCCTGAGTAACCATAACAGGAAGGCGGACGTTCATGTCTTCAGCTATCTTTACTGCTTGGATCATGTTGTCGTAAGCTTCTTGGGCGTTTTCTGAGAAAAGCTGAATCCATCCGGCGTCTCTCGCCCCCATAGTGTCAGAGTGGTCGCAGTGAATGTTGATGTTGCCCGAGAGGGCTCGATTGGCAACCATCATAATTATGGGCAACCGCATGCTGGCAGCGATATAAACTATTTCCCACATGAGAGCCAGGCCGTTGGCAGAAGTGGCAGTCATTACTCTTCCTCCTGCAGCTGCAGCTCCCACGCAGGCGCTCATCGCACTGTGTTCACTCTCCACAGTAACGAATTCAGTATCTACCAGTCCTTCGCTAACGTATTCTGCGAAACGCTCCACGCAGTCAGTTTGAGGGGTGATAGGATAAGCAGCCACCACATCAGGGTTAATCTGTTTCATTGCATAAGCAACGGCAGCGTTTCCGTTCATACCCATTATTTTTCCCATGTTAATCTACCTCTCTTTCCGGGCTCATCGCTCAGGGATCATAGTTATTGCCTTTACGGGGCAAATGCTGGCGCAGATGCCACAGCCCTTGCAGTGGTCGTAATCGAAACCACTCATTATGCCCTTTTCGGTTTCTACCAGCACTGATCCGTCGGGGCAGTAAGCCCAGCAAAACAGGCAGTTTATGCATTTTTCCTTGTCAACTTCAGGTCTTTCAGTTCGCCAGTCTCCTGTTTTGTATTCCCGGGCATTACCAGCTTCCGTGATTATGCCCCCGGGTGTTAACTCTTTCCATCCTTTTAGCTTGCTCATGCTATTTGCGCCTCCTCGTAAGCTCTTTTTAAGCAAGCGATGTTTTTATCAATAATCTCTTGCCGTAATTTTTCTCCAAACTGATGTTTTACTGCGTCAGCAACTACTTCAAGGGATACGCCATCAAAGACCTTGCACAGCGCTCCAAGCATGGGAGTGTTGACCACCACTCTTCCCAGGATTTCCCGAGATATCCCGGAAGCATCTACGGTGACCACCTTCCCGTTTTTAATAGCCAACTTCTCCCTGAGTTCCTGAGGAGTTCCTTCGAAGTTGGCAATTACAGTGCCTCCGGGTACTAAACCGTCCAGAATGTCACCGGAAGAAAGCAGAGTGGGGTCTACCACTATTACAAACTCCGGGTTGGTTACGCCACAATGGATTCTGATGGGCTGGTCGCTTACCCGGTTGTACGCTCTTACTGGTGCTCCCATTCTTTCTGGTCCGTACTCTGGAAAAGCTTGAAAGTATTTACCTGCTTGTAACAGTGCTTCAGCAAGAACTTTGGAGGCGGTAACCACTCCCTGTCCGCCCCTTCCATGCCAGCGTATTTCCAGTGGTTTTCTCAAGTTGAATCCTCCCTTCTTTAATCTACGTGAAGCTCTTTTCTTCCTTCTAAGGCTTGGGCCAGGGTAAGTTCGTCGGCGAGTTCCAAATCGCCGCCCAGGGGCAATCCTCGTGCAACTATGGAGATTTTGATTGGGAAAGTGCGAAGTTTACGAGCTATAAAAAGAGCAGTTACTTCTCCGTCTACAGAGGGACTGGTGGCGAGAATCACCTCCTTTATGTTGCCTTTCTGAATTCTTTGTAGCAGCTCCTCGATCGAGAGGTCCTGGGGTGTTTTGCCAGATAGCGGAGAAAGAGAACCCTGTAAAACATGGTATAAACCCCGATAACTGGTGCGCTCTAAGGCAATAACGTCCTGTGGTTTTTCCACCACACAAATGGTACTGCGGTCCCGAGAAGCATCCTGGCATATCTTACAGACCTCTCCTTCTGCATAAAAGCCGCAAATTGAGCAATGTTTTATTTTTTCTCCTACCTCTTTTAGGGCCTGATAAAAGAGCTGTATCTCTTCACGAGGTGCTTTTACTAAGTAAAAAGCAATACGCTGGGCACTTTTTGGTCCAATGCCCGGCAACTTGGTAAGACTGGTAAGCAATTTACTTACTGCTTCTGGTAGAACTTGCAAGTCTCTCAATGGTTACCACCCTTAAAAGAAGCCGGGAAACTGTGCACCCCCGGTAATTTTACCCAGTTCTTCTTGAAGCATTTCTCGAGAGCGATTTAGCGCTTCGTTGACAGCCGCCATGACCAGATCTTGAAGCATTTCTACATCCTTTTCTTCAAGGAGCTCGGGATCAATTTCGATTTTTAAAATTTCTTGCTGACCGTTGCAGGTCACTTTGACCATTCCTCCGCCACTGGTAGCTTCCACGACTTTATTTTTTAGTTCTTCCTGTACCTTAGCTATTTTGGCTTGCATCTTTTGGGCTTCCTTAAGAAGATTCCTGAAGTTCTGCATCCTCTAAACCACCTTTCATATGGTCTTTTGAAGAGTAACCAACCAGCAAACCGGAAAACATTTCACAGACCTCACTTAGAGAAAGAGCTCCGTTATTGGAAGGAGGAGTGGGTGTCTTTTCCATTACTCTTGTTTGGGGTGTAGGTCTGGTGGTGGGGGGTTCGTTTAATGGATTTTTTTGTGGTTTGGAAGGATTTTCTAAAGCCGCAGAAGTTACACTTTCATCAATTACACATTTTATAAGGAGGTTTTTTCCGGTTATTTTCTGGCATATTTCCTTCAGAAGGGACAGGTTATCGCTTCTTTCCACACTTTCTTTATGAAATTGATAGCAGGGAGCGAAAGAAAGTACTACATTGTTTTCGTTTTCAAGCTTGCACTCCGCAGCTTGCAGGAAAGCGTAAAGGGATATTTTTTCATTTTTGATGGTTTTGAGGATTTCTTGCCAATGAACCCTGAAAGGATCTTGGGGACGTTCCGAAGCAGGTGGCACTTTTTCGTTCTGTTCGGGTTTACTAACACTTTCCGGAGATGTGAGAGGAACGCTACCTTCGGCGCGTTCTTTCCCTTTGCTTAACTCCTGAGCTATCTGGAGTATACGCAGTTCCAGTACAATTTGCGGATTAAGCGAATGGCGCAGTAGGGCTTCTATTTCCTGGAAATCTTTTAGAATCTTCTGTATCTGTTGGATGGAGAAATCTTGAAGTAGTTCTTTTAGCTTTACCGAACGCTGGGGAGAGACGTGGGCCAGTCTCTTTTCACCAGTCAAAGCGAAAATCAGTAGATTTCGAAAGTAAGCAAGTAAACTATAATATATGTTCTCACTGCTGAATCCCTTGTCTATCCATCCGTTGAAAATCACAATTGCTCTTTTTTCGTCACCTCTTTTTAGGGCTTCCACAAAGTCGTCCATTTCCTGGTCGTCTGGTTCTCTCAAAATTTGCGAAACGGTTTCCCAATTTATTTCCTCGCCCCACACCAGGAGCTGCTCCAGGTATACTTCAGCGTCTCGTAGGGAACCCTTTGCTTTCAGGGCGATCCTATAAAGCAGGTCTTCACCAATGTCGAGATTTTCAGCCTGGGCGATTTTTTTTAACTGTTTAACAATGTCTTCTTCGGAAATAGCGTTGAAATTTATTCTCAGGCATCGCGAAAGAATGGTGTCAGGAAGACGTTGGGGGTCGGTCGTGGCCAGGACAAATATCACGTGTTGTGGAGGTTCTTCGAGTGTCTTCAAGAGGGCATTGAAGGCTTCCTGGGTTAACATATGAACTTCGTCTATGATGTAGACCTTAAAGCGGCACTGAAGTGGGGCGTATTTTATTCTCTCTCGCAGATCTCTTATTTCATTGATTCCACGGTGGCTTGCCGCATCTATTTCTACCACATCCAGTGAACCACCCGAAATGATGGCTGTGCAGTTTTTGCACTTTCCACAAGGTGTTGTGGTTACGCCTTTCTCACAGTTGAGAGCCATGGCTAAAATGCGGGCTGTGGTGGTTTTTCCAACCCCGCGAGGTCCACAGAAAAGATAAGCGTGATGTATAGAGGATTTCTTGATGCTGTTGGTTAGTATTTTTACAGGTATTTCTTGGCCAGCTATTTCCTCAAAGCGCAGTGGCCTCCACTTACGGTATAGTACCAGATAGTCCAAAATTTACACCTCAACCAGAAACTCTACAAAACCCGCTTTTCGACAAACTGCCTCTGACCACGCACCGACACTCGATGACTTTTCTACAGCCGAAATCCGGGCAGGTTGCTCCAGTCAGGCACCCTTGCGGCACCCGAAGAGCCTTGCGTACCGTTGCTCCCTCCCGGGCCTGGCGGGGTTGACAAGGATTCGTTGCGCAAGACCCGACTTTCATCGCCCCTTACCAAGACCTGCGCTACAGAAAAGCACCTTATGCCGGATTCGACCCTGCTATAGCGGATTGCAGGTTACAGGGCACCGCTAACTCCCCATCTAGCGTGGTCAGAGGCATATCTTGGCGGAGAGGGTGGGATTCGAACCCACGAGACAGGCTCAACACCTGCCTACCCGCTCTCCAGGCGGGCGCCTTCGTCCAGCTCAGCCACCTCTCCACAATTATCCGTTTTGTCCCGACCATATTATAAATAGTAGGTATAAATTTTACAAGGAGCTACCTGGTGGGGCTTTTAGGGGAACCAGCTTCTATTAGCTCTGGGACGTTAAAATGTTAAAATAAAAAAGGAATTATTATTTTTGTTGAGGAGGAAAAACATTGAAAAATCTTTCCAAGCGGACAGCGCAACGACTCGTCAGGTGTTATTATTTGGCTCGAGAGGCGCGAGCTCTTGGAGTTGAGTTTATAACCAGCTCTAAAGTGGCTCTTCTTTTGGGGGTGGATGAAACCCAGATTCGCAAGGATATGGCCTCTGTGAACCTGGAGGGTGTTCCCCGCAAAGGGTATCCGGTTGAGGAGATAATCAATAGACTTGAAGAGGTTTTTGGATTAAAGAAAGACCGAAATGCGGTTTTGGTTGGTGCTGGAAACCTGGGCAGGGCATTGCTCAATTATCCGGGTTTCCTGCGCTATGGGGTAAGGATAGTGGGTGCTTTCGATAAAGACCCTCAGAAATACGGTAGAGAAGTCGGAGGGGTTTGGGTTTATCCAGTGGAGGAGCTAAAGGAAAAGGCAAAGACTTTGGAGGCCTGTTTAGGTATTATTGCTGTTCCTCCTCGTGAGGCGCAGGGGGTTGCAGATATACTTGTCGAAGCTGGTGTCGAAGGAATATGGAATTTTTCTCCAGCTCTTATCAGAGTTCCTGCTCACATAGCCCTCAGAAACGAATGTCTGGAAAGTGGTTTGGTAATGCTTCTCCACGAAATGGAAGTGATTAAAAAGTCTTTAGCTGGCAGCTAAAACGGTGGTAGAGATGGGTGAAGATACCTCTTTTTTCTCGTGAGAATCGTTTGTTGTTGATAGCGATAGGCATTGTTTTCCTGGTTCTTTTTTTTCTGAAATATGGTTATTTTGCTGGGAGTATCCAGAGTTACGTCGTTATTATAGAAAGTGCCAGTGGAAAACAAGTCTTGCAGGTTACGCCTGAGCTCAAAAAGGAATTGCGAGTGTCAGGTCCCCTGGGTCAGACGGTGGTTCAAATAGAAGAAGGAAAAGTATGGGTAGCCAGTTCACCTTGTCCAGACAAAACCTGTATGCGAATGGGCAGAATTCCCGACAATGGGGGATTTATTGCCTGTCTACCCAACAAGGTGCTAATTTATCTTGAAAAACGTCCTTAAAATCTCCCTAAATCTCCAGCAATGAAATGGTCCAGAACCAAAGATGCTGCGCCCAACAGGGTAACATCCTCTCCCCACTGGGAATAGTATATTACAGAGCTGGTGTAATCTCGATAAAGAAGTCGTTCTTCGATTACTTGCTGAACAGAGCTTTCTATGAATTCTCTGGCAAGAGCAATTTCTCCTCCGATTACCAGAACCTCAGGGTTGTAAAGATTTAGCAGGTTCACCGCTCCTATGCCTACATATTGGCCCAGAGAAGCAAATATTTCTTTGCAAATCGGGTCGTTGCCTTTGGCTCCTTCAAGCAGGTCTTGAAAAGAAAGAGTGTTTTCTTTTTCCCGCAACCGTTTTTTTAGGAAAGAACTTTTTCCAAGCCAGGCTGCTTCCAGGGCTTTTTCTATCGCGCTTTTGGTGCTGCAGTAAAGTTCCATACAGCCGTAATTTCCACAAACACAGCGAGGACCAAACACGTTTATGCTGGTATGTCCTATCTCCCCAGCTTTTTGATCGGCTCCCTGGTACAGTTTCCCGTCTACCATGATACCTGCCCCAACCGTTTCGCCAACCATGAAATAAATCAGGTTTTTTGCTTCTTTAGCTTTTCCTCCCCAGGTTTCATGAAGACAAGCCGCGTAAGCATTGTTCATCATGAAGATAGGAAGATCATACTCTCTAAGGACGGGTCTTAAATCCAAGTTGCGATGAGCAAGAAAAACGGGATGGGCCAGAATGGTAAAGGACTCTGGATCTACTGGTCCAGGGACGCTGACCCCAATCCCAAGAATTAGGCTGAGAGATTGAGTAGCGTATTCTAAAACGTGAATGAATTCCTTCTGGAGCTCTACCAAGGTCATTTCCGTATTTTCGAGCAAGCTGTAGTTTGAGTCGCGGCGATACAGAATGTTGGGTCCCAGGTCAGTAAGGGCTACTGTGAACCCCTTTTTCTTGAAGCTAATGGCCACCACGTAAAAAGCCTGGTCGTTGAAAGCCAGAAGAATGGGCTTTCTTCCCGCTCTGGTGTCCGAAGTGCCCACTTCAATGAGCAAACCTGCTTTTATCAGGTCGTTCACGATGTTGGTTATGGTGGGTTGGGTTAGACCGGTTATCCGGGCTAACTCTATCCGCGATAAAAACCCTCGCTTTTTGACCAGCCTGAGCACCAGAGAACGGTTTTTGGTCTTAACGTCGCTCAGATTATCGCCGATTTTCTCCTCGGGCAATCCTGGTTCCTCCTTTTTGTTCCTTATACATTATAAAAGAAGGCATTGCACTTAGTAGTATAATATAAGTGTTTTTCAGAGAAAGCTGGAGGTTGAAAATGGATTTCTCCAGACGAAAGTGGAAAAGCATGCTACGCTGGCTCTATCCTGGAATGAAAGTCAAGAGATGGTTAATTATAGCCATTGCAGGTGTTTTACTTATATCCCTGGGTTTGAGCCTGATTCTTTCCGTGCCCTATTTGCGAATCATTTATTATTCCTGGAGAACGCTGGTATACGAACTCATTCGTAGTTACTGGTTAGGAGTTTGTTTCGGGCTGTTTTGGATTGCCGGTGGTATAGCGCTGGTTGTGTATGGATTGCAAAAGATGAATCGTTCTATTATAAGCGCCATCAGGCCCGACACTCACGAAGAGGTCGCTCAAACTATTTTCAGGAAAAGACAGCTGGAGAAGGGCCCCAGCATTGTGGCCATAGGCGGAGGCCATGGTTTGCACACCCTGCTGCACGGAATAAAGGAGTACACTTCTAATGTAACTGCAGTAGTTACCGTGTTTGACGATGGAGGAAGCTCTGGAAAGTTGCGCCAGGAGATGGGCTTGCTGCCTCCGGGTGACATCCGCAACTGTCTGGTAGCTCTGGCTGATTGCGAGCCACTCATGAGGGAGCTGTTTAACCACCGTTTCAGCCATGGCAACAGCCTCAATGGGCACAATTTTGGGAACCTTTTCATAGCCGCACTTACCCAGATAACCGGCGATTTTCAGAAAGCGATCCTGGAATCCAGCCGGGTGCTGGCGGTGCGAGGCAAAGTGTTGCCTACCACACTGGAAAGCGTTGTTCTTAAGGCGGAATGCGATGACGGGGCAATTATTACCGGGGAGTCCAATATTGGACAGTGTGGAAAAAGGATACGAAAGCTTTTCTTAGACCCGCAGGATGTAAAGAGCACGCCAGAAGTTTTGGAAGCCATTGCTAAAGCCGATATGATTGTGCTTGGTCCGGGAAGTCTCTACACCAGCGTACTTTGTAATTTAGCTGTTCGGGAGGTGCGTGAAGCAATCTTGCAATCTCCAGCTCCTCTGGTTTTTGTGTGTAATGTTACTACCCAACCCGGAGAGACTGATGGCTTTACTCTTTCCGACCATCTTGAGGCCCTATTTCAATTCTTGCCGCCTTCCCGAGTTAATTATGTGTTGGTCAATGAGGAAATTCCCCCCGCAGAAGAGCTGGAAAGAATATTAGCTCAGGGCATCAATCCGGTATCCGTTGACCTTGAAGTATTGCCTCCTGGCCTGAAGATAATCAAGTCGCACCTTCTTTCTTCAGAATTTCCTACGCGTCATGATCCTGAAAAACTTGCCCGAGCTTTGGCTCAAATTCTGGTTAAGGAACAGCCTACCTGGAGTTTTTATTTCGCTCTGTATACCCGGGAAGGACTAAAAAGCTTCAAGGTTTCCCACGTGGTTAACGACTTGAGAACTCGTAGGAAACGTGTAGTTTCCTGGAGCGATTAATTTTTTAGTTAGGTTAGTTGGTCGCTTCGGTAGTGAGTTCCTAAAGAAAAAGGATTATCAAGAGCTGCCTTTGCAACCATTAAAGAAACCTCAACCAGGTTTTCTAATTCTTTGAGTGGTTGGGATACGCCAAAGGTTTCAAACAGTTGCAAGACCCGGCATCTGAGCTTCAGGAGTTTTTGCATTGCCTTTCTTAATTCTTTACCATTTCTCAAAAGCCCTACTTTCTTCCACATAATTTCTTGTATTTCATGAGTTAGCTCAGAAAGCAAGGATTCAGGTGGAGCCTCACCTGCTGGGGGCAGGAAAGGAAGTTTGGTGGGCAAACGGGGGGAGGCGGTTTTTTGAGCAAGAATGTCTTTCGTCGCAAGATAGGCAAAGGTAAGTCCATCGAGCAAGCTTACCGAAGCCAAACGATTAGCGCCATGCACCCCACTACAGGCTACTTCGCCCACAGCGTAAAGTCTTTCTATATCAGTTCTGCTTCGGGTATCGATGCGCACACCACCGCAGGCAAAATGGGCTCCAGGAACGACAGGTATGGGCTCTCGAGTGATATCTATACCCTGCTTTAGTGCTTCCTGGTAGATGTAGGGAAAGGTTTCTCGTATTTTTTGGGGTTGCATTTTTCGATAAAGGTCCAGATATACGCATGGCAACCTCTTTTTTTCCATTTCCTGAAAGATAGCTCTGGCTACAATATCCCGTGGAGCCAGACTACCTAAGGGGTGGTACTTTTTCATGAAGGGTTTGCCGTCTGCGTCCACTAATTCCGCACCTTCGCCTCTTACCGCTTCGGAGATGAGGAGAGTGGAAGTTGACCCTGGTTTATATAAAATAGTGGGGTGAAACTGGATAAACTCCATATTAATTAGAGAACAGCCGGCTCTTTTAGCCATTGCAAAGCCATCTCCGGTACACCATTTTCCTCCTGAAGCGTATTTGTATATCTGATTTAAACCCCCTGTGGCAAGAATGGTATAGTCTGCAAAAACTGGAGTTATAACATTGCTTTTTGTGTCCAGGAAATAGCTTCCCAGACAAGAGTTCTTGCCGTAACGCCAGAATATTTCGGGGAGCTGGTTGGAAGTTATGAGCTCCAGAGCAAAAAAATTATTTTTGACTTCTATTTTGGGTTCTTTTTTGAGACGCTGATTAATGGCTTCCTGAATGACCTTGCCAGTGTAGTCTTTAACGTGCAGTATTCTTCTCCTGGAGTGAGCACCTTCCTGGAAGAGTTCCCACTTTCCGTCGCAGCTTCGGTCAA
Organism: Atrimonas thermophila; assembly: GCF_045864955.1. Taxonomy (GTDB): domain Bacteria; phylum Atribacterota; class Atribacteria; order Atribacterales; family Thermatribacteraceae; genus Thermatribacter; species Thermatribacter velox. The sequence continues at coordinate 2,219,497 of NZ_AP028803.1, read as the reverse complement.
AGGGAATGCCCAGTTCTTTTATCAAAATTTTTTCTACAAGATAAGGTCCTAATTTACAAACCCACCTGGCGCTTTTCTCCCATGAGGAGTAGTTGGAAGCTTCCATAATGTCTTTGAAAAGGAGCGTCCAGTGGTCGTTCTCACCACGAAACACGATTCCTCCCTGGGCTTGAGCAGTGTTTGATTCTTCAAAACTCTCTCCTTTGGTGGTTACCAGCACTCGCCTGCCGCTTTTGGCCAGCAATAGAGCAGCAATACCCCCAGCTATTCCATTGCCGATAACTAAAACATCGTATTTCATGGGTCTAATCTTTCAATGGAGAGGCTTATGTCAATCCAGGTTGCTTGGTGGGTTACATAGCCAGTGGAGATAATGTCGGGACCCAGTTCGGCAATAGAACGTATGCTGGTAGGATCTACTCCGCCGGAGACTTCAACGATTGTTTTGTTTTTGGCCAGACTGATAGCTTTGCGTAGCTCCTCAAGGGGCATGTTATCCAGCATGATTACATCTGCTTTCGCTTCCAGAGCTTCTTCGACTTCCTGCAGGGAGCGACACTCTACTACGATTTTGGCCGTAAAGGGAACAGATGGTCTTATTCTGCGGACGGCTTCTTTTACTGAGCCACATAGTGCTATGTGGTTGTCTTTTATCAGTACGCAATCATAGAGTCCCAGGCGATGATTGGTTCCGCCGCCGCAACGGACTGCATACTTTTCAAAGATGCGCAGTCCAGGGCTGGTCTTGCGGGTATCGGCAACTTTCACGGGGAGGCCTTTTATGGCTTCTACCATCATATGGGTTTTGGTAGCAATACCGCAGAGCCGCTGCAGCAAGTTGAGGGCCACTCTTTCTCCCATTAGGATTCCTCTTGCTTTTCCCCGAAGTTCTATCAGGGTGTCTCCCTTGTGAAAGGCCTTGCCTTCTTCTACCAGGATGGTGTGCTGGATTTCAGGATCCAGTAAAGAAAATATTCTGACTGCGAAAGGACCTCCAGCCATTATTCCATCACTTTTGGCTTTTATGAAGGCTTTCACCGGAAGTAAGGAAAGTTCTCCCAGACCCTGGGTGGTAATGTCATCAAACCCAAGATCTTCCTCAAGGAATGCTTGCAATCTTCGATCGATATCCCAGGGAACAAAGCCTTTCATGATCCGGCTCCTTTCTTTAAGAGGTATTGGTTAAACCTCTGATCTTCCACCACGCCCCAGAGGAGATAGGCGGCAAGGCGTCTTAGTCCTCCTTTTTTTCCAAAGCGATCCCACATGGAGCGGCAGTATTCGAAGAAAAAAATCTGATTGTTGAGAATCTGGATAACTTCTTGCGGCGTTTTGCAATCGGTATATAGAACTCTCTTGCCCATACCTGCTGCCTGAATAATGCGAACGGGGTTGTTGCTCAACACCAACTCTGCTTGCTCCAGCGCTTCGCTGTAAAAACGGGTCAAGTTGATATACTTGGATTGTTTCCATAAATATCCTTCAACAATGTCCCCTTCGAAACTTCGACAATAAAACCAGCCTTTTTTTCAGCGATTTCTTTTGTTTTTTTGGTGGAAACTCCTTTGGGAATTACCAGAAGAAAGTAGTGTTTGTGGGTGTTGGAGCAAAGGACCTCCGTGAGCTCCAGGGCATTAAGGAGCTCTTCTTCAAACTCCTGTGTTTTGGGAAAGAAAGCGAGAATCGGGTTTTTGCCATGAAGAAATTCAAAGCTGGATGGAGGACAGAGATCAACCAGGATATTGCCAACAAAGTAGCTGGGTAGAAGATTCTGCCTGTAATGACGATTCATTCTCTGGTCGTCGGTTAAAATTACCTCGACGCTTTTCGATATCATAAGTTTTTGAAAAAAAGAAATTCTTCGTTCGTTGAGGTCTCGAGAGACCCTAACCCAAATTATTTTTTTGTGAGCGAGAAAGTGAAGCAGAAAAAAATAACTTAGCCGGTTTCCAAAGTAAACCAGCTCTGTTTCTTCAAGCTGTTTTCTGGGTCGCAGATAACGGCGAAACCGTAAATAGAGATTGAGAAATTCAGTCAAACTGGTAAAAGGAGATTTACTTTTCTGCCGATACTCTTTTTCGGAAGAAGAATCCAGAGCAGGATAGATAGTAACCTCTGCTTGGGGATCCAGGTTACGTATTTCTTCCTGGAGTTTCTGGGTCACCTTTTCTTCCAGTGCTTTTTCTGGTATAAAGAAAAAGTGTTTCATCGTCTCCCCCGTGATTTTACGTAGCTATTATATTATAAGAGTTTGGTCAACTTTTCCTGGCAGTGGAACGAAAAAGTTTTCGGTAAGCTTTGAATAAGTTGTAAAATAATAAGAGACCATGATGGGGGTATGTTCAGATGCGTCGAGATATTAATTATTTTTTCGGAATTGGTAATCTGGTGCGTGACCCCGACTTACGCTTTACTCCCCAGGGCACACCAGTTTGTCGTTTCAGCATTGCCATGAATAGGCGTTACCGGGACAAAAACGGTAACTTTGTAGATGATACTACTTTTGTTACTGTAGCTGCCTGGTCCAAGCTCGGAGAGCTCTGTGCCCGTTATCTCTCTAAGGGCTCGAGAGTGGCGGTGGTTGGAGAGTTACGTTCCAGCTCTTGGGAAGACCGCAACGGTGGGAAGCGAGTTAGCTATGAAGTGAGAGCCGAGAACATACAATTCCTAACACCCGTCAAACCTGCGGTGCAGGAAGAAGTTAAAGAAATTCCCGATCTTGGAAGCGATTTTGAAGCGCCTGAGCCTTTTACTTTTGATGCGGCTGATGCCGAGGAAGAAATTCTGGGAGATCTGGAGGATATACCTGTAGATGATCAAGAAGAAGGCATGGCTCCTTTTTAAGAAGCAGCCGCTTTGGATAGTGTTATTCTGGTTATCCCTCTTTTTTTTGTTGCTCAATCCCTGGGCTTGGGGAGCAAAGGTTCAGCTTGAGATAAAAATCGATGGTGAAACGCTGCTTCAAGAAGTTTCTCTGCTTAGCAGAGGGACGCAGAGCCTGGTTGCAGTGGAAGAACTGTTCCCTGAGATAGGAGGGATCAGTTATTATTCCCCCATCATGAAAAAGGTACGCCTGGTGTATAAGGATGCCAGTTGGACTATAGCGCTTGACAAAGGTGAGGCGGTATCAGAAAGCGGCGAGGTTTTGAAGCTGGAACCTAACCAAGTTGTGGTTGTGGATCATACTGTCTATGTGGACACAACCCTTCTTGAACAGTTTTTTGGTTGGCAAGTTGGCTTGCAAGCTCAGGTTGAAGCCCCTTCTTCCGTGACACCATCTCCTCCAGAAGTGCCGAAAACCTCCTCTCTTCCGCAAACGGCTTCGTCCCAAAACTTGTTGGCGGGGGTACGCTTTTATACCCATCGGGATCAGGGAAAAACCAGGGTTACTCTTGATTTCTCAAAAGAACCACCCTTGCATGAGATGCGACAAGCCGAATCCCAGGTTTTTCTTTATCTCGATAACTGCGCCCCTGGCCCAGGCGTGGGCGAACTGATTCGGATTGAGGATGGGCGAGTCCGTGATGTTCGGGTTTATGAGGAAGCAGGAAAAACAGTGGTTCGCGTTTCTCTAGAGAGACCGGTTAAGGTTGTAAAGGGCGTTCTTGGTGGGAACAAGCCGCGTATTTTCCTCGACCTTGTGGATTCGGTAGAAGCGGAGACATCGGTTTCTGAAAATATAAAGCCTGAAGCAGAGCCCAGGGTTGAGGAAAAAGCGCCGGCGACCGAAATACTCCTTCCTGAGGATTTTGTCAATCTCGATGTAGTAGTTATCGACCCGGGTCATGGTGGCAAAGACCCAGGTTGTGTGCAAAATGGTTACCGAGAGAAAGATATTGTGCTTGCTATTTCTCTAAAACTTAAAAAGGTCTTGGAAGAAAAAGGATTCCAGGTGTATCTTACCCGTGACACGGATGTCTACCCCACCCTTTCAGAGCGCATGCAAGTAGCAAACACAAGACGGCCTTTTGCTTTTTTGAGCATTCACTGCAATGCCGCTCCTGTACCTTCGGCCCGGGGAGTGGAAATTTTTGTCGGTGATACTTACTATCGGGGAGAAGGAGCTCAAGAAGTCGCTGCTCGTGAAAACCAGATATTTCAACTGGAAACAAATTTGGACGGAAACGGTAAGTGGGACAAAATGTTCAGTAGTGGTTTTTACCTGAAGAGTCGGGAAGCTGCTGCAGAGCTTGCTCGTTTATTGCTTGGCGGCATAACCAGGAAAACGGGCCAGCTTGATCGAGGTATCAAGACGGCTCCTCTTATTGTACTGAGCGATGTGCTATTCCCTGCCTGTCTTATGGAAGTGGGTTTCTTAAGCAATCCTGCTGAAGCAAAAAACCTGGCTTCCCCGACTTTCCAGGATCGGCTTGTGCAGGGCATAGCGGAGGGAATTGTGGCCTTTCGCAATTCTTCCAAATTAAAGCAGTATGTTTCAGGTAATGGGCAATGAGAAAAGGTAGAAAGCGTTCCAGAAAAAACTTAAGTTTTGTTTTGCAAGCTCTCCTTTATCTTCTCATTGGAGTCGGCTTGTTTTTTGCTGTAGTGTATGGAGGCGAATTGCTTTTCGTTAACAAAAAAGGGGTGGAAAGAAGCGAGGAGAAAGCTACTCCGCGAGTGGTGGTGCCTCTTGAAGAATCTCAGGAATCTCCTCTTTCTCAAGGTAGTGCATCATCTCAGGGAGAAAAAGAGGTGGTTCTCTATTTTACTGACGAAAACTTTATCTATCTTTTTGGAGAAAAAAGGGCGGTTAAAAATGATGCCCATTTTCTCGAGAATGTAGTCGAAGCTTTGCTGAAAGGCCCAGAGACCGAAGGCCTTTACAGCCCTATCCCCAAGGATACCAGACTTAACGCGATATTTGTTGAGGATGGGACTGCTTATGTGGACCTCAGCGAAGAAATGATTTCCGGGCAATCTGGTGGCACCAGTCAGGAGTTTTTGAGTGTTTTTTCTCTGGTGAATACCTTGACCGGGCTGGGAATGGGGATAGAGAGGGTTAAAATCCTGGTTGATGGAGAGGATAAAGATACACTGTGTGGTCATATTGATATTTCGAGACCCTTGGGAAGGGATGAAAAAACCATTGCAAAGATTCAATAGTTTTCAGGAGTTGGGAGCTTATCTGGGCAGAAGAAAGGAAGAACAGGGGATGAGAAAGAACGGTAGAAAAGCAGACGAAATAAGGCCGATTGTGATCCATCAGGGTTACCTCAAATATGCGGAGGGTTCGGTGCTGATAGAAGCAGGTAATAACCGCATCGTGTGTTCAGTGTCTATTGAAGATCGGGTGCCCCCATTCTTAAAAGGCAGTGGTCAGGGATGGATAACCGCTGAATACGCGATGATACCCCGAGCTACCACTACACGGAACATCAGGGATTCGGTGAAAGGGAGAATTGGAGGTAGATCACACGAAATCCAGCGCCTCATTGGCAGGGTCCTGCGAGCTGTGGTTGATTTGAGCAGTCTCGGTGAGAGAACTTTTATGGTGGATTGTGATGTTATTCAGGCAGATGGTGGCACCAGGACACTGGCTATCACTGGTTCTTTTGTAGCCCTGGTTGAAGCTCTCTGGGGGTGTGTTGATCGAGGCATTTTGTCTCGAGGTATAGTGAGGGATTACCTGGGAGCTGTAAGTGTGGGAGTAGTTGAAGGAAGAGAACTGCTGGATCTTGACTTTGAGGAAGACTCCAACGCGGAAGTAGATATGAACGTGGTGATGACAGGGAGTGGCAAGCTGGTAGAAGTTCAGGGGACTGCTGAGCGCAGCCCCTTTGATCGCGAAGCCCTGAACCGCCTGTTGGATCTTGCGGAGAAAGGCATCGGAGAAATTATTGACCTTGAGAAACGCCTTTTTGAACGGGGGTTGCCGTGAAAGACACTCGTGAAGTCTTCCTGGTTACTGGCAACCAGGGCAAACTCCGGGAAGTGAAAGCTATTTTGGCTCCCTTTGGTATCCAGGTGCGTGGTATCGGTGAAGTTGCTCACATTGGTGAAATTGAAGAAACGGGAAAAAGCTATGCCGAAAATGCGCTTTTGAAGGCTCGGCGGGGGTTTGAAGTAGCGGGGAAAATCGTTCTGGCTGAGGATTCAGGTCTGGAAGTTGATTATCTAAAGGGAGCTCCAGGCATATATTCGGCAAGGTTTTACGGGCTTGACAGCGCAGAAGCAAGGAATGCGAAAATTCTCGAACTTTTACAGAACGCACCCCCTGAAGAACGCAAGGCCCGCTTTGTTTGCGTAGTGGCTTTGGTATGGGGAGGTGGGGAACGGCTTTTTGAAGGTGTTTGTGAGGGATTTATAGCGGATAAAGCCTCCGGTAAAGGCGGTTTTGGCTACGATCCCATATTTATCTTCCCCCCTTATCAGAAAACCTTTGCCGAGCTGGGTGAAAACTTTAAAAATCGTTTTAGTCATCGTGCTCTGGCTTTCAGAAAGTGTGCCGAATTTTTGTTGCAAAATGTCTTTGAGGGTTGAGTGCCATCACACCCCAGAGACGCTCAACCCTTTATGTTCTGCTAATCGGCGCAGGGTTTCTGCATACACGCTATAATCAAAAGGAGTATACAGCACAAAGTATACTTCCTGGAGTGGGGAGTCTTTGTGTTCCATAAGATAGTCAAGGACAGTCTCCAGAGCAATCTGAGAGGCCTCTTTTATTGGATAACCATAAGCTCCGGTGCTGATAGAAGGAAAAGAGATAGAACGAAGACCTTTTTGCTCGGCGATTTCCAGGCTTGAAAGATAGGCACTTTTGAGAAGCTCTGCTTCACCATGAGTTCCTCCTCGGTATACCGGTCCTACTGCGTGGATAACGTATTTTGCTTTCAGATTGCCGCCTGAGGTAATCACTGCTTTTCCAGTAGGGCACCCCCCTATTTTGCGGCATTCCTCGGCGATTTTTGGACCGCCAGCGCGGTGAATAGCACCGTCCACGCCACCTCCTCCAGCGAGACGGGAATTGGCGGCATTTACAATGGCATCCGTTTCTTGTTTGGTTATATCTCCTTGCACAAGAATGAGCTTTTTCTGGTTGACGGTAACCTCCAAAGCACATCCCTCCCTGAGCAGAAGACAAATGCAAACCCTAAAGACCCTGTTTCTTTCATTTTAGGCCTTTGACCTTCCTTTATCAAGGGGTCGCCGTTGTGGTGGCGGGGAAGTTTTGGGCTTTTATGTGCTGTGGTAGAATAGAAAAAACTTGCAAGGACGGTGGGAGCTTTGCTCGAGACCATACCACAGCGTATAAAGAGAGTAGCCAGAGAATACAGGGATAAAATAGCAGTCTCTCAGGGCGACTTTACTCTTAGGTACTCTGAACTTGTTGGAGAAATTGAGCAGGTAGCCAGAGAGCTTGATAGGGCGGGCGTTAAAAGTGGTTCGAGGGTGTTGCTGGTTTTGCCGAACAACTGGTTTGCACTGCGGCTCATTCTGGCTTGTTTTGAGCTGGGTGTTGTACCACTTCCAGTTTCTCCACGCTATCCAGAGCATTTTATAGAAAAGATTTTCAGTCTTGCTGATGCCAGTCTAATTATTACCTGGAAGGAAAAGGTGCTTGCTGAAAATCTGCCTCAGGCCTTGCTTGAGGAGAATGGCAACCTTATTTTTCGGAGTAAACCACTTTCCTTCAGAGAACAGTTCCCTGCTCTGGAAAGTCCGGTTGCTGCTCTTTTTGCCACTTCAGGCACTTCGGGCATTCCCAAACTGGTTATGTTGACTCACCACAACATTCTTTCAGACATCGATAGTTGCTTTGACCTTGTAGATATCTCTCCTGAGGACAGAATGCTGGGTGTTCTTCCCATGTTTCATGTGTTTGGTTTCTCGATTGCTTATCTTTTGCCTCTGGTCAAGGGCATGATGCTGACCATCGTGCCCTCACTTTATCCTCTGGATGGCTTGCTTGAGTCATTGAAGCACTATCAGTCCACGGTATTTCTGGGCGTGCCTGCTCTTTTCTCGATACTTGCTGGGGCCAGGGCTCGTCAGAAATTTGACCTTCACCCCCTGCGTCTTTTAATCTGTGGTGGTGATGCACTCCCTTCCCGGGTTCGAGAAAATTTTGAGAATGCTTTTGGTCTCAAAATTATAGAGGGCTACGGGATTACTGAGGCTTCTCCGGTAGTTTCTGTTAATCCTTCTCCTGAGGTACGAATTCCGGGCTCTGCAGGTCTGGTTATTGATGCAATTCATCTGCGCATCGTTGATGAAGAAGGGAACGAGGTTGCTCCTGGGGAAGTTGGCGAAATTGTACTTTCTGGAGACCCTATTTCTCCCGGCTATTTTCGCAATCCGGAAGAGAATGCCCGTTCTTTTCGTGGTGGATGGTTCTATACCGGTGATTTGGGCAAAAAAGACGAAAAGGGCATTTTATACATTGAGGGGAGAAAGAAGGAATTGATCATTGTATCTGGTTTCAACGTTTATCCGCGGGAAGTTGAAGAAGTAATAATGGAATTTCCGGGCGTTGCCCAGTCAGCAGTTATAGGCGTAAAACGAGATGTACGAGGCGAGTTGATTAAAGCCTATGTCGTACCTGCTGAGGGTGCTACTTTGGAGCCCCTGCAAATTGTTCGTTTTTGCAAGCAAAGACTGCCCCACTATAAAGTGCCACGCATTGTGGAAATCGTTAAAGAACTCCCCCAAACGGTTACCGGGAAAATCATGAAATATGCCATTAAGTCCTCAGGTGCTGAAGTTGAAGTTAAGGAGTAAGCTTGGAATTAAAGACTGTCAAAGCTATCAAAATTTTTCCTGGGGTGCGGTAAATTGATACGCGTTATCTCTGCAGCATTGATTTTTTTGGTTCTGATTTTACTTTCCTTTTTGCTCTTCCCCCTGGTACTGGGTTTTCTGGTGGCTCTGGCTCTTTTTGTAGTGGGTGTTCTGTTGGGTGGGGTGTTTTTAATCATTTTGACCATACTGGGTTGTCTGAGTTTTCTATGGTGGGTATTTATCTTTCTTTGAGGGTGAGCGTTGGTGCGGGTAGGCTTTTTTTGTCGTTATGTTCCTTTTGAGTTGATTCTGGCTTGTGGGGGAGAACCCCTTCAGATGCAATTGAGAGGGCCTGAATTAAGAGGAGATGCTTCTTATTTCCCGGTACCGTTTTGTGCTACAGCTAAGTTTTTCGTTGACTGGCTACAAAGCACCGGTCGCGATAGCCTGGATGTTGTAGTTTTTGCGGGAAGTTGTGATGCTGCTCGCAGATTATATGAAGTTTCACAACGTCTTTTTGCCGATAAAATACCCCTTTTTTTACTGGAAGTTCCCCATCATGTAGACAAGATGACCCTGGCTCGCTTTGCAGAGAATTTGCGTCTTCTGGCCTTCAATTTGGGTAATTTGTCGGGGATTACGCCTCTTGCTGTGGCAGAACGATTGCTGGAGATAACGCTTTCTTCCCTCAAGTGGCGTTCGAGGTGGAGCGAACTGTTTTTCAAGGGTTCTGTTTACGGAGATACTTTAAGAAAATTGAATTTCCTGGATTTGCCCTTTGCTGATGCACCACCAGGTGTCAGAACAGGCATTCCTATTCTCCTTTCTGGGGGCCATATTTTTATACAGGAAGTAACCACCCTGCTTGAAGAATCTGGTTTTTTGGTTTTTGAGGATTCGCCTTATGCGATGCGCAAAGTTTTGAGTGAGGACCTTAGGAAGCTGGATGTAGCAGCTGAAAGGGACCCTTTTCTGGCTCTTTCCGAGTTGTATTTGCGGTCTTTGCTTCCCTGCCCCCGAGTAAATGATCTGCGAAGGTTGGACATGTTGAAAAAGGTTATAACTTCCCTGGGAATTTTAGGGATAGTATATTTTTATCCCAAGTTTTGTGATTTTTCGCTTTATGAGTTGCCGTTCCTTAAAAAGGAGCTTTCTCTGCCCTTGCTTGCCATTGATTACGACACTTCACAGGAAGAAGCGCCTCGCTGGCGAATACGAATCGAAGCTTTTTATGAATCTCTTTCTGGCCATGCCTGGAAAAGACCTGCTTCTTAAAACTGCTGGGTATTTTTTGCAATGGAGATACCCTTTCCGCTTGCTAAAAATTTACGAGAAATGGCTGGCCAAAAGATGGCCGGTTCCCAATCTTGCTCAATTTTCGTACACAACCACTATAAGGGAGATACGGGAGCTTTATGGCCAGGAGAAGCCCGTGATATGGGCGAGTTTCTTTTTCCCCAGTGAATTTATTCACGCTGCTTCCTGCAAGGCTTTTTATCCAGAAATTGCGGGAGGATTAATTGCTGCCTTAGGTCTTGCACATTACCCTTTCCGGGAAGCTGACCAAAACTGGTTCTCCCGAGACTTATGTAGCTATCACCGTCTGGCAGTAGGGATGAGCTTACTACGCTTTTTCCCCAGGCCAGCTGCCCTACTTGCCACAACGGGTATTTGTCAGGGAACGGTTGGCTTTTTCAAATGGCTTTCTCTCATCTGGAAGGTACCCTGTTATATAGTCGACGTTCCTTTGCAAAACAGCAAGGATGCAGTGCTCTATGTTGCAAGACAACTCGAGGAGATAGCCTCTTCTCTTTCCCGGAGGCTAAGGATTACCTTTGCCTGGGAAGACGTTTTTCATCTTTCCCGAAAAACTGGGGAATTAATTGAAGAGCTGGAAGCGAAAAGGCGCAAGAAAGAGATTTCTTTCTCTCCACCAACAAAAAATCTGGAATATCTGCCCTACTATTACCAGTTTATGGGCAGCGAGACAGCGCTTGCTTTTTTTGAAAAGCTTTTGCGAGAAAGCAAGGGGGCTAATAAGTCTTCCTGTGCTGGTAAGGCCGGGGTCATCTGGCTTCACCTCAAACCTTACTTCATTAATCAAAGCCTTGATTCTCTTCTTGAAGAATTTGGTTTCGAGGTTTTATTTGAGGAATTTGCTGATGTGTATAAGGGTGAGTATAATGTGGAACGACCTTTTGAGACCCTGGCCAGAAAGGTTTTACATAGTCTGCGCTTTATGCGGGCTGATTTGCGGATAAAGCGCACCCTGGCTTGGCTGAAAGGCTATGGCGCGCAGGGTGTTATTCACTGTAACCAGTGGGGTTGTCGGCAGAGCCAAGGCATGGAATTTCTTCTGCGCAGGTCTCTGAATGCTGCTGGATATCCAGTACTTTTTCTGGATGGAGACCATTTGGACCGAAATTACTTTTCCTTAGAACAATTAAAGACCCGCTTACAGGCTTTTCGGGAAATGCTGGGGTGATGCACAATGGTTCTGGGAATTGATGTTGGTTCAAGAACTACCAAGGTGGTGCTTTGGGATGGTAAGAGCATTCTTGGCTTCCGTATAGAGCCCACCGGAGCCAACATGAAAGAAAAAGCTTCTCGAATGATAGAGGCGATTTTAAAAGACTGCGGTTTGGGCTCTGGTAAAGTGGATAAGATGGTGGCTACCGGTTATGGCAGACAGCAGGTTGATGCTGCAAAAAAGGTGAGTGAGATTTCCTGTCAGGCAAAGGCCATCCATTTTTTGTTTCCCAAGGTAAGGACGGTTATTGACATAGGAGGTCAGGACAGTAAAGTCATCTTACTTGGTCCAGAAGGCAAAGTGCTTGACTTTATCATGAATGATAAGTGTGCGGCAGGGACGGGTAGGTTTTTGGAAATGATGGCCGGGGTACTGGAGATAGCGCTCGAGGACTACGGCGCGCTTTTCAATCTCGCTACTGAAGAAGTCAGCCTTTCTTCCACTTGTGCGGTGTTTGCTGAATCGGAATTGATTAGTCTGATGGCTGGTGGGAAGAGGCGCGAAAGCTTAGCCCGGGCAGTTTGTTTTTCGGTAGCAGAACGGACTGTTTCGCTGATAGAACGTGTAGGGGGCCAGCCTCCTTTCGTTTTTACTGGAGGAGTAGCTAAAAATCGGGGCGTACTGCAAGCTCTGGAGAAAAAGTTAAAGACTTCTTTGCTGGTGCCCCCTTACCCTCAGATAACAGCTGCTTTGGGAGCCTGTCTTTTGGGATAGAATGGTGGATGAATTCAGAGTTGCGACGTGCAAAGTTACTTGCAAATCTGGTTCTTGCATCTTTTTTCCAGTGTAAGTTTTTGGAAGGCAAAGGTATTGTTTTTTGAAAGCGTTAGTTCTAAAATAAAAATAAACCGGGCAAGGAGACCTTGGTCGTGATGACCACTTGTAGAGGGGAAAAGGTTTTTGTCTCTCTCTGCCCGGTTTTCCCTTTTAAAAGGCCAGACAGAAAAAGTCGAGAAGCACTGCAGTACCAAAGTGAAGCAAAAAGACTGGAATAAAACTCCCTGCTTCCAGGGCCAGTATTCCCATACCTAATCCTCCCAGGATGGAAAGCAAGTATTCGGGTTTGCCCCGGTGAAGGAGGGTAAAAATGACAAGCTGAATGAGCAAGGCGTACTTCCCAAACTTTTTCTGCAAGCCAAAAAGTAGGTACCCCCGGCACAAGAATTCCCAGCTAAACATGTTGAGTGCCACCAATGTTTCGTATTTGAGAAGTGCCAGGGCGTCAGTCCTGGCAGCGCGCAGGGCGGGATAGTAATTGCGGTACACTGGGTTTCTGGATACCCAGAGTGCCCACAGAATGCCAATTGTCAAAAAGAGCAAAAACCACTTAACCCAACCTGTCTCCCTTTTAGGTTTGAAGCCCAGCTCAGAAGTTGGAAGGTGCAGGTAAAAGAAGTTGATGGAAAAAGGCACTGCAAAAAACCATAATGCTCCGGAAAGAAACACATTTAGGGTGGCTTCTTCTCCTTTAAAAATATAAAACCAGCGGTTTTGCAAGGAGAGGTCATATAAAACCACACTGAGAATTGAGGAAACAATGATCATGCTTTCTTTTTGTAACAGAAACACCAGGTATTCTCTTATCTTTTTAAACACATCGTTCACAGCAGGCACCCCTGTACCATTTTACGCTGCTTCAGTGTAGAAAGCCAGCTTTAGAATGCGCAGAAGTGTTCTTTTTGGGAATAAGGGATTTTGCAGTGGGTTTTACTTACACAAAAGCTACTTGTGGAGGTGGTTGAGTTGGCCGAAGCAAAACATGCCATGACTCGTAGAAACCTCGAGGATGCTTATTCCGGAGAATCGCAGGCTCATATGCGCTATCTAATTTTTGCAGAGGTAGCTGAAAAAGAAGGGAAACCCAACATTGCCCGTCTCTTCCGGGCTATTGCCTTTGCAGAACAAGTGCATGCTACCAATCATTATCGTGTGCTGGGTAAAATAGGTTCCACTACCGACAATTTGGATATGGCCATTGCTGGCGAAACCTTTGAAGTGGAGGAGATGTATCCCGTTTATAACAACGCGGCAAGTTTCCAGGGTGAGAAGGAGGCAGAAAGAAGCACACATTACGCTCTGGAGGCTGAAAAGATTCATGCCAAAATGTATACGCAGGCGAAAGAAGCAGCGTTACAGGGCAAAGACCTGGAAATTGGCACCGTTTATATTTGCCCAGTTTGCGGTTACACTGTGGAGGGTAGCGCTCCTGACCACTGCCCAGTGTGTGGGGCGCCCAAAAGCCAGTTTAAAGCTTTTTAAGGGGGAATGGCAATGAGCACTATTGGCGAATTGTTTCAGAGTGCAGATTGGAAAGCAGAAAAGCATGTCCCGGTTATTGATGGTCCTCAGGAAGTTAAAGCGGGAGAAGTTGCTCAGTTTGAAGTAACAGTGGGAAAAGAAATTCCTCATCCCAACACCACCGAGCATCACATTCGCTGGATTGAGGTCTTCTTTTTGCCCCAGGGAGCAAAGTTTCCCTTTGCGGTAGCCAGATTTGACTTTGAAGCCCATGGGGAGTCCACAGAAGGGCCTAACAAGGGTGCGGCATATACGGAGCCAAGGGTAAGCTTTTCCTTAAAACTGAACCAGTCTGGTACGCTTTTTGCAAGTTCCTACTGCAACATTCATGGTTTGTGGCAGAGTTCTAAAGAGGTAACCGCGAATTAGCGATTTGGGGCCGGTGGATAGCCGGCCCCAATTTTTGTTTTACAGGACGTGGTCGTCAGAAAAGGGGACAGAGAAAGAAACTTTTTTGATTCTCTTCACTTCCTGAGCTATGCCGGCAATTATAATGGCCACAAAACCTGCAGCAAAGCCATTGTTGTAAAGGTTTATTCCCCCGTGTAGCCATCCAATGTTCATCACTACACATAGGTGCAGAAAGCCACAAACCATGCCTACCAGCATTCCGAACTCTCCTGCAATGGGCGCCAAGGCTGAACCAAAGAGTGCTGCCAGCAGTGGCCCTGGCTGGTCGGCTTGCCAGTGGGTTATCAGTGTTCCCAGAAAAACCCCAAGTATTATGGGCAGAGCGTTACGAGGGTGCTTGCCGTAAGCCGCAAATCCCACTATGGTTAGTATGCCCCCCAGCGTGGGTCCATTTATTGGCGCCTTAAGGAGCGCAAGGTAGGCAAGAGCCATTAAACCGCTCCAGCCCATGTTGATGAGTGTACCGCCTCTTGAAAACGAAAAATAGTCGGAAGGTGCTTTACCGGTGGAAAGCAAGATTTCTTTCCACCTTCGCCAGGCTTTACGCTCACTAAGAGTGCCAATCAGAATGAGCGAGACAAGGAAAAGAAGCAAGATTATACTCGGGTTAACGCTTTTGTTTTCAGTCCAGACGGTGAGCAGGTCTATTGGCCGACCCATTCCCTGGATTACGGAGGCAACCACTGCTCCGGCGATTCCTGCAGCGAAACCAGTGCTGTAAAGGTTATATCCAAGGTGCAAAAAGTGAAGATGTCTGGCTAAAGCCGGAACTACGAGGCCTACCATAACACCTACCAGAATGGCTACCTCAAACCTCACATGCCAGTCGAAAATGAGCAAGCTGACCACCGGAGAAAGTGCGGTGGTGAACATGGACACAGCAACCGATTCTGAAAAATGCCTTTTGGAGAGAAGAGAAAAAAGGTAACAACCAAGCAAAATGGGAAGCGTGTTAAGCGGGTTTTTGCCAAAAAAGGCGAAGCCAATCATGGTGCACCAGGCAGCAATGTGCTCTCCCCGCAGCCGGGGCACGAATTTCCAGAGAAGCACCCACCCTATTGCGCCCACAAGGTATGCATTTAGTAATGCTGCTCCTGTACCTCCGATTCCAAAGTAATCACTGACCAGGATGCCCGGGTGGGCGAGTATGCGAAGAAAACCCACCAGCAACTTGGGTGGGCTTTCTTCGTGCAGCGCCAGAAAAGGAAGTACGTTGAGATAAAGAAAAAGTATCCATATTTCCTGGTTTTTGCGATTTAACATTTTATCACCCCTGTTTTTGTAAATTTTTGTTTTTTTCAAGCACTTCTGGGTTAACCAAATTGGGAGGTATTTCCCCCTGGAGTGCCTTAATAAGGTTTTCGGCGGCCATGGTTGCCATTTTGGTGCGGGTGGCGTAAGTGGCTGAACCAATGTGGGGGGCCAGAACTACGTTGTCAAGTTTAAGCAGTTCTGGTTCCACCTCTGGTTCGTTTTCAAAAACATCCAGCGCTGCTCCTCTAATCCATTTTTCCTGAAGGGCACGAACCAGAGCTTTCTCATCCACAATTGGTCCTCGTGCAGTGTTGATGAGATACGCTCCCTTTTTCATCATTTTTAGCTCTTTTTCTCCAATGAGATGGTGGGTTTGAGGAGTTAGCGGCACGTGGATGGTTACAAAATCAGCTTCACTAAGCAGCTCCGGGAGAGTTCGGTAAGAAGCTCCAAGCTCTTTTTCTACCTGTAAGGGTGCTCTTTGCAGGTCATAGTATATCACCTTCATGTTGAATCCTGAAGCCCTCCGGGCCATGGCCTGCCCTATTCTCCCAAAGCCGATGATACCGAGGGTAGCTCCGTATACATCGGTACCAAGAAGCAGTAGAGGTTCCCAGCCTCTGAATTTTCCAGCTCTCACAAATTTGTCTGCCTCAACGATGCGTCGGGCAATGCTCATTATAAGGGCCCAGGCAAGGTCGGCAGTGGTCTCGGTGAGGACACCGGGAGTGTTGGTGACCATGATGCCCCGTCTGGTCGCTTCTTCCACGTCTATGTTGTTAAAGCCCACAGCGTAGTTGGAAATTACTTTGAGCTTTGGGCCAGCGGCATCCATTACTTCTTTGTCAATAGTGTCGGTGAGCAAGCAGAGAATGCCCTCTTTGTTTTTAACTTTTTCAAGTAGCATTTCTCGTGGTAAAACACCATCAAAATCGCTTACTTCTGTTTCACAGTGTTCCATTATCATCTTTATGCCTTCTTCAGGAATCCTTCTGGTAATAAATACCCGGGGTTTTGCTTGCATTGGGAATCCTCCCCTTAGGATTTGTGCATTTACTCTCTGGAAAAATCCTGTGCAGAAACTAAGTGTGCTTCGAAGTGGATGCTCTGGTCGTTATCTACTGCAAGTTCACCCAGAAGAAGCAGCAGCGACCTTTTATATAACCCAGCCTTGCGACTCGAGGGCTCGATTCTCTCTTTTATGTTTTCCATTCCAGGAGTGCTTTTGCGGTGAGTTCATCGGTTATCAAGACGTTGACCAGTTTGCCATGTAATGCTCCATAAATGGCTTCGATTTTTTCCTCTCCTCCAGCAACGCCCACTACTCGGGGAATGTTTTTCAGGTCGGAAAGCGTAAGTGCGATGCGTCGGGTGTCAACCCTGGAAAAAACGGGATTTCCTTCTCTATCGAAGAAGTTCCCGCAGATGTTACCTACTGCACCTTTTTGAATGAGCTCTTCTCTCTCTTCTTTGCTAATTTCTCCTGTGTCAATCAGGGTTGCAGTAAGGCCGATACCACCAATGCCTACCAGCGCCATATCTGCTTTTCTGCCCAGTTCCAGCACTCTTTTGATACGGTCTTCACTTTCAATAGCCCTTTTGGTTCTTGCGTCTTTGGCAAAAGCTGGAGCAAAAAGAGGAATAACATCACCCTCAAAAGCTTCGGCAACTTTTTGAGCAAGCTCGATGGAAAGAATTTCACCACTGAGTTTTCCATAGCCTCCCATGATCTGGATTACTCTTAGGCCAGGTACTTTGCGAGGAGTGAGAAAATTGGTCATCTCGTACAGTGTTTTCCCGTAGGCGATACCTATGGAGAGGTAGGGTTCCACCCGGCTTGTTAAATATGCAGCAGCACCCTGCCCAATCCTTTTGAGAACCAGGTCTTTTCGGTCCTGGAAAATTTTTACTACCCTTGCTTCTTCAAGGTCGAACTTTTTTATAAGTTCTTCTTCAATTTTTTTATCCGATTGTTCTGGTTCGATGATTTTTATCTGAACGATGCCGTCCTCAAGGGCCTTTTTTAAAAGTCGGCAAACTTTCTGGCGGGAAATGCCCAGGAGGTCTGCAATTCTCTCTTGAGTAAGTTGGTTATAGTAATAGAGCTTCGCTATTTCGGCTATGAGTTCTGGTTCTGGTCCTCTTCTCAATGTATCTCGCCCCCTCCCTGCTTTTTACCACGAATTGAGAGATTGTGCAAGGTGCTGCCCGCACAATCTCTCAATTCGTTTCATTTATTCAAGCATTCTTTTTACTGCTTCCACAATGTCCTCTACCTGGGGGACCAATTCCCTTTCCAAGTGGGGGTTATAAGGAGGAGGCATTTCTTCTCCACCCAGGCGCTCTACCGGTGCGTCCAGATAATCGAAAGCTTTTTCGGTTATCAGGGAAGCCACTTCAGCCCCAAAGCCACCGAAGCGAGGTGGTTCATAGATAACCATTGCTCGATTGGTCTTTTTCACCGATTGAAGAATTGTTTCCTCATCAAGTGGTCGCAAGCTTCGAATGTCGACTACCTCAACCTCAATTCCTTCTTTGGCAAGTATTTCTGCAGCTTCCAGGCTACGCATGGTCATGATGGAGTAGGCGATAAGAGAAACGTCTTTACCCTCTTTTTTTACTTCTGCTTTCCCAATGGGCACCAGGTACTCTTCTTCTGGTACTGGCCCTTTGGTGCGATAAAGCAATTTGTGTTCTACGAAAACTACCGGGTTATCGTCGCGAATGGCCGACTTGAGTAATCCCTTGGCATCGTAGGGAGTAGCTGGGGTGACCACTTTTAGACCGGGGACATGGGCAAACCAGGACTCAAGGCTTCCCGAATGATGCCCTGCTGCACCAGTTCCAGAACCAGCTGGTGAACGCACCACGATAGGCACTCGTGCCTTGCCTCCAAACATAAAACGTATTTTTGCTGCCTGATTAACCAACTGGTCAGAGCAAATGGTCATAAAATCGAAAAACATTATTTCTGCTACTGGTCGCATCCCAATGAGGGAGGCTCCCACTGCAGCGCCAACAATGGCCACTTCAGAGATGGGAGTATCAATGACCCTTTCTGGGCCGAATTCCTCAATCAGCCCCTGGGTCACACCGAAAGCTCCTCCGTAAATGCCGATGTCTTCTCCAATGAGAAATACTGAAGCGTCGTTTCGCATTTCCTCACGCATGGCCTCACGGAGCGCTTCTGCATAGGTGATTATTCTATTCGGCATAAACCAGTCGCCTCGCTTCCTCTATGCTCAGCTCTTCGCTTGCTTCGGCAAACGCGACAGCTTCTTCAATTTCTTTTTCGACTTTTTGTTTTATTTCTTGAAGTTTTTGGGGGTCGACTTTTTCTTCTTCGAGGAGATGTTTTTCAAAGAGCAAAATAGGATCTCTACGCATCCACTCTCTGATTTCTTCTTTCGAACGATATACGTTTTTGTCACTTTTGGAATGTCCCTTGAAACGGTAGGTTTTGGCTTCTACAAGAGTAGGTCCTTCGCCTTTTCGGGCTCTTTCTACTGCTTCTCTGGTTATCTCATATACTTCGAGTACATCGTTACCATTGGCTACCACTCCCGGGATGCCATATCCCTGGGCACGCTCGGCAATATCAGCAATGGCAAAAGCTTTTTTGACCGAGAAAGACATGGCATACATGTTGTTTTCACACATAAAAACCACCGGCAACTTAAATATCGCTGCCATGTTTACTGCTTCATGAAAAGCTCCAGTGTTAGCAGCTCCATCTCCAAAAAAGCAAAGCACTACTCTTCCGTTTTTCTGGAGCTTGCAGCCTAACGCTGCTCCAACTGCAATGGGGATAGCTGAACCTACTATGCCCGTAGCTCCCAGGTTACCCTTTTCAAGGTCTGCAATGTGCATGGAACCTCCAAGACCCAGACAATAGCCGGTTTTTTTACCCATCAACTCGGCCATCATTTTTTTGACATCTGCTCCTTTGGCGATGCAGTGTCCGTGTCCTCTGTGGGTTGAGGTGATATAATCCTCGGGCTGTAGCGCAGCGCAGGCTCCCACTGCCACGGCTTCTTCTCCCACGTAAAGGTGAAAGGTTCCCCAGACCTTACCAGCCATATATAGCTCCTCAGCAGTTTCTTCAAAATCACGGATGAGCAACATTTGGTAATAAAGCTTGAGTTTTTGCTGAAGGTCCAGCACCTTGGTTTTCCTCCTATTGTGAGAAATTGTTCATTTAATTTTTCACGCAACCTGTCTACATTATATTTGATTGCTGAGATAAAGCAAGTGGGATTGGAGAAAATTATCATGATTTAAAAGTGACGGGGAAACGGAAACGTTGGGTTTACTTGCTTTTTCGTGGTTTGAGAGTCGTGAAGGCTTAGTGACAGAGAGGACAACGATAAAACACTTCTTTTGCATCAGCTTCTTTGAGATTTGACCTGGTGATAAGAAGGGGTGGAATTAGAATGGGTTCTTTTGGGAGATAACCGTTACTTTCAAAACTTCGAATTATTTCCTGGATTTTTTGTGCAAAAAGCGAGGGTGAAAGTTCAAGTGCGGCCTGCACTTTGCCTTCCCAGAGGAGATACAGAGCTTCGGGAGGACTTTCCAGGAGCACTACCAATTCGGGGGAAAAATTGCTTAACGCTGAAAAATCTTTAAAGGCAAGAAGCGAGGTAAACACGAAAGCACTTCTCTTTTTGAAATAAGCATATTGTGAGCTCCTTTTAACGCTGCTTTCCATGAATATTATCGGTTTTTTAAGTTCTTTTTGGATGTTTGCGTGCAAATTATAATGAGAGGATGTTTCTTTGCCTATCAGGAAAATGCGTTCTACATTGTATTTTTTGAAGAAGTTGCCAATTTCTTGACTTGCTTTTGACCAGTCAGTTTTTAGGATAACTCTTCGGTGGGGGAAATCTGGTGGTTTGCAGTTGAGATAAAAGGTCAGGGCAGGCGGACTGTTTAGCTTAGTTAGTAGGTTTTCTACCTCTTCCTCCGGAAATTCTCCAATCAGGAGGAAATATTGTTCTTCGGGCGGAGGATGTAAGGGCAAAGACAATTCGTCTATCCGAAAAGAGGCTCTTTCTAAGAAAGTCTTCAAAAAAACGTAGAAGTAACTTTTTTGGTCGGGAAAAGCTGTAAAAATGGGTGTTTTTGGAACTGCTTTTCCTGGATCGTTTATGAAAAGCAGAACCAAAAGAAACAAAACCAAAAACCAGAGGGCAAGCGAAAACCGGTTAGACCCTTTTGTAAAGCTCACTGCCTGCTTTAGAGTTTTCTTCTCTTGATTAGAAATTGGTTAAGTAGAGTACTGCCGATCAACACCACGCCCAGTGCTCCGAGTTGCCATATTTGGTGGATACCAGCCAATTGCAATCCATTGTTGAGCATGGTGATGATAAAAGTAGCCAGAACTACTCCCAAAACAGTTCCTTCTCCTCCCTGTATGCTTACCCCACCTAAAACAGCGATGGTTATGGCTTGTAATTCAAAACCGGTTCCTATATCTGGACGAGCACTGGCGATACGAGAAGTAATAATCCAGGAAGCCAATCCACTCAGTATACCAGACATGATGTACACTGACAGACGAATATTTTTTACGTTGATACCCGAAAATAATGCAGCTTTCTCGTTGCTTCCAACTCCGTAAAGTTTTCTTCCATAACCTGTTCGGGTAAGTATAAAGTGAAGCAGAATGAGTACTGGAAGATATATACAAAGCACTTGAAAAGGTATGCCGCCTATACGATATTGTCCGACAAAGTAGAAAGATTCTGGAAAGTTGGAGACCGGCATGGGATTAGGACCGAACTGAGGATCCACTGCCACAATGAGCGCCAGCGAGCGGTATACGTAAAGACCAGCCAGGGTAACGATCAGAGGAAGTATTTTTATTCGGCTTACCAGCATTCCGTTTACAAGACCCATGCTTGCTCCACACATAAGACCCACTGGTATGGCCAGAAGGGGCGGAATTCCCACTCTTCCAATAAGCACTCCTATGACTATGGCGACCAGGCTCATCATTGAGCCCACCGAAAGATCTATTCCTCCTCCTCCAGATATGATGACCATAGTTTCGGCAAAGGCAAGCAGGCCAAGCTCTACGCCGTATTGAGTCATGTTAGTAAGGTTATAAAGGGTAAAGAAACCAGGCACCAGAACCGAAAGTACCAAGAAAACGCCAAGAAAAACGAAAGCCAAAAACAAACTCCGGTTTTCGATCACAAAATCCCAAAACTTTTTCATCTTTTGCTCCTCAAAAGGTCGAGCAACACTGAAACAATAATCAAGACACCAATGACCAGTCCTTCACTTAAAGCAGGTACATTGAGGAGAATCATGCCGTTTTTAATGATTCCCACAAGAAGTGCTCCCAGTAGACTTCCTACTACAGTACCTCGGCCACCAAGGATGCTGGTTCCTCCAAGCACCACTGCTGCAATGACATCCAGCTCAAAGCCCATGCCGGTATTGGTTTGTACTATTCCAGTACGTGCGACGTAAATAAGTCCTGCAAATCCCACCAGGGCACCAGTAAGTGCATATACAAAAACCAGCGTCGTTTTTAAGTTGATGCCGCTAATACGAGCTGCTTCCTGATTATTGCCCACTGCATAGATATAGCGACCTAGGGGTCGCATGTTTAAAAAATAAGTGAAGGCTATTATTAGGAAGCCAGCAATCCAGGTTGAAATGGGTATTCCCAGCATTTTACCAAGACCTATAAAACGTATGGTGGGAGGAATTCCGGAAATCCATCTTCCACCAAGAACCTGATACATTAATGCTCTTACCAGATTCATAGTGCCCAGAGTAACTATGATGGGCGGGATCTCGCCGTACGCTATTAAGGCTCCGTTGAAAAGACCGATAATTAAACCTACTGCGATGGCAACAATAAAAACCAGTAAAGCAGGTAAACCTGCAGTCAAAGCAAGGCCTGATACTGCACAGGCCATACCCATGGTAGAGCCTACCGAAACATCGATTCCTGCAGTTATAATTACCATAGTCATGCCTATGGAGGCAGTAACAATCCCCGCTGTTTGCAAAAGCAGGTTAGAAATGTTGTTAATACTTAAAAAACGTTCCGTAAAAATGGAAAAAACTACGACCAAAGCACCGATAAGTATCAATACGCTGAACTCTCTTCTTTTAACAATGGTTTCCCAGTGAATCATCTTTCTCCCTTATCTTTGGAGCATTCTTTCTCCAGTTGCCGCTCGGAGTATTTTTTCTGAAGAGGCTTCTTCGCGGGAGAAAGCCCCGGTAATAACTCCTTCGTGCATTACGATTATTCGATCGGAAAGTTTTAATATTTCCGGTAGCTCGGAAGATATAACCATTATCCCCATACCTTGCTTGCTCAATTGGGCTATTATGTGGTGAACTTCAGATTTGGCTGCAACATCTATGCCCCGCGTGGGTTCGTCGAGAATCAGTACTTGAGGTTCAACCCCCAGCCACTTTCCAAGTACTACTTTCTGTTGATTACCTCCGGAAAGAGAAAAAACTTTGGTTCTAATGCTGGGAGTTTTTATGTTAAGCTCCTTTATATAGCGTTGGGCCTGCTCTCTTTCTTTGCGAAAATCTACGGTGCCCAAGGGTCCTGAAATCATGGGCAGTATGCTTATGGTGAGGTTATAACCCACATCAAGGATGAGGAATAGACCTTGTTCTTTTCGGTCTTCGGGCAGATAGGCAATTCCTCGCTTCATGGCTTCCAGGGGTGAAGAAGGCCGGAAGGGTTTTCCCTGATAGAGAATTTCTCCCTGATCAGGTTGGATGATACCGAAAATAGTTTGTGCAACCTCGGTTCTTCCCGACCCTACCAGACCAAAAAAGCCCAGCACTTCACCAGGAAAGACTTCGAAAGAAATATTTCGATAAATACCTGCCTTAGTTAGAGAATTTACCACGAGGAGAGGTTGATCGCTCTTACGCCCGGCGCGTTCAATTTCTTCAACCAGTAGTTTCCCAGCCATAAGTTCTATTATTTTCTCGCGTTTTACTTCTTGAATAGGAAAACATCCAACTACTGTACCATCTCTGAGCACCGTGACTCGATCGGCAATCTGGAAAATTTCTTCAAGGCGGTGGCTTATGTAAATTATACCTACTCCTTGTTCTTTAAGCTGTTTTATAATGTCAAACAATCTCTCTGCCTCGTGTTCAGTGAGGATGGCAGTTGGCTCATCGAAAATAATGATTTTGGATTCATAAGCCAGGGCTTTGGCAATCAGAACCAGTTGCTGCAGTCCTACGCTTAGCTCTCCTATAGGCTTGCGTAGGAAGGTGGCTGAAATACCCAGAGATTGGAAAAGTTCTTGAGCCCTTTTTTCTTGGGCTTTCCAATCAATATTGCCCCGAGGGGTGCGTATTTCTCTTCCCAAGAAGATGTTTTCTACAACGCTCAGGGCCGGATAAATGAGGGGATCTTGGTAAACAGTGGAAATACCCATTTCCTGAGCCATGCGGGGAGATGAAATATTTACTTTTTGTCCCCTAACAAAGATGTCACCAGCGTCGGGTAACAAAGCTCCAGAGATTATTTTTATCAAAGTGGATTTTCCAGCTCCATTCTCCCCAACCAGAGCGTGAACTTCTCCAGCATGGAGAGAAAAATTAACGCCCTTTAAAGCCCGAACACCACCAAATGTTTTTTCAATTTTCTGACAGCTCAGAAGCTGGTTGCTCATTTACGTTTAAAAGACAAGGGGGGTAACCCCCCTTGTGCTTAGAAATCGTAGTCGTCTACGTTGCTTGCATCGAAGACCTTTGGTGGTCCAAGAACTAACATTTTGTCTTTGGCAATGTACCAGGGCTTGGTAGAAATGCCCGGTATTTCGTATTCTACACCTTCTTCGAAGGTGTTCCCATCGAGGAGATATTTAGCAGCCCACACGGTAAGGTATCCCAAATCCACAGGATCCCAGAGAACAAAGCTTTTTACCGCTCCGTTTTTGACGTAGGGACGCATCATCGATGGAACTGATAGGCCAGTGACGACGATTTCACCAATTTTGCCAGCCTGAGTTACCGCTTCTGCAGCTCCTGGTGCGGAGGTGCTGCACTGACCAATGATGCCTTTTAGATTGGGGAAAGCATTGATAAGGTCAAGAGTTACGTTGATGGCCAGTTGCACGTCTTCTTCGGCATAACGAATAGTGACTAATTTCATTTTAGGATATTCAGCCAGCCGCTGCAATTCGTAAAGAATCCAGGTGTTTAAATTCCAGGCGGTTGGCCCGCAGGAGACAATGGCAAATTCTCCTTCGTAGTTCATAGCTTTTGCTAACTCATCCATTATGGTATAGCCGATTTGATCCTGAAGTGCCTGATTCACAAAGAGGTCACGCACTTCCTGTGCTCCATCAGTATCGCTGGTTAGGACCAAGATACCTCTTTCTTTGGCTTTTTTGAGAACCGGGGTTATAGCTGCTGGGTCATTAGGGGCTACTGCAATAGCGTCGACTCCTTGGGTAATCAGGTTGTCAACCACTTCTATTTGTTTGGCAACGTCGGCAGTTACCGGTCCAGTATAGATAAATTCAACATCTAAATCCTGAGCTGCTTTCTTGCCGCCTTCTTCCATGGCGTTGAAGTAAGGAATACCAATCAACTTGGGCACAAAGGCTATTTTGTATTTGGACTGAGCTAAGCCGGAAAAAGCAAACAAAACTGTAGCAATTAGCAGAAAAACCAGCAAAGACTTAAAACGCATAACTACCCCCCCTCATTATTGGTACTACTAAGTTTGTTTATACCTTACCTCATTTAGGGTGTCAATGGGTGGTCTGAGAAAATGTTCTTAGAGCGAAGAGATTTTCTCCTTTTTCACACCTTAAGTCGGGTGTAAGCAGCTCAGTCCTTTTACTTGTAGCCATCAAGGCAGATTTTTTGAGGTCGTGATTTTGGGGTGGAAAAATGCAGAGAGATACTCTCTGCATTTTTCCAGGGAGTTTAGCTTTGCGCTTTTATCTTCCTCGGTTTTGTCCTCTTTGACGATTGTTTTGTTGATTGTGGTTTGTGTTCTGGTTGCTTTCCTGCCAGGTGTTTCTCCACTGGTTACCACTTCCATCCTGAGGTCCACTCTGGTGACGGTAGGTATTTCTCTCTTCGGGTTGACTTTCCTCAGCATTTCCGCTCCAGAGAGGTGTTCCATCTTCGTTTCTCAAGGTAAGGGTTATATCGTCCATTTGCAATTCGTAAGCCACTACGGTGTCTTCATCGACCCACTCACCAGATATGGTAATTGGGTCACCTGGTTTGGCATTTAACCCTTCAAGAAACCATACTGGTCCCAATTCTACTTCTACTGTGTTTCCGTCGCTGGTTACAATTGTGATTTCAGTTTGCGGAGCTTCTAAATCCAGACTCTGGATGGTTCCCGAGATTTCCACTATTTCACCGTTGAGGTTCTGGCCCCAGTTTGCGCTTTGGGCGTTGCCCTGGGCAAAAGCAATGCTGGTTAGGGTCAGTACCGAGATCATTGCAAGCGCTATTCCGAAAAAGTTTTTTCTCATTTCAATCACCTCTTTTAATTTCTATTCTGTTCCTATTGTAGCTTTCCAAAGTGGCGAAAGTATGAAGAAACCATGAATTGATTGTAAACACATTTTGAATGAATGGTTATAATGGCTAAATTTTTTTACGCATCAAATTTCTTCTTGCTTTAGTCTCTTGCCTGAAGCTCTTTTTTTGCGGTTGCCAGCACGTTTCTCTTTTTGATCAAGTCCTTTACGTACTGAGGATCGGGGAAGGATATGGCATTGTACACACACCATACTTGGCAAGAAGTACACCCTACCATGCATTGGAGTGGTCTGGCAACGACTGCTTTTCTCTTTTCTCGGTCATAGTCGAAAACGTTTCTCCCACAGGTGGTCACGCACATGCCACATCCGACACATTTGCTTTCATCAATGGTAGGATGCCAGTTTATTTCCTGCCGGGGTATCCCTTTCCAGTAGGTAAATTTTTCGGGTAGACTCATATGCTGTTCTCCCTTTTAGTTAGTTTGAGAATGTAAAATTTTAAAGCTTCTTCCGCGCTTTTCTTTTGCGAGGCAGGATATGTAGCACGTTTCATTGTCTTTACCTATCCCGATTTTATTCCTGCACTCAAATTGTGTTTATGGAGTTCTTTTTTGCTTGGGGGAGCAGAAAATTTTCCTTCTGCTCCCCTGTTTTACTCCTCAATCATCCAGCTTGTTCTTTGCATTCCTGGATAATTTTTTTTATTTCTTCTTTGGAGGGCACTTTACCGGCTACTTTGACTTCTCCATTCACGACCAGCCCTGGTGTAAACATGACGTTGTACTCCATTATTTTTTCGATATCCTGAACTTTTTCAATCTCTGCGTTAATACCCAGTTCTTGGAGAGCCTTGCGGGTGGTTTCCTCCAGCATTTTACATTTTGGACAGCCCATGCCGAGAATTTTGATTTCCATTTATATCTACCTCCCTCGAATTTTAAGATATTGCTCCAAAGATATAGCCTGCTATGGTAGACATGAGTACCACCAGGGTCACGTAGGTAAATGTTTTTTTAGGCCCCAGTATACTATTTATGACCAGCATGCTGGGCAGGCTCAGTGCTGGTCCGGAAAGAAGAAGCGCCAGGGCTGGGCCTTGCCCCATGCCAGAACCAAGCAGGCTCTGCAGAATGGGCACCTCGGTAAGCGTGGCAAAATACATAAATGCACCGATGATAGAAGCAAGGAAATTGGCCCTGATGGAATTTCCGCCGACCACCAATTGCACGTATTTTGCTGGAATGATACCAGCATCGGTTCCTGGCCTTCCGGTAAGGAAACCGGCTAAGAGGACGCCTACGAAAAGTAAAGGAAGAATTTGTTGCGCAAAGCTCCAGGTGGATTCTATCCACATAGAAATTTCACGTCGTTCAAACCAGCGGATAAGCATAATTGCTAAAAGCCCAAGCAAGAGAATAACCAAGTACCACTTGATGCTGTAAATTGCATTTAAAACACTCCCTGGTTGTGTTGATCTACCCCAGGTAGCAAAAACCAGTATGGCGATGAGGTTGATAAAGTAAAAAAGGGTTTGAACAAGTGATCTTTTTTCGGTTTCTGGTTTTCCCTGGACTACGAAGCCTTGAAGCCTTTCTGAGTCTTCCTTGTGAAAAATAGCAGCCATAAGCAGGCCGATGACCACAGAGAGCACCACAGCTCCTATGGCACGGGCCAGGCCCAGTCTTGCTCCCAAGATTCTTGCTGTCATGGAAATAGCCAGTATGTTGATGGCAGGACCAGAATACAGAAAGGCTACAGCAGGACCCAGCCCTGCACCTCTTTTGTAAATGCCTGCAAAGAGGGGCAATACGGTGCAAGAGCAAACTGCCAGGATGGCCCCTGATACGGAAGCCACACTGTAAGCCACCCATTTCTTGGCCTGGCTCCCAAAGTATTTCATCACTGCTTCACGGGATATGAAGTAAGCTATGGCGCCAGCGATGAAAAGAGCAGGGATAAGACAGGTTAAAACGTGCAAGCGTGCGTATTCTTGCAACATGTAAAGGGCCTCAAGAACGGCTCCCGTGAAACGGGAACTGTTGAGGGGCATGAAATATGCTACCAGAAAGACAACAACCATAGCGCTGAGTTTTTGCCAGTTATGTTGCAGCATACTGTTATCACCTCTTTAAAGAAGCAATATAGCGACTTTCCATATCTTTTTTCAGGATTTCCTGGGCTCCTTTAAGTAATTCAGAAACTGTAGGAGTTTTCAACCAACACTCCACCCTTAGTCCCTGTTTTTCGCTTTCTATAATTCCAGCGTTTTTAAGGATGCTCAAATGTTTGGAGACGGAGGGCTGGTCGATTTGAGTTTGGGCAGCTATTTCGCATACACACATTTTTCCATGTTCCTCAAGGAGTTCGATTATTTTGATTCTTTTGGGGTGGGCCAGAGCCCGAAAGATGTTGGCATACATTTCATAGACATCCGCAGCCATTTTTGTTCCTCCTGATAGTCGACTTTTGAACTATATTACCATATTAGCATATAGTAAAACAAGCTACAAGGTTTTTAATTTGCAAATACTTTTTCGTTGCTTTAAAACTTTCTTTCTTTTTTCTGCGTAACTATAAAGAGGAGGTGTGATTGTGAAGAGCGTATTGGTATTAGTAATGCTTAGTCTGGTTTTTCTCGCTGGGTGTAGTGGTTTTTCACTTACACCGGAAGAAGTGGAAGTTAAGGCGCTTCTCGACCGTTATGGCAATGCTTTGCTCGATGGTGATTACGAGGAAGCGAGGAATTGTCTTTTCCCGGGAGGGCCACACGATCAGAATTTTGAAATCAATTTTTCCCGCATTCAGGGTATTTTGCAGGCTCAACCTGAATACTCAGGAGGCGTATGCAGTTTGCCCCTTTTTGGAGTGAAAGTTGCACGTCTTCTGGTCGAAGGCGAATGGGCAGAAGTAACCCTGGAAAGTCGGCAAGTTTGTGGTTTTTGCGAAAACAGCTGGATAATATCCTATCCTCTTCCTGCCGAAGAAGAATATGTATATCCTGAACCACCATCGGCACCCCAGGTTTCTCCTTTTAATCAATGGGTTTGTTTTGAAAATGAATTTTTAATCGATTCAGAAACCCTACTTTTGCGGAAATACGAAGGTGAATGGAGGATTTATTGAGCAAGTCGTAATATAGCCTGAGTTTCATCGCGATGCTTTTGTTCTTTCGTTTGTGAGTGAACCACAGGACTGATTTTGGCAGTTTTGCCAGTTTCTATTTGCCGAGTTTCTGGTTTTTAAGACTTATCTTTCTTGGGAAAAAGACCTTAGAAACAAAAACCAGGAGAGAAACCCTTACACTCTAAGTTTCTTTCCTGGTTTTTGTTTGTTATTCTTCTTTTGGTTTCGTTTTGATGAAGCGTCGAGACTTTTCCTCTTCGATTTGTTTTTCAGAACAATCTACACAAGATTCGGATCTGGAGTTAATACAGCCTTGCGCAACCCATAAGTTCAATGAGATTGGCAACAGTATCTTTAACGCTTTGCATGGCCTTCCGGGTGATTTCCATGAGGAAAAAATTTTCGGGATTTTCGAGAGAATAAGACCGAAAAGTTTTAATGAACTGGGCTCGAATGATAGTACTGAAGTTAACTTTTCTTATGCCCAGAGAGATACCTTTCTTGATCTGTTCCTCGGGAATTCCAGTTCCCCCGTGGAGTACAATAGGAAATGGGCCAAGAAGTTCCCTAACCTTTCGTAAACGCTCAAAGTCAATGTGAGGATCTTTTTTGTAAAAACCATGAGCGTTACCAATAGCGATAGCTATGGCATCAACTCCCGTTTCCTGTACGAATTGAGCTGCCACATTAGGATCGGTTAAATTTTCCTCTTCGGAGACAAAGCTTTCTTCAGCACCTCCGATTTTTCCTAATTCGCCCTCTACTGAGACTCCTACTGCGTGGGCAACATCAACAATTTGTCTGGTGATACGCATATTTTCATGTAGGGGTAGGAGTGAACCATCAAACATAACCGAGGTAAATCCCCATCGAATGCATCTTACTGCTTCCTGGAAGCTTTTGCCGTGATCAAGGTGCAGAGCGGCTCGCACTCCCAGAAGATTCAATGTTTTTCTTACAAATCCCCCAATGCACTCTCCTCCAAAGTATTCTACTTCCGAGAAAGCTGCTTGAAGGATAACTGGAGAGCGCAACTCTTTGGCCACCTCTAAAACTGGATAGAGAGTTTCCAGGTTGCAAAAATTAAAAGCTGGAATAGCAATGTTATGTTTTTCAGCTTCCTCAAGGAGCTCACGTGTAGAGACCAAAAGCATTTCTGTCATCTCCTCTCTATTTCAAAGAATTTCAAAGATATACCAAGAGCCCAGCGGCGAAAGCATCTCCCAGACCTAGGGTAGAAACGATTGGTATGCCTTTTAAGGTTGGTATGGTGAAGGCCTGGTACCCCCTTCCCAGAGGTTTGGGTACAGGAATTTCTTTTGAGCAAGCAAAATCACAAAAAGTTACAAGAAATTTTTCTAACTCTTCTCTTCCTACAAAACGTCCATAATAAGCCTTGGCTCCAGAAAGGAGTATTCCGAGACTATCGGCAAGTATTTCTTGTTCGAGGGGGTAAGCGCTCACTACTAGACAATTTTCTCCCGAGTGAACTCCCACCCGTCTGATACCGTATTTGCTTGCTATAGCGTACAGTGCTTCGACAGGATCCCGGTTCTGAAAACCTAAGCACCGCCGTATGGTTTGAAATTCCCTGACATTCATACTCACACTGTCCACCATAGGATATATGTTTTTTGCGACTGTTTCTATTCGCTCTTTTTCTTTGTCCCAGTAATGTGCTTCCTCTACACAGATTGAAGCCTTAGGATGGGTCTTTCGAAATTGCTCGATGATTAGCTGGTTCTCTTTAACGAAGCGAGATAAATCTTCCGTTTTACGAAGGGAATTAAAGCCAGATACCAGAAAGGAAATTTCCTTTTTGGGCTTTAGGAGTTCCTTTTTAAACGCTTCACTGATGTGAAGGTTAGAATTACAACGGTCGTAGCTTAGAATAATGCGGTCAGATCTTCTGGTTTTGAATACCTTGTTGCCAATGCGGTAAAGTGTACCCATTGCGTAATCGAAGATGCAGTGTACTTCTGATAAGGAAGAAACTATCTCCTTCCCCATCTCTTTTGCATAAAAGGAGGTGTTGTGATAAACATGTAGGTTGGGATGTAGCACTTGTGCAAAATAGGCGTTGTAAATGGGAAGGTGAAGGTGTACATGTGAAAGGCCAAGGTGAGCTAAAAAATTAGCGGCTTGAGCACCCGTTCCACCAATGGAGAAGTATCCCGACGTAGACTGCATGACTACTTCAACCAGATCCATTTTTTTGAGGTCTCCCTCACCGCCTGAGGCAGTATGCATGAAATAAGTCACATAATTGATAAGCTCCGGTATGGTGTAGATTTCTGGGATACAAAGGTTTTTGGAAAATGAATCAGGCCAAAAACCCATTTTTTCCTCAAAGCGAAGGAATTGGTCATTTTGCAAGCTTACTACCCAATCCAGGTTGCCGCTATAACCACAAAAGATGCTACGTTCCCATCTTATTTCCTGGAGTGATTTTTTTAGAAATTGATAAAGATTCATGAAGACAAAACCCTACCTTCCATTGTTTTGTTTCGCATGTGGACTGATTTCGCAAAGCGCCTGCAGTTCTTTTTCATTCTTTTATAGCACCAACGGTCATGCCGGCCAGGAAATACCGCTGGGCAACAAGATAAAGAACCAGGGCGGGAGCACTTCCCAGAATGGAAACGGCCATCATTACGTTCCATTCATAAGCATGTTGTCCCATAAGTAAAGAAATACCTACGGGAATCGTTCTCATGCTGTTACTTTTGGTGAGTGTTAATGCAAAGGCGAATTCGTTCCACGAGAGGAGAAAGCTGAAGACTGTAGTAGCAATAATGCCCGGGAGGGCAAGTGGTACTAGTACACGCCACAGGGCATAAAATCTACTGCCACCGTCGATCATAACTGCTTCATCAAGCTCCTTGCTTATGGTATTAAAGTACCCAGTCATCATTAGGATAGCATAAGGTAGTGTAAGCACGATGTAGGTTAGGAAAAGTGCTTTGTAAGTGTCGAAGAGTTTGAGAGCTACGATCATTGAAAAGTAAGGAATCAAAAGCGTGATTGGTGGTACCATTTGAGTGCCTACCACGAAAAGATTGAGTAGCCTTTTTCCAGGAAAATTGAATCTGGAAAAACTGTAGCCAGCGAGTATGGCTACTATTACTGTGGACAGAGTTACTACCATGGCTACTACGTAACTATTGAGAAAGAAACGCAGGTAGATAGGATTTTCGAATACCTGTCGGTACGGTTCTAAAGTAAACTTTTCTGGAAGAAAGGTTGGTGGCCACTTGAAAATTTCCACATTAGGTCTTGTGGACATCAAGAATGCCCAAGAAACCGGGAAAACTGCAAAAATTCCGGCGATCACAAGCAGAGTGTATATTATAATTCTTGATCTAAGAGTGTACTTCTTTACAGAACGCATCATTCAACCCCTCTTTTTCTCATCGGCTTTGATTTTATTCACTAGCTTTCTGGGCTCGGAGATAGAAGATGGCCAGAACAAGTGTTGTCAAAGCGAGAATTACAGCTACTGCAGAAGCTCTGGAAAACTGATACTGCGTGAAAGCAAGCTTGTAAATGTAAGTGCCCAGAGTTTCTGTTGCCCGTCCTGGACCTCCACCCGTGGTGAGCCAGATGAGTTCAAAGAGCCTGTAGGTCCAAATGAAATCCAAAAGGCCAATGCTTAGAATAACTGGTTTGAGTTGAGGTAAAGTGATGTATAGAAACTTCTGAAAAGAATTTGCTCCATCTACGGTACCTGCTTCGTAAAGGCTTACGGGTATACCCTGTAAACCAGCCAAAAGGCTTACCATGATAAAAGGGTATCCACCCCAGGTGTTGGCAAGAATCAACGCTTGCATGGCTCGCTGGGGATCCCCAAACCATACCAGACCGGGCTTGATCAGACCAATTAAAGAAAGAAGATAGTTTACCACTCCTAAAGGATCAAGAAGGAGCCTCCAGATTATAGCCACGATGGCTACTGTAAAAGTCCAGGGGAGAATCAAAAGTACTCGGAAAAAAGTTTGAATCCGCCGGTTAATGGAAGCATTCAGCAAGAGCGCAAAACCAAGACCAATTATCAAGTGCAGAGCTACGCTTGAGATAGTGAAAACCAGGGTATTTTTTAAGGCTTTACTGAACACTCTGTCGGCCAGGGCCCACCGATAATGTCGCAATCCCACCCATTTAGGGGAAGGATTTATTATGGAGTTATCGAGAAAACTGTTCCATACTACAAGGACTATGGGGTAGAATAAAAGCACTATGAGCAAAATGGTGGCAGGCCCCAGAAAAGCATAAGCTACTAAATGTTTTCTTAAAAACTTTTTGAAGACCATTGGACGATCACCTGCCTGAATGGAATGAATTTGTAACTGCTTTGACCTCTGCTGTTTTGTGTCACGGATTTTTTATAAACACAGAATGCCCGGTATGGAGCACTCCATACCGGGCACAGTAGTAACTACTCGTTTTCGGCAAAGATCTGTTCCCAAACTTTTTGCGCTTCAACAGCTACTTCTTCTGGAGTCATTTCGCCCTGGAACATTGCGTGGATGAGCTCAGCAAAACTACGTTCAAGCTCAAAAGCCTCGGGTGCACCCACCAGGGGGTACTTCAGATCTGCTTTAGTGAAAAGATCGTAAGCTAGCTCGTATACTGGGTCACCACCAACGTAGTCCGGTTTGGCAAGTAAATTTCCGGGGAAAGCATTAGCGTTACTACATACGAAACTGTTTACTTCAGGACTAGTGATGTACTTAATTAGCTTCCAGGCCGCTTCTTTTTCGGCCGTGCTAGAAGCTGCAGAAATCCCGATATCCCAGGAAGCAACTCGCAAGGCTGGAGGACCTTCATATCCTGCTGGTGCAGGAATAGCTGCAATCGAAAAATTCAGGTTAGGGTTCCTTTCCCGTAGAATGTTTATGTGAGCTACAGAGCTGATCATCATGGCTACTCGAGCGTTGGCAAATTCTTCTACTTTTTCTGGTTCGCGTTTACCCATCGTGCCAGGACTGATAAAGCCTTTCTGGTATAGTTCGTTTATAAACTTAAGTACATCTATCATTCCTTGGTGGTTTAGATAGGGCTTTCCATCTTTCATGATGTCAAAGCCCGCGGCCCATAGCCAGGGGCAAATATCATTGCTGATTCCATTTGGGAGGCTCAAAGAGAGCGGCAAAACCCAAGCATACTGTCCTTTTTCAGGTTTGGTTAAAGCTTCAGCATATTTAAGGAACTCTTCCCTTGTTTTAGGAGGACCTTCGAAGCCAGCTTCTTTTAAAAGATCAATGTTGTAGAACAGCGGGTAAATGTAGGAAGTAACCGGGAATATCCAGGCTGAGCCTTTAATCTTTTTTAGAGCCAGACTGGAAACATCTATTCCATCTCTTTCGATGTAAGCATCAAGATTTTCAATCACGTTGTATTTGATAAGGGTGTGCATCCACTGAGGATCTACTCCTACCACATCAGGTAGTGTTTTTCCGGCCGCCTGGATCAGAAGTTGGTCTCTAACCTCGGCATAGGGTAAGGTTACCGGCTTTACTTTGATGTTTGGATTTTGAAGTTCAAAATCTTTGATCATCTGATCGAAAGAATCACCCTTCATTTCTGGCTGCCACCACTGCATGAACTCGATTTCCACAGTTTCCTGCCCCAGAGCGGGCAAACTCAGAGCAAGTAAAATCGCTCCTACCAAAAACACTTTAAGAAACTTCACCTTTACATACCTCCTTTCTGATATTGCTCTTTAGAGTTACAAGTTACGAATTACACCTGGCCTAAAACAACGCATAAACCGCACCCCTAAGGAGTTGATGGAGGAACTAAGTGCTGTTTTTGTACATCACCTCCCATTCTCTGTCTTTTGGGTACGACCTTGTAGGGAAGTGGGTTGGTGGTACTTTGGATTTCCCGTAAGGCCTTCTGGGGGTTGATCATAGCCACTGATACAAAAAGTGCATCGATGATGCTTAGTTGTACGATTCGTGATTCCATGGCCTCTGTCCGAAAACGGGTTTCTTTAGAGTAGGAGAAGATCTTTACATCGGATAGATCGGTGAGTGGAGTGTTATCCTGACTCGTAATGGCAACAATCTTGGCCGAATTTTCTTTAGCAATCTTGACAATTTCAATTACGTCTACTGAGAGACCTGAGAAAGAGATGGCGACTACAGTATCGTTCGGTCCCAGTAAACGAGCAAACATGGCTGCAGCTACTGGATCAGTGAAGAAAACCGTTTTTTTGCCCAGTTTCAAAAAACGGTGTACTGCGTCCATGGCAATTGGCTGAGAATTGCCTACTGCTACTAAAAACAGAGTCGAAGCGTGGTAGATCAAGTTAGCTGCTTTCTCTATGGATTTTCCATCTACCTGATTCATAGTGGTGGATAAAGAGTCCACGCTTGAGTAAAGCACTTTTCTGAAAATTGCTTCAAAGCTATCGCCTACATTTACGTCTTCGTGAATTTTTTCCAGGCCTTGTCGAAGAGATTGAGTGGCGGTATCCTCGGCCAGGGCAATTCGGAAGTGACTATACCCTTCGTATCCTATAGCACGAGTGAATCGGAGTACCGTGGCTTCACTAACGCGGGCCTTTTTAGCAAGTTCAGAGATGGAAGAGGAAAGAACCTCCTGAGGATTTTCTAAGACGAATTGTGCAACTTTTTGTTGAGCGTGGCACAGAGAATCAAACGTGGATCGAATTCTTAGGATACAACTTTTTGCGCTCATTTTCGGCTTCACCCTTTTAATGATGCCATTTATGTAGTGCATTGTCAATATGTTTTTTAAGGAAAAAATTTATCAAATTATTTTTTCTTTAAAAAATTAATTTTCAAAAAGTTTTTAAAAGAGCGAGTGCCAGCTTTTGGAGCTCTGTTTTTTCTCAGACCTCCGGCTATTGGAGATATTCATCCCGGTCCCGGTGTAGGAATGAGTGCTGGGTCGAAAAGATTTAGGAACTATATTCGGCATATTGTTTTTACTCTTTTGACCAAAACTAGTGGTGGTAGCATTATATGGCTGTGAAGAAACTTCTGTGTTTGAAGTTACGAAATCTCAACGACTGCCTTGAGGCCTACAGGTTTTAGGGCTTTGCAGAGTCTATCCAAGAAAGCTATATAATTACCGGACATATTGAGCAGGATACTATCCCAAAGCTTGGTAAACCTTGTAAGTTCCTACATCTGTTTGATTCTCCATGTAGTTTTTGTCGAGTGGTAAAGAAACAAAGAGCCTCTAACCTTTTCGAATTGGCCAGATTATGGTTTTTAAAAAAACTGTTTTCGTCGTACTTAAGCCGCCGAGTACCAGGTTTGAATCTGAAGAGATAGTGGGCTCATATGTTATTAAGGTTTTCCATGAAAGGGAGCTAAGGAGATGGAGTTGTATTGATTATGGTCTGGTTAGTGAATGACTAAGTGGGGAGGTGTTGTGCTACACCTCCCCACTTTTGGAGTCGAAGTTACCGCTCTTTGGCCAGAGCTTGGTTAACCCTTTCGGCTGCCTTGTCGAGATACATTTTCACGGTTTCTTCAGAATATTCACCACTTGCAACTGCGGTGAGAATATTTCGAAATTCCTGGACGACTGCGTTTTCAATATCTCCCCAAACAGCGAGGGGTGGATATGCTGTGGCGTACCCTAAAGTTTTCTTAAAAACTTTCCATACACCGGTGTCGTAATAGGGGTCTTCAAAAGCTTCGATTTTGGCAGGAAGCATGTGGGAGAGATTTTTGGTGTAGTCCACGAGATTTTCTTTGCTGAGTAAAAATTTGATCCACTCTTTAGCAGCATCCTTGTTGGGACTTCCCTTCAGGATTACCAAGTTGCTTCCTCCAGAGAAGGAGGCTCTTTTCACCGGACCAGCAGGGGGCTCTACTACGTCGTAAGGCAGATCCGGATTTTCTTGCTCAATGCCAGCAATGTTCCAGGGTCCCATGAAGCACATTGCTACGTTTCCATTGATAAAGGCTGCGTCAGCCTGGGGCTGGTTGTATTCTGCACAGGCCTTGGCAGCGAGACCTTCAACTATGAGGCTTGCGTACCATTTCATGGCTTCAATCCCTGCTTCGTCATTGAAAGCAGCTTTTTTATTGTCGGGGGTAAGCAAGTTTCCGCCATAGGCCCAGAGAACAATTGCCCAATTATGCAAAAGGTCCCAGGCATTGGTTCCAGCGATTGCTATGGCGGAACCTTCGCCAAATTTTTCCACTATTTTTTTGCCAACCGCTTTGAGTTCTTCATATGTGTTTGGTGGTTGCACACCTGCTTCGGAAAACATTTCTTTGTTGTAGAAAAGACAGCGAGTTTCTGCAAACCAGGGTACACCGTAGCTCTCACCTTTGTAGGTTGTGGAAATATAATTTGCTTCCATAAATGCTTCTTTACCGCCGAACTCAGCAATGTCGATTTTCTCGAGTCCTCCTGTAGCAGCAAATTGGGGGTTCCAGGTTGTGCCAACCTGGAACACATCTGGGCCACTCTGGGAAGCAAGGGCAACGGAAATTTTTTGCCATGCTTCCCCCCACCCGATGATCTCAAAGTTTACTTTGTAACCGGTTTGAGCTTCAAACTCCTTTGCTTTTTCTTCGAGCCAGGGAATATGGGTTTCATCTGGTGCATTAGGCATGAGCCAGAAAGTAATACTTTCTTTAGCCGTCAGGGCCATCGGTATCAACACAACACACATTAAAACCATAACCAAAATCAGCGATTTACGCATTTTGATCCTCCTTTCTTTGAGTTCTAAGCAGGAGCGAACTAATTATTCTTTTGGTCTGAAGCTGTCTCACCTCCTTTATCCCTTTGTTGCGCCAGCTACCAAGCCTTCAATAATGTACTTCTGCATAAAGCTGAAAAGTATCAAAACGGGAATTGAGACAAGAATGCAGGCAGCCATCATTCCTGACCAACGGGCCTGTTGGGCAGTTATATATTCAAGGAGTCCCAGTGCGACAGTTTTTGTTTCTCGGCCGGTGAGAACCGTAGCAAAGAGTACCTCATTCCAGGCCATGATGAACGAATAAATTCCTACTGCTGCAATGCCAGGTTTTGAAAGAGGAAGAATTACCCTCATTAAGGCGCCAAAAGGAGTGCAGCCATCAATTTGGGCTTGTTCGTCTATTTCTCGAGGGATAGAGTCAAGGAAATTGCGTAGCATAAGGACGGAAAAGGGCAGCGCAAAAGAGGTGTAAGTAAAGATCATCCCCCAGTAGGTATTTTGCATGGGGATACCCAGATAATATCTTATAAGGACGAACATCATAAAGTAAGGTATGAGGAAGGATATTCCGGGAAACATTTGGGTGGAAAGGGTTAGAAGCGTATATCCATGTTTCCAGGAAAAGTTGAACCTGGATAACCCATAAGCTGCAAAAAGGCTGATAATAACCGAGAAAATCATAGTACCTACGCTGATTATGAGGCTATTGCGGAAATAATCCAGCATGCGAACTGTTCTGTTAACCCTGAGATAATTTTCCCAGGTGAATTTTCGAGGAATCCAGCTGGGGGATAATTCTGGTTTAGTGACATCTGCAGATTGAATTTCGAGAGTGGTTTTGAAAGATCCCGAAACCATCCATAAATAAGGAATAAGAACAATAGCAAGCACTATAAAAAGAGCAACGTAGAAGAAAAGTTTGGAAAATGCTCTCTTAAGGGCTTTTTTCACTCTCTTTCTCTCCCTCTGCGGGCATAAATGACAACGGCTGTCATCATAAAAATAAGCACAGTCAAGAAAACTGACATTGCCGCTCCCCGGCTTAAGTGAAAGTTAGTAAAAGCTTCTTGGAGGATAAAGGTCGATGGAACATGAGCTTTTCCTGGATCGGTTCCAAGTAGGATATAAAACTGATTGAAAGCATGAAAGTTCCAGATGGCCGAAAGCAAAAGCAGGGTCGCACTTACAGGACGTAATAGAGGAAGGGTAATAAACCGGAAAAGCTGGAACGAAGATGCTCCATCAATTTTTGCCGCTTCATAGAGTTCTCGAGAGATATTCTGAAGACCTGCAAGCAGAATCAGACAAGCGAAAGGCCATCCCTTCCATATGCTGGCAATCATTACGGTATAAATGGCTCGATCGCCCACCAACCACAGAACTGGCTCTTTTATAAGCCCCAAAGCGAGGAGATATTTGTTTACAATGCCAATGCGGGCCTGGAAAATAAATCTCCATACGTTGTAAGCTACAGAGTCAGGGGTAATATAGGGGAGTAAGATCAAGCCCCTTACGATGGTTCTGCCAGAGAATTCTCTGTTGAGGAGAAGGGCTACGAGCAAGCCAATTACGTACCCTGCTGGGATGGTAACCAGCCCAAAATACACCACGTTCCAGATTGAGCGCAAGTATCTTATGCCCGTGTCAGTGGCGGGCGAGAAAACGGTAAAAAAGTTTTGAAGTCCTACGAAAGGTGCTTTCATCCATTGGGTAATAGTGTAGATGTCTAAGTCGATAAAGGCAATGTATACACCCCATAAAATGGGAATGATGTGAACAAAAAGCATGCATATAAAAGCAGGAAGAATAAAGTAAAACGCAATCCCTCTCCTTATTCTTGAGGACATAAGCTTCACCCCCGTTTATGTCATCGATGTCAATGTAGCACAAATTTTTCAATTTTGTCAATCCTGTGAAATGTTCTTTGTTTAACAGCTAAATAACCGGGGATTTTGTCTCGGGATTATTTGCCTGGTTCGCCATCGCTCAGGTTTGAGAGTAGGACTTACGCCAGCTATAAGCAGCTTTTTAATCAGGAAATTTTTAGCAATTTTTTAGCCTGGTCGGGGCGAGCCGATTTGAACGGCCGACCCCCTGCTCCCAAGGCAGGTGCGCTAACCAGGCTGCGCTACGCCCCGACGGCCAGGATTATACCAGAGTAGGAATATCTTGTGAAGTCAAAGGCGCCTTTAGCTTTTGATTTTTCCCTTAAAAACACCTAAGGGAGGCTGGTGAAAACCAACCTCCCTTAGGTGCAAGGAGGGGAAAGACTTCTATTTAAGGAGGTGCTTGTGGGGGTAACCTTTATTCACTTTTTCAATTTTTGAATTCATTCACTCTTGCCGTGAGATATTATATTTGCTTTTTAATTATTGTCAACCACCCTTAAAGGAAAATTTTTAAATTTTTTTGAAAGTTTAAGTTGGGGTTTACTTGAGCTCGACCAAAGTTAGCTTTTATCCCTAAAAGAGACCATTGTGCTGGTTATAAATGTTTTACTGTTGACTTTCTGGAATTACTGCTCCTATTGCCTCTTTGCTTCCTGTGTAGGAAGTATATATACCTTTTACTTCGTTAAGCTTAATCTTTCGCAACAGTTCTTCGTAGCGAAATACAAAATCCCATCCTAAACCTATTTTTTCATAAAAAGAGAAGAGCGCGGCAAGTCCAGATGGTGTTTCCAGGCTTTGCAAAAGGGTTCCTCGGGTGTAGTTTTTGGTTTCTTCAAACTCTTCCCGCTTTAGGTTTGTTACTTCCTGGAATTCCTTGCGGAGCGTGGCTACTGCTTTATCAAAATAGACCGCAGGAAAACCACAGTAAGCACAGATAAAGGATGGACCTACAAGAGGCAAAAATATTGAACCTACCTCATAGCTCCAGCCTTCTGTTTCGCGTACTTTTAGGAATAGACGGGAGTACATTGAACCTCCCAGTAGATTGTTTACAATGTCGAATGCCACTTTTCCTTTGAAATCCGTGATGCTGGGTGCAGGATAGCCCAGGACTAACCAGCTGTCTTTAATTTTCTTACGTTCTATTATTTTCTGGGAGCCGGGACGAAAATTCTCTAAATTTTCCCTCTGTATTTCGGGAGCTGGTAATGGTGGAAGATTTTCAGTTTGTAATTCAAATGCTTCCAACAATTTCTGAGGCTCAAAATTACCGGCTATTGCGACTACCATGTTGTTAGGAACATAAACACGCTGGTACCAGTTTAGGATCTCGTCTCTGCTGAGGTTCTGAAGGGTATCGATTTTGCCCAGGCTGGAGAAAGCATAAGGATGTTCACCGAAGAAAGCTTTTTTAAAGCGCATAAAAGCCGCTTTGAGTGGGTCATCGTCCAGTGAAGCCAGCACACTGAGCGCATAGTTCTTTTCTTTTTCCACTTCTTCTTCCAGAAAAGCTGGTTTAGTAATTGCTTCAAAGAAAAGTTCCAGGATAGCCTGCCAGTTTTGTGCAGGGCCTTCAAATATTAATTTGCCAGTGAAGTAGTTGGCACTGCTTCGAGCCGAAGCACCAAAACTTTCCAGAGTTTTGGCGAACTCGGAAGCATTTCTGTGCTGGGTGCCTTTAAGAATGCTTTCCTGGAGAAGAGAAGAAATTCCGAGCTTTGCAGGTTCTTCATAGAGGTTACCCAGAGACAAAGAGACGTTTACTGTAAAGGTGAAGCTTCTTGAAACCGGTAAAAGAATAAGTTTAAGACCATTTTTGAGCTGTTTTTCCTGTACGCGTTTAACTATTTCTTTCATATGGTCCCTTCCGGAGATATGACAATATGTGTTGCCTGTTCTGGCTTGAAATACTTGGTAATAACTTCCTGAATTTTCTCTGCTTGCATGCCTTCAAGGTACATGAAATAATGAAGGACTCTATCTGCAGTGTCTATCACATCGAGACGACCCAGGAGTTCGCTGCTTCCCAGGGTAGTTTCTGCTACCTGGTAAAGCGATGATTTAAGCAAATTGCGAGCTCGCTCCAGTTCCTCTTTGGAGAGGGAATTGGTGAGCAGTTCAATCTCTTTCCAGATTGCTTCTTGGACCTGAAGCGGGTCACCTTTCAAAAAAGAATAAAATATGCCGAACAAGCCCGCCCGCTCGTAATAGGAATACGAAGTATGGATAGCGTCGACCAGTTGTTTTTCTTCTCGGAGGGAGATGTTTAATCTTGAACCAAGACCTTCTCCAAGTAGCACAGATGCGAAGCGTAAAGCATAAAAATCCTCGCTTTTTAAACTGGCACAAGGAAAACCTATTGCTCCGTAAAATCGCTGTACATCTTTCGCTTCCTGATAAAACTTTCCGAGCTTGAAACGCCACTGTGAGGATTGAACTGTCCAAGGGATCTCAGAAAAAGGGGTTTCAGAGAAAGCCTTTTCAACTTGGTAAAAAAACTCATCTTCTTCAATGTTTCCAACTCCCACAAAGGAAAGGTTAAGAGGGTGGTAGTAACGTCTTTTGTGTTCTAACAAGTCTTCGCGGGTAAATGTCTTTACAGTTTCTTCTTTGCCCAGGATGGGCATGCCATAGGGTGTTTCAGCAAACACTTCCTGGTAGAGGAGATGAATCAAACGTTCTTCGGGGTTATCTTCGTCAATGTTGATTTCTTGCAGAACTACCAGCTTTTCTTTTTCAATGTCCTCTGCTTCAAAAAGAGGATTCGTAACCAGTTCAGCAAGAATCCTGATGCCGGCTTCCCATTCTTCGCCAGGTAGAACCAGATAGAAATTAGTTGTATCCAGCGAAGTTCCAGCATTTATGGATCCTCCGAGGGCTTGAACCTTCCTTGCTAAGGTGTTTTGTGGAAAAGATTGGGTTCCCTTAAATACCATGTGTTCAAAGAAATGGGAAATGCCGTTTTTTTCCGGTCGTTCGTCTTTGGTGCCCACCTTAGCCCAGAGGTTAAGTGCTACCAGCGGTGATTCCATCTTTCTGAAAATAACCCGCATTCCGGAAGGCAAAATTTTCTTGGTATAGTCCATTATAAACAAGCCAAATCACCTGCTTTATTATAGCTTTCCTGGAACGGCTCTGGAATAGGCGATATTTTTAATTCTGCGGGTTTTTCTCAACTTGGGCAAGAGCCTCTTTTGCCTCTGCGTTTTCAGGGGCAAGTTCCAGTGCTTTCTGGAAATTGATTTTTGCTCTTTCGGGGTCGTTTAGAGCAAGGTAAGCTTTACCGAGTAAGATATAGGCTTCAGGCCGGTCAGGATTTTGCTGAATTACTTGGGAAAGGTCTTCAATGGCCAGTTCAGGGCTTCCTAAGGGTTCTGGCACTTCTAATCTTGCTCGGGCTCGGGCAAGCAGTGCTTCTTGATTTTGGTGGTCAATATCAAGTGCCCTGGCAAACTCTATAAAGGCTCTAACCCCGTACTCTTCTTTTTCCGGGCTGTCCGGGGTGTTCTGGTACAGCTTGAAAAATACCTTGCCAAGTAAGGCATAGCTTTCAGCTTTTTCTGGGAACATAGCGATATTTTTCTCGAGTAACGCTCTTGCTTTCTCAAAGTCATTGTTGGCGAGGTATTTTTGGGCACTGATTAGAAGCGCATTGTATATTTCTTCAGTTGTTATTTCGGAGGGCAAGGACTCGCTTTCAAGGTTTATAGTGTAGAACTTTCCATCTTCCAGAACCAGGACTACCCGAGGTATGGCTTCAACCAATATTTCCCCTTCCTTGGTTTGCAGACGTAACCCAAACAAGGGAACAAGGGTTGTGTTCTGCAGTATGATTGGTTCTCCCCAGGTAGAAATTTTTTCAACGAAATCAACAATTTTTGCTTGCCAAGCATTTTCTGCTGCACAGGCGGTACTGGAGATAATCAATGCGGCCA
Source organism: Atrimonas thermophila (assembly GCF_045864955.1). Taxonomy (GTDB): domain Bacteria; phylum Atribacterota; class Atribacteria; order Atribacterales; family Thermatribacteraceae; genus Thermatribacter; species Thermatribacter velox. The sequence continues at coordinate 2,176,124 of NZ_AP028803.1, read as the reverse complement.
GCAGCATTACTCCCAGAAATCTTTTCGTCATCAAAGATAAGTTACCTCCTCTTTTTTGCGCAAACTGATGTTGCCCGAGATGGTTTCTATTTTACAGTTTACGATTTGCCGGGCGCTACCTTCAATTTTGCCCTGGAACCGCTTATCAGAAATGCGATTACCTCCTTCAAGCAGTATTGGAAACTCAGAATCAAATTTTCCTGAAACGGTTTTTACTGATAAGTTGACGGAGGCATTTTCGGGCAAAACAACGGTTACCTTGCCGCTGACTGTTGAAACCATCAAGTCCTGAGCTTGCTCGCTCTTTTGGACATCAACCCAGACATCTCCACTTACGCTCTTTAAAAATAGTTTGCCCCGACCTGCGACTTTCATCTTTCCGCTCACTGTGGAGATGGACAATTCTTTTTCCACTTCTTCGCATATCACCGAACCACTGACCGTTTTGCCGGTACAGCGACCCCGAGTTTTTTGGATGCTTACTTCGCCACTTACTGTAGAAAAATTTATTTCTGTTTCTGCAGGAACCAAAAGGCGATATTTGATTTCCAAATTGCTTGTTTTTCCCGAGGTTAGAAGCTGTTTCAAGTCAAACCAGAACTTGGCAAATCCCATGGGAAAATATTCGGATTTTATAGATATCTGGTTCCCCACCTGCTCGGTCTTGATTTCGATAGCGTTGAGAATTTTTCGTGCCTCATCGGTTGGTAGACCCACCAGTTTTTTGGTGGCCGTCATTTGGATAGTGTTTTCTTCGTGAGTAACAATTTCTATGTTTCCCACCACCGTTGAAATGGAAAGCTTGCCTGGCCCATCCAGATAAAAAGTTCTTTCTACCGTTTCTTCCAGAGTAAAACCAGTGGACATGCCCAGGAACATTAAAAACAGGGCGAAAAACAGCAATGCCTTCAGGAGTTTCATAGCAACACCCCCTTCTTGTATATCAATCTTAACACGTACTGTTGGGAAAATAAAATGTGTGGATAAATTAGCTATTGGTCGGAGTAGGGTGGTTTATTCGACTGGAATTCGCTGAATAATTTTGCTCGAGTTCCCTCACTACGGACAGTTTTCCCAAATACTCCTTTTTCGTTGGTAACTGGTTCACCAAAAAAGAGGATTTTAGGAGAACCTAAAAGTGGCTGGAGGTGCTTTCAGAAGCAGAATGGCTGGGATATCTCTCCAACTTCTCCCCTGCCTTGCAAAAAGGTAATCCTATGCCCCCTGTATTGTAAGCCTCTGAAGGAAAAAAATGGTTCCCTAATTATCTCCGCTACCTTCCCTAATCTCACAACTTTCCAGCTCTCTGGCAAGTCTTCAAACTTCGTGCTCCCAGCCCTCTTTTTTTGTGATTTCCTCAACCTGCACTTTAAGTTTGGGAATTTCCTGTTGAACTGTTTTCCATACAATCCTGTAATTTACTCCAAAGTATTCGTGTATGAGTTTATCTCGCATTCCAGCTATTTCTTTCCAGGGAATTTCGGGATATCTTTTTTTAAAGTCTTCTGGTAAATTTTTAACCGCTTTGCCGATTATCTCAAGGCTCCTAACAAAAGCACGCATAAGCACAGGATCTTTAGTAAAATTTTCAAAGCAGAGTCCTTCGGATTTTTCTATAAGGAACCTGCATTCTTGTAATATGTGTTCGAGGTATGGTTTTGCAAGCTTCATATTTCCACAACCTCTTTTATATATGGCTTTATAAATGGGCTAATACTTTCTTCAGTAAGCAGGTCAACTTTTACCCCCAGGAGTTTTTCCAGTTCTTCCTGTAACCTTATAAATTCAATGAACGTGGGTGGTTCCTCAAAATCAACTATCAGGTCTATATCGCTTGACTCTTTTTGCTCTTCCTTTGCATAAGAGCCAAAGATCTTTATCATTTTGACTTTATGCTTCTTTTTTAACCCTTCTTTTTGTTCGCCCAAGACTCTTATTATTTCATGTAAGGTTTTCATGTTCCACCACTCACAAGTTTCTTCTAATTTTTAATCCTTTGTTAATCCACCCCAAATTTCTTTCATAACCTTTTTCATTTCCCAAATACTCCTTTTTCGTGAGCGACTGATGCAGCAAAAGGGATTTTTGGAAGAACCTGGTAGCACCTTCAAAAAAAACAAAATGGTGGGCCGTGCAGGAATCGAACCTGCAACCTACTGATTAAGAGTCAGTTGCTCTGCCTAATTGAGCTAACGGCCCACCAAAGCACATTAAATATACAATGAAAGAACTACAAAGTCAACTTGCAATCCAGATAGTTTGTAAGTTAGAAAAAATGGTTCGCTCCTGGCTGTGGGAAGGGCTTTCCCACAGCCAGCAAAGTTCATTTTTTGCCAAGAAGTTCTCTGGCTTTGTTGATAAGGTTTTCTGTGCTGATGCCCAGTTTTTCAAGCACTTCTTTGCCTGGTGCAGAGGCTCCGAAGCGGTCGATGCCTATAACAATTCCTTCCTCTCCTACGTATTTGTGCCAGCCCAAGGTGGAACCAGCTTCGATGGCAATTCTCTTCTTGACTTTTTCAGGTAACACCGATGCTTTGTACTCTGCTGATTGAGCTTCGAAAAGCTCCCAGGAGGGCATACTCACCACTCGCACTTTTACGCCTTCTGCAGAGAGTTTTTCATATGCTTCAAGAGCAAGGTGTACTTCGGAGCCAGTTGCTATGATGATGATTTGGGGTTCTTCCGGAGCACAATCGGCAATGACATAAGCTCCTTTTTCAAGGTTTTCTGCCGGGGCATATTTTTTGCGGTCTATGATGGGCAGTTTCTGGCGGGTAAGCACCAGGCCTACTGGACCGCCCTGATGTTTGATAGCTATCCGCCAGGCCTGAGCAGTTTCGTTAGCATCGGCAGGGCGGATTAAAACCAGATTGGGTACCGCACGCAAGCTGGCTAAGTGTTCTACCGGCTGGTGAGTTGGCCCGTCTTCTCCAACTCCCACTGAGTCATGAGTCCAGACGTAAATTGTTTTGCATTTGGAAAGAGCAGCAATGCGAACTGCTGGCCGCATGTAGTCAGAAAACACAAAGAAAGTGGCTCCAAAGGGGATTAGTCCACCATGCAGAGCAATTCCGTTTAGTATTGCTCCCATGGCATGTTCACGTACTCCAAAGGCAATATTGCGTCCCTCATAGCCCAGAGGTCCATCAACTATTCCCTGGGTGTTGGGGTTGCACACACCTGGTGCTTGGAAACTCCCTTTTCCTTTCAAAACGGTATTGGTTGAAGGATCAAGGTCTGCAGAGCCACCGATGAGGGCAGAAACTTTTTCAGCCAGTGCATTGAGGACTTTTCCTCCGGCAGAACGGGTAGCCACGGCTCCGTCTTCGGGCTTGAAAACAGGAATGCTTTCTTCCCACCCTTCGGGAAGAATACCGGCCATTAAATCTTTGAGTTCTTTGGCAAGCTCAGGGTATTTTTGAGTATAAGCTTCGAAGAGTTCCCGCCACTCTTTTTCGGCTCGTTCTCCTTGCTCCACAGCCCGGCGGGTATGCTGAAGCACCTCATCTGGTACGTAAAACTCTTTATCTACTGGCCAGTTGTAGAATTTTTTGGTCTCTATGACTTCTTCGGGTTTAAGGGGTGAACCGTGAATGTGGAAGGTATCCTGCTTGGGGCTTCCATAACCTATGTGGGTAGAAACCATAATCAGCGATGGTGCATCAGTGCAGGCCTTGGCCTTTTCGATAGCTTCCTGGATTTCTTCCAGGTTATTTCCGTCTAAAACTTCCAGCACCTGCCAGCCACAGGCTTCAAATCTCTTTTTGATGTCCTCAGTGAAACAAATTGCTGTTTCTCCAGAAAGGCTTATTCGGTTGTTGTCAAAAAGGTAGATGAGCTTGCCGAGTTTGAGGTGTCCTGCCAGGGAAGCTGCTTCTGCTGCCACTCCTTCCATTAAGTCACCGTCGCTTACCAAAGCGTAAGTATAGTGGTTGATGATTTCAAAGCCCGGACGATTGAAGCGGGCAGCCAGATGTGCTTCAGCTATAGCCATACCCACGCCGGTGGCAAATCCCTGACCCAGAGGGCCAGTAGTGGTTTCTATACCGCATTCAATATCATGTTCGGGATGTCCAGGAGTTCTGCTACCCCATTGTCTGAAGTTTTTCAGTTCCTCAAGAGTCATCTTCTCATATCCGTAGAGGTAAAGGAGGGAATAAAGAAGTGCCGAACCATGGCCAGCAGAAAGTATGAAGCGATCTCGATCGAACCAGGCTGGGTTGCGAGGGTTAAACTTCATTGTGCGGTCAAAAAGAACGTAAGCAAGTGGTGCTGCACCAAGCGGCAGCCCTGGATGGCCGGAATTGGCTTTTTGAATGGTATCCAGAGCCAACATGCGAATGGTAGTAACTGCAAGTTGGTCAAGATTGGTGCTCATCAACATTCACCCCTTTTGTGATTTTGGTAGTGGTTTTTAAGCATAAGTATATGCATACCCAAATCTCTTTACATTTACAAAAACTCAGCTTCTCACCAGAAGAAATATGCCTGCAACCAGAATGATAATTCCCAGAAGGAACTTTCCACCCCAGGGAACCCACCAGATGAGGCCGGCAGGAATAAGATAGCGAGCAAGCAGGAGTACGCCAATTATAACCAGAATCCAGCCTAAAAACTCTCTCCGGTTTTGGGGTTGAGGTTTTTCTTCTATCGCGCTTACACTGTTTGCGCTTTCTGGTTCTTCAGGTACGATGATCCAGGCGATTATATAAGCGATAATTGCCGTCCCTCCGGCAAGGAGTAGGGCAACCGCAAGAAGTCTGACTATAGTGGGATCTATATCAAAATAATGAGCAATGCCAGCGCATACGCCTCCTATCATTTTATCTTTCCTTGACCGATAGAGCCTTTTGTTCATTATTCACCCCCAAGGTATTGTTTCAGGCGGGAGGCTATTTCGGGTAGAGGAGGCACTTTTTCAAACCATGCTCTACCAGTGAGGTCATTAGCAATTCGCTGGTAGACCCAGCTTACAAGTTGCAGGAGCTCTTCAGGAAGATGAGGTGGCTTGGATTTGGCCAGCGCTTTCCATCCCAATTTGTTTTTCTGTTTTGCTTCCTGTATCTCTCTGTACCATTCAGTTTGCCGGTAAAAGTGACGAGCTATTTCTTTGCTCATTTGCAACCCTTGATAGGTGTAACGGCATTCATCGGGTGTTCCTACCACGTCTACCACTACCAGGTTCCTTCTGGCATCAAAAGCCAGCTCCACTTTTCCGTCTTCATTGCGTAGGCCCAGGGGTTCAATTTCTCGAGAGATAAGCTGGTCAATTTTGAGAACCAGGTCTTTGATACGTGCCTGTTCTTCCTGGTTGATAATCTGATAGCCTAAGACCTCGTCCCAGCTCAGGTAACGGTCCTGTTCTTCGAGTTTGGTTGATACATCAATCAGGGGTGGTTCGAGAGGTTCTTGAGGGTTGGGGAGTCTGGAAAGACCAAAGTCAGCAAGATTTATTTCTCCTTTTTCTACTCTTTTTCTGAAACTCGAGCTCTGAGGGAGAAAGTTGCGATATATAAATTCAAATGGTATTAAAAAATTTCCGGTAGTATTCTGGTAAACGGAGTAATCATAGTCATTTCCCAGCAAGGGAGGTTGGATGACCTTAAACAGCCGAACCTGCATGACCCTTGAAGGTTTTTCCAGCTCTGATAGTCTTTTAAGGCTTCCGTTTTCTTCCAGGCCCAGATAGTGAGTAGCCATTCCCTGCTCTTCAAGCTTTTCAAAGAAATACGCTCCTATGAGACAGAGCGCTTCCCCTTTTCCAGGAATATGGTCGGGCATTTCTCCCCAATCAAAAACTGAATAGCGATCTGAAAAAATGAATTTCCCTCTTCCTGGTCGGTCTTCAATAGGTGAGGCAAGAACAATCAAATCCTTAACGCTACCCATTGCTCAGCTTTAACCTCCTCAGCCTGCTAAGGCCTATTGTACACGAGTTTGTTTTCCTTGCAAAGCTCGACGGTTATAAATTATACTTGGTGTTGAGTTTGGGAAGGAGGCAAAGAAGCTTGGAACTGGTTTTTGGAATGAAGGACTTTTATCCACGAGAAGTACAATTGAAAAGAAGAATTGAGCAACAGTTGAGGTCTCTATTTGAAAGCTGGGGTTACGAAGAAGTTGAACCTCCAACCATCGAGTATTATGCCACACTGGAAAAAACGTTGGGGGAAGACCTTAGAGAGAGAACCTTTAAGTTTATAAACCGGAATGGGGAATTAGTCTGTCTGCGTCCTGAGTTTACCACTTCTGTAGCCAGAATGCTTTCTTCAAGGAGCAAGGAAGCTTGCCCGCGTTTTCGGGTTTATTACGATGGGAAAATTTTTCGCTACCCTTCTTCTTCATTCCGGACGGAGAGTGAGCTAACCCAGATAGGACTCGAAAATATAGGTTCTAACAGACCCCAGGATGATGCAGAAGTTGTTGCTCTGGCGCTTTTTTCGCTGGAGCGAGCAGGCATTGCCGATTTTGAGGTTGATGTAGGTCACGCAGGCTTTTTTAAAGTCTTGGTCAAAAAACTTGGACTTTCTCCCTTGGAAGAAAACCTTGTGAAGCAGCTTTTGAAAAAACGCGATTTTGTTGCACTTCGGGATATCATTGGAGAAAGGTCTTTTTCCGGGTTTTCTCTTAGAGAATTTTTTGTGGAGTTACCCTTCTGGAGAGGACGTTGGGAACTCCTCAAAAAAGCCGAGGCTCGTTTCGGTGAGGAAAAAGAGATTTTGGCGATCCTGGAGAGGATTAAAGAGGTTTTGACCATTCTCGAAGATTATGGCCTTGCTGAGCGAGTTTTTTTAAACCTGGGCGTGATTCGAGACTTTGATTACTATACCGGGATTGTTTTTGAAGGTTTTTCTCCTCGAGTTGGACATCCACTTTTGGCTGGTGGTAGGTATGATGAACTTTTCCCTATTTTCGGGAAGAAAGCTCCAGCCTGTGGTTTTGCCCTTTTTGTGGAACGTTTGATGGAAGTTATTGAAGAGAGTTCGTTTACTTCCAGAGCTTCGCATCTGGTCTTTGAAGTTTGTTTTTCTTCTCGAGTGCGCAAGGCTATTTTTGGGGTAGCTGAAAGGCTTCGTGAGCAGGGCATATCGCTTGTTCTTCAGGAATGGCCAGAAAAGCACTGCCGGGTTTCCTGGCAGGACCAGAGCGTTGAATTTCCTGAGAGCGCTATAGCCGAGCTTGAAGAGTTTATAAAAAGGGAGTTTGGGACATGGAAAAGCTGACCGTGGCTTTGCCTACTGGTAGGCTCAAGGGTGAAGTGTTGAAGATTTTGTCTCTGCTTTCGGGATGGCCTGAAAACCTTGATTTTGAATCCCGACAACTGGTTCTTGAGTCGGCTGATTTTCCGTTGCGTTTCATTTTGACTCACCCAAAGGATGTTTCCACCTATGTGGAATATGGAGCTGCTGATGTGGGACTGGTGGGAAAAGATATTCTTTTAGAGCGCCAGAACGAGGTATATGAACTTCTGGACCTGGGAATTGGCAAATGTGCCATGGTGCTGGCAGCTCCTGAGGGAACGGATGCTGAAGTGATATTTGAAAGGGAACGTCTACGTGTGGCTACTAAGTATCCCAATTTTACTCGCTCTTATCTTCAAGAACGGGGCATTCACGCTGATATTGTCTTTCTGTATGGTTCTATAGAGCTCGCTCCGGCCATAGGGCTTGCTGAGTGCATTATAGATCTTGTTTCTACGGGGAAAACTTTGCGAGAAAACAAATTACATGTAGTGGAAGAAATAGCACCTGTTTCGGTGCGCCTGGTTGCTAATCGAGTAAGCATTAAGACTAAGTCCAGCCAGATTGCCAAACTGGCTGGTGAATTAAAGGAAGTGGTGAGGCTTGAAAAGCATTCCCGTGATTCTTAAACCCGTTTTTGACCAGGAGGAAGTTCTCTCCGACCTTGCGCTTTCGCGTCGGGAAACGTTTCGCTTTTTTGAGCAGGCTACTGAGAGGGTTCGGAAAATCGTAGAAGACGTGCTCGAAAAAGGCGATGCTGCAGTTTCTCACTACACCAGGCAGTTTGATGGTTGCAATGTTACCGATTTTTTGATTCCTCAAGCAAGGCTTGAGGAGAGTTGGGAAAGCTTAAGTTCCTCTTTTAAAGAGACATTGAAGGTAATTGTAGATAGAGTACGCAGATTCCATCGCTTGCAAAAAACGAATTCCTGGTGGCTGAGTGAACAGGGTTCTTTTATGGGTGAATGGATGCGCCCCCTGCAAAGTTGCGCAGTGTACGTTCCTGGAGGGCGCTTTGCGTATCCGTCTTCTTTGATAATGGGAGTGGTACCTGCTCAAGAAGCGGGGGTCAAAAACATAATGGTGTTTACGCCTCCCGACCGGGAAGGAAACGTATCGCCTGAGATAATGGCGACCTGCTTTTACCTCGGGATAGATAACCTGTATCGGGTGGGGGGTGCACAGGCTATTGCAGCCTGCGCTTTTGGTACTGAATCTATCCCTGCTGTGGACAAGATAGTTGGTCCAGGCAACGTTTATGTTACTGCTGCCAAGAAACTGCTTTACGGTGTGGTGGGTATTGATGCTCTGGCTGGGCCGTCAGAGGTGGTTATTGTTGCTGAGCGAGGTGCAAGAGCAGACTGGATAGCTCTGGATTTGCTGGCTCAAGCAGAACACGACCCTCTTGCAAAAAGCATTTTGCTGTCGGATAGCGAGGAACTCCTGGTTACAGTTAAAAAGAAAGTGGAACGGGAATGGGCCAGCAATCCCCTGGAGCGAACAGTTCCTATTTACCTTTATCAGCTGGAGAATCTGGATCTGGCCTGGAAAATTGTTGAAGCCATTGCCCCGGAACATCTGGAAGTCATGGTATCACGGGGGTTTGAAGTAGTGGATAAGGTGAAGAGTGCAGGAGCTATTTTTATTGGGCCTTACGCACCGGTTGCTCTGGGAGACTATGGTTATGGCCCCAATCATGTATTACCTACCCAGGGAAGTAGCCGTTTTGCTTCTCCTCTCTCAGTCAGGGATTTTGTGGTTGCGTCTTCGGTAGTGGTTCCCGCCTCAGATCCAAACATAAACTTTGAGCTTTTTGCCGAACTCGCTGCACGAGAGGGCCTATATTTTCATCAAAAATCTTTGCTTGCTCGCATGAATCGAGATTTGCAGGCCGATATCAGGCGTGAATATCAGGAGTCGTAGGGGTAATCCCTACGACTCCTTGCCTTCCAGTAACTGTTTGAAAAATACCGGTAAAGTGAAAGCGGCCTGATGAACTTCTGGTGAGTAATACCTGGTTGGAAAATCGGGTTTGCGCAGAGGCTTTTGAGGGTCCAGACTTTTCGAGCCGACTACGTACGTCCACACTCCGCCGGGGTAAGTAGGCACTAATCCCCAATATACCTTTACAATAGGGAACATATCCAAATTTTCCCATAGCTTGCGAACTCGTTCGGGTTCGAAAAAGGGTGGTTCTATCTGGGAAACAAAAAGACCTTCTGGTGAAAGATGCTCAAACACCTGCTGAAAGAACTCCTTGGAAAAGAGTGGTTCGGCTACTCCTCGAGGTATAGGATCTGTGGAATCCATGATAATAACGTCAAAAACTTGGTCACTTTCTTTGATGAACCGAGCAGCGTCTTCAACCAGAACCTTTAAGCGTGGGTCTTCCCAGTTTCCAAGCTGTGGGAAGTAGCGTCTGCATAGCTCAATTACCCCTTCGTCAATATCCACGAGGTGCACTTCTTCAACTGGATGTTTAAGCACTTCTCTCGAAGCACCACCGTCTCCACCGCCTATAATGAAGATTTTTCGAGGATTAGGATGTACAAACATGGCAGGATGTACCAGCATTTCGTGGTACATGAACTCATCTTTTTCCGTGGTTTGCACGATTCCATCCAGAATGAGAGTTTTCCCGTAAAGAAAAGTATCGAGAATGGCAATTTCTTGAAAGCGGGTTTTACCACAGAAAAGCGTTTCTTTCACCTTGAGGCCCATCTGATAGTTTTCAATGTAGCTTTGGAAATACCAGAGTTCCATTTTGTTTTTTCACGCCCCTTTCCAGTTCTACAATTTTTACGTCTTGGGGTTTAAAAAATTTCCGGATGATAGGCACGCTCTTTTGGGGATCCCATCCGGCTTGCAGAAATATATCCAGAGATGCGTACCCGTATTCAGGCCAGGTGTGAATGGCGATATGTGATTCAGGCATTATCAAAAGACCACTTATACCTTGAGGTTCAAACTGGTGTATTTTCAATCCCAGGATTTCTCCCTGGTAAGTGCTGGCCAATTCTTTAAAAAATTCTTCTACAAGGCGAGCATCATTCAGCAAAGCAGAACCAATGATTTCTATCAGCAAATGGTGAGCCACTGCATTGTTCAAGGCTTCTCCCCCTTTCCATTGTGGAAGTTCACTAAACAATTAAATATTAAATAGGGGCAATTGGCAACAATTTTTTGAGGATTGGTGAAGTCAATTGCGTAACCAAGCAATGAGCGCCATGCGATCTGCTCTTTCTTTTTCTCGTCTGAAGGAGTAGAAAAGGTCCTGTTCGCAAGAGGTACACCAGGGGGCTATCTCGATATTGTGCCGAGATACCCCCATTGCGCAGAGCTCTCTTTCAATAAAACCAGTCAAGTCTACAAAAAAACGATCGTTTCTCAAGATCACACTCTGAGAGTCCCTTTCCAGAAACCGTTCAGCTATGTCTTGCCCCACTTCGAAGCAGCACGATTTTATACTGGGTCCAAGCCCTACAAATAGCTGTTCGGGGCTAGTTTTGAAGTGTTTCCAAAGGAGGCGTACCGCCTTTTTGTGGGTGTGGAGCAGGGCTCCTCTCCAGCCAACGTGGGCCAGAGCAAAACATCTTTTTTGGGGATCGAAAAACAATATGGGAACACAGTCGGCAACCAGAATTCCCGCTCCCCAGGACGAGTTCTGTGTTAGGAGAATATCCGCCTTTGGTGGAGAAACACCAGGAGTGGGCTTAGCAGGCAAAAGGAAATAATCATCTCCGTGTGTTTGATCTGGAAAAAGGATTTGAGGAACATCAAGCAATGAAGCAAGGTGCTTCCTGTCTTTTTCGTTACGTAGCTTGAAGGGCAACAAGCGAGTGGTGAACACGTGGAACAGGGGTTGATATACAGAAAGTTTTGAAAAGCGCAAAAAGTCAATCCCCTTAATGGAAACTTTTTCCAAGTCGTTTCCTTCTTTCTTTTACTCGATTTCGTTCAAAGCTTTCCGAAAGTTGCTGAGAAAATCGTTTACCAGCTGGGGCAAGTCTTTGTGGTGTTTGTTTTGTGTTACAAAGTGAAGTAATGCTGAACCCACTATTACTCCATCACAGAAGGACGCTATCTCTTTTGCTTTTTCAGGGGAATTAATGCCGAATCCCACCAGAACCGGTAGGTCGGTGGCTGACTTAATAATAGTTACAACTTCACGGAGTTCTTCTTGCTGAATGCGGGTTTTGCCAGTTACTCCTTTGCCAGAAACCAAATATACAAAACCCTGGCTTTCTCGGGCTATTTTTTTCAGACGTTCTTCAGGTGTGGTGGTAGAGGCAAGAAGGATTATCGAAAGTAGATTTTCCAATTTATCAAGCAACGGTTTGGCCTCTAAGGGAAAGTCAGCTACGATGAGCCCGTAGAAACCGGCTTCTTTAAAGTCCTGTCCAAATTTTTTTATGCCATACTGATAGACGATGTTTCCGTAAGTCATAGCAATAAGTGGAAAGGAGAGCTTCAGAGTTTGCATTTTTTCAAAAACCAGCCTGGGGGTTACTCCCAGAGCCAGTGCTTTTTGTGAGGATTCCTGAATTACTGGTCCATCTGCTACTGGGTCAGAGTGGGGAATACCTATTTCCAGGGCATCTATGAAATCGGGGTTAAGATTTTCAAGTATTGCCAGGAAACTTTCTATGGTTGGATAGCCAAAAGTGAGGTAAGGTAAAAGCAGTTTTCGTTTTTGCGATTTTTCGCGAAGAACGCTTCCCAGGATGTCTTTCATCGTGATTCCTCCTTGAGATATCTCATTACCTGTTCAACGTCTTTGTCTCCTCTTCCCGAGAGACACACCAGGACTATCGAATCCTGAGGCAGTTCCTTTCTCAGTTTGTTGAGATAGGCAATGGCGTGAGCACTTTCCAGAGCAGGGATTATGCCCTCCAGGCGAGAGAGTTCACAGAACGCATCCAGTGCTTCCTGGTCGGTCACATTGACGTATCGGGCCCTGCCAGAGGCAAAAAGAAAACTGTGTTCAGGACCTACGCCGGGGTAATCAAGACCAGCCGCTACGGAGTGGGTTTCTTCTATCTGCCCAAATTCGTCCTGGAGTATATAGCTGAGGCTTCCATGCAGTATGCCCTTTTTACCACGTCCAATGCTGGCAGCGTTTTTGGAAGTCTCTAATCCCAGGCCGCCAGCTTCAACACCTACAAGCAGAACCTCTTTGTCCGGCACAAAAGCGTGAAAGATACCCATGGCATTGCTACCTCCACCGACACAAGCCAGAACACAATCAGGGAGGCGACCTTCTGCCTCAAATATTTGCTGCTTGGCTTCTTTACCTATCACCGACTGGAAGTCCCTAACCATTTTAGGATAAGGATGAGGGCCTACCACAGAGCCAATTACGTAGTGGGTGGTGTCCACGTTGCTCACCCAGTCTCTCATGGCTTCATTAATGGCATCTTTGAGAGTTTGGCTTCCAGTTTTCACCGGAATTACCTCTGCGCCCAGAATCTGCATTCTGAAAACGTTCAATTTTTGCCTTTCCACATCTACTGCTCCCATGTAAATGTGGCATTCAAGTCCTAAAAGGGCACAGGCGGTAGCTGTGGCTACTCCATGCTGGCCTGCTCCTGTTTCGGCTATGATGCGAGTTTTTCCCATTTTTTTGGCAAGTAACACTTGCCCCAACGTATTATTTATTTTGTGGGAACCAGTGTGATTCAGGTCTTCCCTTTTGAGATACACTTTCAGGTTCATTTTTTTACTCAGTCGCTCGGCGAAATAGAGGGGAGAAGGACGACCTGCGTAATTTTTCAGATAGTAATTGAGTTCTCTCTGAAAATTTTCATCTTTGGCAAAAAAGTTGTAGGCTTCTTCAAGTTCCTCAAGGGGATGCACCAGAATTTCGGGAACGAAGCGTCCTCCAAATTCTCCAAAAAAACCCTTTTGAATCATTTTTTCACTTCCCTTTCCAGGATTTGAATAATTTCCCGCAGTTTCTCTATGTCTTTTTTACCAGGTGCACTTTCCACACCGCTGTTTAAGTCCACCGCAAAAGGCTGCAAAGCCCGAATGCAGGCGACGATATTTTCTTTTCTGAGACCTCCTGCCACTATGAGAGGCTTCGCAATTGGTGTTTTTATGTTCCTTATTTTATCCCAGTTAAAAGGAATTCCCAAGCCCCCGCTTTTCCCATTTTGGGTGCTATCCAGGAGGTAAAAATCCACTACCTCTTTGTAGGCATCAAGTTGCGATGGGTCGAATGATTCGTCCACTCCAAATGCCTTGATAACCCCTTTCCCCAACTTCTCACAGAACTGAGGGGGTTCGCTTCCGTGGAGCTGTACCAGGTCTAAATGACAAAAGGACCGGATAAATTGCACCTCTTCTAAAGAGTGGTTTCTAAACACTCCCACCTTTACAAGGAAAGCAGGGAGGTTCCGTATGATTTGACGAGCTTTATCAGGGTTTACAAAACGGAGGCTTTCTTCAACAAAGATAAAACCCAGTGCCCATATACTGGTTTGCTGGGCGATTTGCACGGCATCTTTTTCTGATGTGATACCGCATACTTTAATGCGTACCAATTTTGACTCCTCCTTTGAGTTCCAGGAGTTTATTGTCGGGTTCCTCTGCCTTGATAAGGCTTTCTCCAACCAGAAAATTGTGTACTCCCTGCTTGAGAAGCAGCTCTATATCCTGGAAAGAAACGATGCCGCTCTCGCTTACCACGATTTTCTCTTTAGGAAGATATTTGCGTAAGCGTATAGTATTTTGGATGGAAACTTCAAAGGTGGCCAGGTTGCGATTGTTGATGCCAATCACGGGTGCTTCTGCTTGCAGTGCTTTCTGAATATCGCTTTCATCGTGCACTTCTACCAAGGGAGTTATGTTCAGGAGCTGGCAGAGCTCGACAAACTTTTTGAGGCGCTGCAAAGAAAGAATGCGAGCTATAAGTAGTAAGGCATCGGCTCCAAGTTTTGCCGCTTGATAAATCTGGCTTTCTTCAATCACAAAGTCTTTCTGGAGAACTGGCAACGTGCTACACTCTTTTACCTCCCGAACCATTTCTGAATATCCTCTAAAGAAAGTTTCTTCAGTGACCACTGATATGGCGCAAGCTCCTGCTTTCTGATACCTGTATACCAGCTCCCGAAGAGTAAAACGTTCCAGTAGCTTCCCTTTAGAGGGTGAGGCGAATTTCACTTCGGCGATAATGTTGGGTCCTGGGTTCTGATTTAAAGCCTGGTAGAATTTGTTTTCTCCCTGGTGTGTTCGATTCAAAAACAAATCTGCGAGCTCGGTCAGGGAAGGATGCCTCTGATAAAGCAACTTTTTACGCTTGGTGGTCACGATTTTTTCAAGAATGTCTTCCATGGTTACCACCTTGTCCGTTCTGCTCTATGCTTTGATGGAAAGCGATGAGTGAGCGTATTTTTTCCAGTGCTTTTCCGGATTCCAGAGTTTTCCTGGCTATCTTTATTCCCGCTGAAAGCGTGGTAGCCTTGCCGAAAATGTAGAGCAAGAAGGCTGTGTTGAGCATTATAGCCTTGGAAAGAGGAGTATCTACTCTTCTTTCTTCCAGTAGCCTCAAAAAGGTGCGGGCATTTTCAGAAGGATTGCCTCCTTTTATTTCCTCAAGCGGTAGGCACTCAAAGCCTACTTCCTCTGGATGAAGAGTGAATTCACCTTTCACTTCTCCCTCTTCTACCAACATGAAATAGGTTGTTCCACTGATACTTGCTTCGTCAATGCCGGGTTCTCCCCAAAGGATACAGGCGCGTTTTACTTTGAGTCGCTTCATTGCTTCGGCTACCAAAGGAAGGAGTTTTCGGTCATAAACACCTACCACTCTATAGGCCACGGGAGCAGGGTTGGTTAATGGTCCCAGTATGTTAAAGACGGTTCGGATACCCAGTTCTCTGCGAATTGGCTGTACTGCTTTCATTGCTGGATGGTAAAGCGGAGCAAACAAAAAGGCAAATTGCGTTTCCAAAAATGCTTTTTGCATGGTTTGGGGAACAAGGTTAATTTTTATGCCCAGTGCTTCCAGAAGATCGGCACTGCCGCTTTTACTGGATATGGAGCGGTTACCATGCTTGACCACCGGTACTCCACAGGCCCAGCCCAGAAGCGCGCTGGCAGTGGAGACGTTGAAGGTGCTTTTCCCGTCACCACCGGTGCCACAATTATCCACAACTTCCTGGGTGGGGATAAGAAAAGGTACGGCTTTTTCACGCATGGCGGAGGCAAAGCCGGCTATTTCTTCTGGTGTTTCTCCCCGCAGGCGGAGGGAGGCCAGAATGGCGGCAGTGTGTAAGGGAGAAAGCTTTTCTTCCATTATAGCTTTCATGAGTGAAGCAGCCTGGTTAAAATCCAGCTTTTCCCCAGAGATTATTTTGTCAAGAATTTTTGGGGCTTCCACCGGGTTTCACCTCCAGAAAGTTTTTTAAAATTTGCTTTCCGTGGGGAGTGAGCACTGATTCGGGGTGAAATTGCACACCAAAAAGTGGATATTTTACATGTTCTATGGCCATTATTTCTTTGTCTTCTGTCCAGGCAATGACCCTTAATGTGGGAGGGAGGCTCGAAGGATCCACTACCAGGGAGTGGTACCTACCCACTTCGATTTTGGGAGGAAGCCCTTTAAAAAGAACCGAAGAAAGCAAAATTACCGTGGATTTTTTGCCATGTTTTGGTACTGATGCCTTTACAATCCTGGCGCCTTCAACATATGCAATGCACTGGTGGCCAAAGACACACCCCCAGGGTGGGAATAGAAGGGGCGAAGCGTGCAATAATTTCGTTGCTCACTCCTGCGTACTGAGGGTCCTTGGGACCCGGAGAAATAATGATGTGTGAAGGTCTGAGCTTATTCACTTCTTCGGGTTTAATTTCGTCATTTCGGAAAACTCGTATTTCTTCTCTGGAAAGCTCTCCGACGTACTGCACCAGATTGTAGGTGAAGGAATCGTAGTTATCAATGACCAGAATCATGCTTTTATCCTCCCTTCTGCCATTTTTAAGGCAGTGAGCAAAGCCTGAGCTTTGCTCACTGTTTCTTCGTATTCATTTTGAGGTTTTGAATCGTAAACAATACCTGCTCCAGCTTGAACTGAAGCCAGGCCGTCTTTAAAAAACAAGGTACGAATGATGATGCAGGTGTCCATGTTGCCATCAAAACCAACATAACCCAGTGCCCCCGCGTAAGGTCCACGTGCATCGGGCTCGATTTCTTCGATTATTTCCATAGCACGCACTTTTGGTGCTCCACTGACAGTGCCAGCGGGAAAACAAGCCTGGAGCAATTTCCAGGCACTGCTTCCCTCGGGGACCGTTCCAGACACCGTTGATACGATGTGAAATACGTGCGAGTAGCGTTCTACTTCCATAAACTCTTCGACTTGCACGCTCCCCGGAATGCATACCCTGCCCAGGTCGTTTCTTCCCAGATCAAGGAGCATAACGTGTTCGGCGTTTTCTTTTTCGTCATCAAGAAGTTCTCTGATAATTGCATCTTCTGGAATATTTGGCAGGCGCTTTCTGGTTCCAGCAATGGGCTTGGTTACCGCCTTTCCGCTTTCAAGCTTGACCAGCATTTCTGGGGAAGAGCCTACCAGCTGAAAGTGGTCGGTATTCAAATAAAAAAGATACGGTGATGGATTTAGCGATCGCAAAAAGCGGTAAACCGTAAAGGGATTTCCCTGATAGGGGACACTGAAACGTTGTGAAATGACTACCTGAGAGGCATGTCCTTCGACAATGTAGTCTATGACTTTGCTCACCGCTTTTTTGAATGCCTCTTCTTCGAAATTTGAATACACTTCGCCCTGAATGGAAAATTCATCGTCTTCAGAGATATGCTGAGATGCAGAAATCCTTTCCCAGACCCCTTCTATCCAGGCTTTGCCTTGCTGGTAGTCTTTTTCATTTCCGGCTTGGGCAAGATAAACAATGCCAATTTGATGACGCAAGTGATCAAAATACACGAAACGCCTGCTTTCCACAAAGTAGGCCAGAGGATAGGAAAGGGGTTTTCGAGGAACAGTTTTTTCCCAGGTTTTTACAGCATCGTAGCTTAAAAAACCTACCGCTCCGCCTTTGAAAGAAGTTTCCAGCCCGGGATAGAGTTTTCGGAGAGGGAAAGTTCTTTCCAGTTTACCAATTACGTCGGTAAACTTGTTTATGGTTATCACTTTCTCAACGTCAAAAATCAGAAAGGAAAACCTTCCCCAACGCTCACCCTTTTCAGCGCTTTCCAGGAGAATCAATGGTTTTTTGTCTTGAAAAAGCTCAGTTACCGATACCGGAGTAAACCGGTCGGCCAGGAAAACAGTTTTCAGGGGAACCAGGTCATATTCTCCTGGTTCTATTTTCCCGAAATCTTCGATACTGGGTTTGATGTTCATTGCTTTCACCCCAACAAAAAAAGCCCTCGTCAAGAGACGAGGGCTTTTGCTCGCGGTGCCACTCTTGTTGGTAGGTAATACCCATACCTACCCTCTCGACCAGGTACGGGTCTTAATGACCGATACCCTGCTTTCTTTATCGGGAAAGCCCCGGCCCAGCCTACTTGCTGTTGGCTTTCGGTGAGCTGCTCCGAGGTCCATTCGCTTTCCTCTCTGATACCGGGCTCCCACCTTACCCCCGGCTCTCTCTGATCAGAGAAAGAAGCTACTCGTCCTCTTCCTCGCTTTAAGCCTTATTGGTTTGCTTATATTAAAACATCCGTTTCCTGGTTTGTCAAGGAGCTTGCTGTTTTTACTGCCGGTTTTTTTGTAACCCGAGTTTATGTACTCATCCGATTAATTGGAAGAACCTCCTGCTATTTTTTCCAGGATAGCCAGGTTTTCTCCTGGTGTTCCCGGTGAAACTCCTCCTCCTGCCGAAAGGATGAGTTTTGCCCCCGCCCTTTTAGCTTTGGAGAGACACTGAAGGGCGGAGTTTTTCACTTCTTCAGGGGTACCCTGGACCAGCACTTCAAGAGGAGGAATGTTGCCCATAAGATAGATTTCGTTCCCTACTTTTTCCGCGAGCGTTTCGATATCGATGGTATGGCTGAAGTTGAGCACCTGCAAACCGGTTTGAGGTAGCAAATCTGCAAAGGGAAGGATGTTGGCATCGTTATGGTAGACTCGTATTTTATCAGGAAAGGCATCAAAGATGGCTTTGAGATAAGGATGGGCAAACTTCTCATAATCAGCTCTGGACAAGAAACCAACTACGTCGTCAAGCACCATTATTCCTTCAGCTTGAGATGCTACTTCAAGCTGTGCTTTAAGCCAGCTAATAACAGTTTCAGTAGTTAAGTCAAGGAATTTCCTGGTTTTGTCGGGTTCTGTTTTGAGTTCCATCAAAAAATCAGTCAAACCCCGAAGATGAGCAGCAAGAGTTAGTGGACCCCTAGCGGCAACCATGTGTACGCGGATATCGCTGTCTTTCGCTTTTTTATACCACCATAGTACAAAGGGCATTAACCCATCTTTTTTGGGGTCGGGCAGGGAAAGTTTATCTACATCCTCAATTTGCTGAAGTACGGGATTGATAGTAGGTGTGCTTGACTCATACCAGTTTATTTTGCAACCAAATGCTGACGGCTCGGTAGCCATTCCATATTCTGCCCAGAAACCGGGCAGAAATATGATATGCGGATAGGTTTGATAGACTTTTAAGTTGGCTTCCAGCCAGGTTTCAAAAGAGAGGTAATAATCGAAGTGTGAAATGTTCATCCACCCCGGGATCCAGGGGCTGTCAACTATCAATGCCACAATGATTTCCTTTCTTTTTCCAGAGACAGTTTCTACGAATTGCTGCCAGCGATGATCATCCATTGTTTTCACTCCTTTTGAAAAATGTTTATCTCATTAAACCAACCAGGATCAGACTCAGTTGGGGTATTAGGATAAGCAATATCACCAGCCCAATCAATGCAAGTATGTAGGGCCAGCTATGCTTGATATATTTTTCTACAGGAATTCCTCCCAGAGAACACACTGTATACATGTTGACTCCCACAGGTGGCGTTACTCCTCCAATCTGAATTAGAATACCCATGATAATTCCGAAATGGACGGGGTCAAAGCCTGCTTGGACCACTAGGGGAAGAAGAATGGGGGTGAGAAGCAGGATGTTTACCGTTCCCTCCATGACGGCTCCTGCGGCAAGAAGAAAGGCTGTTATTGCGAGCATAAGCAAGAAGGGATTGGCGCCCAGGGTCAATATAAAGGTCGACATTTTGGCGGGAACTTTTTCAAAGGCCAGGGCATACATGACAATTGCGGCCATAGAGACGATAAGCATGATTATCGAGGTATCTTCGGCGGCATCTCGCATAGCTTCCCAGAACTTTTTCCAGTCGAGCTCGCGGTGGATAAATTTACCCACAATGAGAGCATAAAAAACAGCAAATGCTGCTGCTTCTACCGGGGCGAAAATGCCAAAGCGCAGCGTTATGACCAAAAACAGGGGAAATAGCAAGGCCCATATAGACTCACGCAAAGCTGTAAATATTTCCTGGGTGGAACTTCTTCTCCTTCTTCTTTCCCAATCATACTTGTTGCGCACAGCTTTCCAGTGGGTTACCCCCATCATGGTGAGACCCATAAGTATGCCGGGTATTATACCAGCGATAAAGAGTTTTCCAACGGACACTCGCCCGACGTAACCGTAAAGTACGAGACCAATGCTTGGAGGAATGACTGCTGCACTGAGTGAGCTACAGGCTAATACTGCTGCAGAAAAGCCATCATCGTAACCCCTGCGTCGCATCTCAGGGAGGAGAATCCTGGTTTCCATTGCCGCATCTGCATTTGAAGAGCCAGACACTCCCCCCATGAACATGCTGAGGACACAGCTCACCTGTCCTAAGGAACCCGGTAGGTGACCTACCAGGGCATCTGCTAAACGAATAAGTCGTACGGTTATTCCGGAAGCATTCATAAGGTGGCCAGCCAGAAGAAAAAAAGGTACGGCAAGTAGGGGAAAAGATTGAGTTCCTGAAACCAGCCTTTGAGCTACTATGGGAAGGGGAATGCTGGATTGGGTTAAAAAGTACATTATCCCAGTTATTCCCAGCGTAAATGCTATAGGAACGTTAAAGAGGAGGAGTACTATAAAAGTTAGACCGGCGTAAAGGAAGGACATGGTTTATCTCCTCCGCAAGTTCTTAATTTTTAGAGCAATTTGAGAAAGAAGTGTCAGAGTCATAAGAGTTGTTCCGATAGGAATTGCTACTGCAACTACTGAGTAGCTAAGGAAAAATATCTCTTCAAAAACTCTTCCAGTGTTAGCTAAAACAAGTTGCATTCCTAAGCAGGAAACAATGATTAGAAAAACAATGATCGACGAAGTAGTAATGATTTCTACCAGATTTTTTGTTTTCTCAGATAAGCGCTCGACCAGAAAGCTCATGCCGATGTGTCTGTTGCGACGAAGAGCTCGATCTGCCCCGATGTAAATTAGCCATACAAAAAGACCAGAAGCCAGAGCATTCGTCCAGTTAACGGGGTGACCAACATAGCGTAGAACCGCTGAGACAAAAACCAGACTTACAATTACGAATAAAAGGGCTTGAGAAACAATTATTTCTATATGGTCGAGAATTTCCATTAGCTTTTGCATTTTCTTTCTCCTCTTTATTAAAAAAGTGGGGGCATTGCCCCCACTTTTAAGAGTCTTTTAAGAGTTATTGTTTTTTTAGAAAATCCTGAATTTGCCTGCGAAGTTCTTCGTAACCAAGCTTCTGGTAAACCGCTTCAGCGCGCTCTTTAAAGGGTTTAGTGTCCACTTCGCTTATTATGGCCCCTTCTGCGGTCATCTTTGCCTCAAGTTCGTCGAGGCTGTCAAGGAGAAGCTGGGTGGCATAATCACCGGCTTTTTCTGCCTCTTCAAAGAGAATTTGCTGGTATTCCGGTGGAAGTTGATTGAACCATTTTTCACCCACAACGGGTGCGTTCCAGAGTTGAATATGGCCGGTAAGGGTAATGTATTTGGCTACTTCGTAGAGTTTAGAACCATAGGTTGCTGGATGCTGAGCTTCAGCACCATCTATGACTCCTTGTTGTAGTGCTGTGTAGACTTCTGTCCAGGGCAATGCTACTGGGGTTGCTCCCAGGGCTCTAATAGTTTCCTGCCAGACGGGAGCACCTGGGGTGCGGATTTTAAGCCCTTCGAGATCTTCGGGTTTGGAGATGGGTTTTTTGGTTATGAAGTGACGTCCTCCGGCATACCAGTTGAAAGCAAGCACTACATATCCTTTTTCTTTGCGAAGTTTTTCAAACCATTCTTTGGCAAGGTCTGATTTGAGGAGTTTTTGCATTTCTTCGACGGTATCAGTAAGATATGGACACAAAAGGATTCCAATCTCTGGCACCCAAACTCCCAACCTTCCCGCATCAGTATTTACACAGATCCCGGCTCCAAGTGCAATCTGCTCAAGTATTTCCTCGTCTCCTCCCAGGATTCCTGCGGGGTAAAGTTCTACTTTAATTTTACCGTTAGTGCGCTTTTCAACTCCTTCTTTAAACTTTTCATATCCCTTGTAGATGGTATCGTCTTCAGTGATTACCATGGAGACTTTAAGTTCGTAGGTTTTCTCCTGAGGTACTGCAGAGAGTGTGATTCCCAACACGAACAAAATCATGATGCTCAATCCCAGTATTACTGAAAAGCGATTGCGCATGATGAGGCACCTCCTCCAGAAGTTTTACCCTGAAGTTATAATCTAAAAGGAAATTAAAAGAAGCTTTTTGGATTCTTTATCACCCCCGTTTTAAAATATTCTGGATACAGTTTATAAAGGCTCTTCAGTTCAGAGTCTCTGGTGTGCAGGTGTTCCTCAACAAGATTATCAATCCGGCTGGTTTCCTGTTTCAAAATTGCCGAGAGGATTTCCTGATGTTGTTTGACTACTTCTTTTACATTTATGCTCGAGGAAAGCTTTAAGACTCGAATGCGTTTAAAGTCGGCGCTAATTTGAGAAACCAGGTTCCAGATGCGTTCTTTATTACAACCACGATAGATAATCCGGTGGAAGTCTTCATCCAGCTCAAAAAGTCGGAGGAAATTTTTTTCTTCCAAGCAAATTTCCTGTAAAGCAAGGTTGGAGCGCAACTCGAAAACCAACTCCTCGGGAAATTGCTGACAGGCAAGCCTTAAGATTTCCTTTTCCAGGATTCGGCGCATGAAACGAGCTTCTTCCACTCGTTCCATGTCTATCAATGAGACCATGGTACCTTTTTGAGGGTAGGTTTCAAGAAGTCCCTCGTGGGCGAGTTTTATAAAAGCTTCTCGCACCGGTGTGCGACTAACGGAGAGGGTTTCTGCAATTTGCTGTTCAGTAATAACTTGCCCGGGTTTCAGATGAAGAAGAACAATATTTGTCTTAAGGGATTTATATACAGCTTCTCGAGCAGAAGAGCTTTGTTTCCTAATTAGATGGAAATTGCTCACTTCCCTCTCTCCAATACTTTGGTGGTTTTTATTTTAGCATGCTACCATACTGATATACAAGACCAGGTAACGTAAACCCTTCCGGCTGCTTCACCTTGTATAGGAGTAGTTTTCAAAATTATCTGTGTTTGTTGGAGTACTGGTTGAGAAAAAACGAATTTTTTAAAGATTGCGTGAATTTGAGTTTGCGTTTAGCCATTTTTCCGTTGTTGGGGTTGTTCAGTGGGGAAATATTCATGCAGCTTGAAAACCCGTTTCTGGGTATCATAGAGTATTGCTTTAATGATGAGCTGGGCGCCCTGCTTTGAAATTTGACCTTCAGAAAGTAACTTACCCAGTACTCGACAAATCATGCGGTCAAAGACCTCGAAACGGCTCCCTTCAGAAAGTATCTTTCGACTATCGGCTACTGGTCCACCTGAGAAGGACAGACAAGAAGCGTGGGCCACTTTGATAAGATGTTCTTCAATAAAGCTGGGAGCATCGTTGAACCACCAGGGAAAGCCTATCTGGACATTGGGGAAGGTTCTGGAGAGAGCAATAAGCACAGGTAGAAGATTTTGGTTCATGGTATAGAGCACCAGATATGACTTGGAATTTTCCCCACTGAAAAATTTGTTCAAAAGGGGAAGCAGATTTTCCATAACCCTTACATCATCAAGAGTACCATCTCCACCCATGTCTTTGCCCCAGTTCCTGTAAAGGTAGGTGTTGGTATCACGTAAGGCTCCAAAGTGAATTTGGGTGGTCATTCCGTATTCTGCGTTCATTTCGCAAAAACGATGCATCATGTAAGAAACGAAATCCCTGACTTCAGAAGAACGTACTGGGAATTTTTCTCTTTTTTCGTAAGCTCGAGTGAAAATTTCTTCAGCGCGAGCAGTGGAGACATCAAATCCCCAGGGCTCGAGGAGCCCGTGGTCGCTTGCCCTTGCTCCAAGTTTGGCAAAATAAGTGTGTCTTTTGCGAAGTGCTTCCACAAGTCCTTTCAGTGTTACATCCTCTCCAGTAAGAGCACATATCCGCTCCACATTCTCTCGCCAGTTGGCTTCGAAAATGTTGCAGTAAGGGTCAGGCCGAAATGTGGGAAGGAAAACGATATCTTCTATTATTTCTTTGGCCTTTTTGTGTTCTTCAAGGTTCTGGCAAGGGTCATCAGTGGTGCATATTATGCGGGCATTGATTCTTCTGAGAAGCGAAAGAGGAAGGAATTCTTCTTTTTGAAGAGCCTTCAGGGTCTCATTCCAGATTTTGTTTGCAGTATCAGGCCCTAAAAGCTCTTCAATTCCAAAAATTCTTTTGAGGTCAAGATGTAACCATTGATGAACGTGATTTCCTTCAAGGAAAGGAAAGACTTTCCCCAGGATGGACCATTTTGCCTCCTCGGGTATCTGTGGGTCGAAGGCCAGGGTGTAGGAAAAGGGAGGAAATTTTGCAGCAAGTTGCAAAAGGTAGTGGTCACGGTTGCCGTATCTTTCATCGTAGACTTCTGCTTTCCAAATGTTTACCAGGGATTGATTTTCAAGGATTTGCTGTAGGCTGAGATGAGTATGCAAATCGAGGATACCATGTTCTTTGCGAAGGGGCAAAACTACTTCCTGATAAAGTTGTACCGCTTCTTTGGTGTTCAGGAGCCACTCAGGACCCAGAAAGCTATTTTTGGACAAACCGTTCGCCTCCTTTTCATTTACCTGATGGCAAGTTTATTATAACCTACGTTTTCTGGGCTTTTAGCGTACGCTATCTGTATTGCACTGACTCTCTTCTTCCAAGGGGTCTCCTATGCGGTGGAGTCGCAGGAGATTACGGTTGCCCAGGAAAGGCGAGCTGGCCACAAAGACTACCGGGTCTCCCTTTTGAGCGTTATATTGTGCTACCAGTATTTCTTCGGCTTCTTTTAGTAGTTCGGTATTTACTGTTTTTTCCCTCATTGTAAGCAGGTGAGGGTATACTCCCCAGAGGAGTGGCAGACGGGTAAATGTATTAGGGTCAGGAGTCATGGCAATTACTGGAGTTGCGGGTCGAAGGTTAGAAATCAATGTAGCTGTGAACCCCGAGTGCGTGAAAACTACAATTGCTTTGGCTTTAATGTCCTGGGCAGTCTGGATAGCTCCCGAAACCATTGCTTCAGGGAAAATACCTTGAGGGTCGTAGGTTACAAATATTCTTGAGTATAGATGCTGTTCAGTGGCACATATTATGGAGTGCATGGTCCTGGTAGCCAAGGCTGGAAATTTACCGATTGCGGTTTCTGCAGAAAGCATCAGAGCGTCTGTACCATCCAGTACAGCATTGGCTACATCGGTGGCCTCTGCCCGGGTAGGGCTGGTATGTTCTCGCATTGATTCAAGCATCTGGGTGGCAATGATCACGATTTTTCCTTTACGATTGGCCGCTTCTACAAGCAGTTTTTGCCATACAGGAACCATCTCCGTGGATATCTCTACACCTAGGTCACCCCGGGCCACCATGATACCTTCAGCTACTTCGACTATTTCTTCTACATTTTCCAGGGCTTCTTTCTTTTCTATCTTGGCAATGAGAGGAGGAAGTTTGAACCCTTCTTTCTTGGCCCATTCTTTAACTCTGAGGATATCTTCGGCTTTTCTTACAAAGGAAAGAGCAACATAGTCTACACCTATTTCAATGCCAGCTTTAAGATCGTAGCGGTCCTTTTCGGTAAAAGTACATGCTGATATACGGGTGTGAGGAAAGTTGACCCCCTTTCTGGAACGTAAAGGGCCTCCTTCAATGACTTCGGCCAAAAGGCGGTCCGGGTGTTTACTGGTGACCTTCAAGCGCAGAAGACCGTCGTCGAGCAGGATTTCTTCTCCTTCTTGTATGTCCTTAAGCAGGGGTTCATAGTTGATGTAAATTCGGGAAGAGGTGGTTAGTCCATTACCTGGCACAACTTCTATAATAGAGTTCTCTTTCAGCTCGACCACACCGTTTTCTGCTTCTCCTATGCGTATTTTTATTCCCTGGAGGTCCTGAAGAAGAGCAACCGGCTTCCCAAAAACTTTAGACTCTTCTCGCACTGAATGTGCTATTTCGCGGTGGAAGTCGTGATCTCCATGGGAAAAGTTTAACCGTGCCACATCCATACCAGACTGAATCATTTCCCGGATTACTTCTCTTTTTAACGAAGCTGGCCCCAAAGTACACACTATTTTAGTTTTTCGCATAATAAACCACTCCTGTTTCGCGGCACTTTTCAACATTTTACAGGATTAAGCTTGAAAGTGAGTTATCGGAAAGAGCGTGAGAGTTGAGCGTTTGTTAAGGTAAAGGGGTGGGTGATTGCCCGGTCTGGTTCTTTTTTGGAATTTTAAAATGTTACAATATTTCAAAGTTTATCGCTTCTCCAAGGAGGGGATTTCGATGAGGCAATTTGAGAGACCGAAAGTTGTAATCAGCAAATGTCTCGGTTTTGAGCATTGCCGTTACGATGGATCGATCATCGAAAGCCCACTGGTAACAAAGCTGAAAGATTTTGTTGACTTTATACCGGTTTGTCCCGAGGTGGAAATAGGGTTGGGGGTTCCGCGTCGGCCTATTCACATAGTTCTTTTAAAAGAGGGTATGCACCTCATTCAAAGCGAAACGGAGAAAGATGTAACCGCTGATTTGGTGAGTTTTGCAGAGACTTTTCTCAACATTCGGGATGTAGCTGGTTTTATCCTGAAGGCGAAATCTCCTTCCTGCGGCGTTGGCGATGCCAAAATTTATGTTCCCCAAAGCAAAAAAGTGGCCCAAAAGGGGAATGGTTTGTTTGCACAGCAAATTATCAACAAATATGGATATCTGGCTATAGAGAGCGAACGAAGGCTTGAGAATAGGGCCATTTATGAACATTTCTTAAGCAAAATTTTTGCTACCGCAGATTTTTGGGCAGCGAAGCACACACTTTCCATGAAAAAGCTCATAGATTTTCACACTCGCTACAAACTTTTTTTGATGGCTCACCATCAAAGCGCAACAAAGGAGTTGGGGAAAATTGTGGCGAATCCACACGGGAAGGATACTGAGACGGTCTTTGCTGAATACGAAGTCCATTTTTTCAGGGCCTTGCGTAGAGCTATGAATCGCAGGCTGGCAATAAACGTTTTTTACCATGTCTTAGGATATTTTAAGGATAAGCTTGCGCATTCTGAAAAAGGATTATTTATGAATTTGCTTGAAGGGTTTCGTCGCGGTACCGTTGCCTTTCCTGTTTTAGTCAACATTGTACGGGTATGGATTGCAAGGTTTAACGAACCTTATCTTGCTCAGCAAGTGTTCTTCTCTCCCTATCCTCTGGAGCTTTCTCCTCAGGAAATTTATGATACTATTCCAGAAAGTGATTACTGGAACAGGTTATTTCCAGAGGAACGCTGATTAAGGCCGAAAATGTTTTTTCGACTCCAAGAGGGTTTTTCTTTCAACTTTTGACTTCTTAGCTTGTTTGATGACCTCTTTTGCTTAAGGCGTTCTGGATTCCAGTTTTTTAGGAATATCTATTGTGTATTTGGGTTTCCTCTTTATGAAAGGAGGGATTTACTTTGTTTAGCCACAGCTTTTTCCGCATTGTGTTGGCTTCTGTTGTTTTCTCACTGGTTTTGGCTTTTGCTTCGGTGGTGTTTGGAGGTGAAGTTACTTTTTGGACCCAGGAGACCGAGAAGGAACGCATGGAAATAATTCGTGCCCTTGCCGAAGAGTTCATGAGTAAAAACCCGGACATTAAAATCAACGTTGTGCCGGTAGAAGAAAACGATATTCCTACCAAATTAGGTGCTGCAAAGGCGGCAGGCAACCCGCCTGACATTGTTGAATTAGGTTTAGCCCCGGCCACGGGATATGCGAGTGAAGGTTTGTTGGATATTGCTATGACTACAGAAGTTATCCAAAACCTGGGCGAAGAAACGTTTAGTCCGGCAGCCCTAGCTCTTCTTCGTTCCGTGCAGGGAGAGGGCTATATCGCCATACCTCTTGATGCTTGGATTCAGCTCATTTATTACCGTAAGGACCTTTTTGACCAGGCTGGATTGGGTGCACCAGATACCTGGGATGGTCTTGAAAAAGCCGCAAAAGCCCTTAATACTCCTCCAAAACGTTTCGGCATCGCCATGGGTTCACACCCTGAGAAGCTTTTCACTCAGCAAGGTTTTGAGTTTATCGCTCTCTCCAATGGAGCAAGGATTTTTAATCCTCAGGGGGAACTGGTGGTCAATTCTCCCGAAATGGAAGAAGCTCTTGAGTGGTATGCTATGATGATTCGTGAATACGGTCCTCCTGGATACTTAGATTGGCGGGAAACTAACCAGTATTACCTCACCGACCGGGTTGCAACGGCTGTTTATTCCTCTTATCTCCTGGGAGATATTGCTGGTGTTCGGGACCGTGAATGGGCTCCAATTGAGGGTTTGCCCTCTAAGACAGGCATTGTCGCCAAGCTTAATGGTCCGAAGCTTTCTGGCACCTATGGTGAAATGTATACACTGGCGATTTTGAAGGGAGCAAATCCTGAAACCAAACAATGGGCTGAGTTCTTGATGAGCGATGGCTATGTGCGCTGGCTGTTCATGGCGGTTTACGGGAAAGCTCCTGTACGGGTTAGCGCCATTGATCAGTGGAAAGAACATGAAATTTTGAAACTATACGATCCTCAGGCGATTGAAAACCTTTTGGAGGGAATTAACTCCTTCCGCAGGTGGGGCTACTTTGAAGGTATTTCTTTCCCGGTAATAGAAAAGATTTACAATCTTTATTTGTTCCCCAAGGCAGTTGATAAAGTACGTACTAAAGAGTGGAGTTCTTCTCAGGCTGTGAAGTGGTTGGAAGACGAAATAAGGAAGCTGCTGGAAGAATAACGGGTTATTCCTGGACTTTCCATGAGTTGAGGGGTATTTGAGAATACCCCTCAACTCATAATTTTAGAAGAGAGGAAAATATGCGTTATTCTTTAAGAAGGAGAGAAGAAATACTTGCTTTTCAGTTTCTCCTGCCCACGCTCCTGGTGATTGCACTCATTATCCTCTATCCTCTTTTGTTCAACGTTTGGCTGAGTTTTCAACGGGTAACTTTAACCTCTATAGGAGAAAATAATCCTTTTGCCGGATTTAAGAATTTTTGGGCAGTGTTTCGCAATCAGGAGTTTTTGCCGGCTCTTTGGGTGAATATTTTTTATTCAGTCACTTCTTCCTTTTTTGCCATGCTTCTTGGCTTGTGGGCGGCGCTAATTATTAACCAGCGCTTCAGAGGAAGAGGTCTAGTTCGGGGTATCTTTCTTTTTCCTTATGTTGCTCCGGTAATTGCACTGGCCTTTGTTTGGCGCTGGATTCTAAACCCCCTTTATGGAGTTGGCAACTACTTTCTGGTAAGCCTTGGTGTCACCGACGTCGGATGGGCCTGGCTTTCAGAGAAACCGCTGGCTTTAATTGCGGTAATTGTTTTTCAGGCCTGGAGGTATTTCCCGTTTTGCATGTTGCTGACTTTAGCCAGACTTCAAGCCATACCTCAAGAATTCTTTGAGGTTGGAGATGTTGAAGGCGCAAGCAGTGCGCAAAAGTTTTTTTATATTGTTCTTCCTGAGTTACGCAATACTCTGGGTGTTATATTTTTGCTTCGTTTTATGTGGTCATTTAACAAGTTTGATGATATTTATCTCCTTACCGGAGGTGCTGCAGGGACCAAAACGTTGCCCATAATGGTCTACAACCTGGGTTTTGAAGTTCAAAACCTGGGAGAAGGTGCGGCCTGCTCGATGGTTCTTTTTCTGATACTCATCGTGTCTCTCCCCATATATATAAAGAGGGTGCTTAGATGGTGAAAAGGAAAAAGTTGAGCATTGCTTCCCGGGTTTCTCTCTTTCTTTTCCTTGTGGTGGTTCTTTTCCCCTTTTACTGGATGCTCATTTCTTCAGTGAAGAACTTTGGAGAGCTTTTTGCCTGGCCTCCGGTTTTCTGGCCTCGTAACTGGGGTATTCGTGCCTATGCAGAGGCTCTGTTCAGTTATGGTTTCATAAATTATGCTCTGAATAGCCTTTACGTTACCTTGCTTACCGTGTTTTTGACTTTGGTGATAAGCATTGCCGGAGCCTATGCTATTGCTCGCCTCAGGTTTCCTGGTAGAAATTTGGTTTCTAACCTGGTGCTTTTAGTGTATACTTTACCTCCTGTTTTGCTGGTAATACCTTTGTATCTCATCGTTTCCAGGCTACGACTCCAAGATAATCTGAATGGTTTGCTCGTTGCTTATTTGAGTCAAACTCTTCCCGTAGGCATTTATATGCTTGCTTCTTATCTGGTTACCATTCCCCGTGATATTGAAGAGGCAGCCCTGGTTGACGGTTGTAGCAGACCACAGGTGGTGATAAAAGTGATCTTACCTCTTGCTACTCCTGCGCTTACGGTGGTTATTCTGTATACTTTTATGATCGCCTGGAATGAATTTCTTTTTGCAATGGTGTTTTTGAACAGTCAGGAAAAGTTTACTTTGCCCATAGGGTTGAATCATCTCTTTTCTGGGTATCACCAGCCCTGGGACATCATTATGGCTGCTTCCATGATCATAACTCTTCCGATTATCTTTTTGTTCTTGATTCTGGAAAGATATATTGTGGGAGGTATAACTGCCGGTGCAGTAAAGGGTTGAAAGGAGGGGAGTGGAGGTGGAGCAGTGGATAACTCTGGAAGCAATGCGTTCTGTGTCTGGGGTTCTAAAAGCTCAACTTCAGAGTGAAACTGGAAAGCAATTACCGCTCAGTGCTGGTTTTGTTTCTCCCAATACCTTCAGGGTCGTGGTTGGTGAAGGACATTCGGGCGTTTGTCTGGAGAAAGAGCCGGAATTTATTGGAACGCGGATTAGTTTTGGGAAAAAATTGGGGTTTGCGCGTTTGGAAACTGAAAAAAGTGTTCTGGAAGTTTATAGAGAGCCCTTTTTAATAAAGGTGAAGGATCCTGTTTCTCACAGGGTGGTTACTGAGAGCAGAAGTCGAGATCTGGATGCTTCTGGGAATGATCTGGTGCCAGGCTGCGGTTTTGATTTTCAGGAAGGTTGGCAGGTTTTTTCCTGGCGTCTTTTTCAGGACGAACACTTCTTTGGTTTGGGAGAAAAATTTACTGACTGGAATAAAAGAGGACAATTAATAACCTGCTGGAATCGTAATGCTTATGGGGCAGGCAGCGAAAAGAGCTATAAGAATATTCCTTTTTTTATGAGTTCCAGAAAATACGCGATTTTTGTCAACACCACTTCTAAGGTTGTTTTTGACCTGGGAGTAAGTTCTAATTTTAGCCACTTTTTGGTTGTGCACGAACCCGTTCTGGATTTCCTCGTTATTCGTGGTGATTCTTTTGCCGATATCCTGAGAGAATATTTTAGGTTAACGGGCTGGCCTCGCCCGGTTCCTCTGTGGAGTCTGGGTTTGTGGGTATCGGTATTTGGAGATCACCGCTCAGGAGATATTATGCATGCGGGGCGCATTTTGGGGGTACTTAAAGAAGCTGAGACACAGAGATTTCCTCTGGATGTATTGCATTTGGATCCTTTCTGGATGGGCGAGAGCGGTTACTGTTCTTTTCATTGGAGTCTTGAATATTTTCCTGATCCTGAGGATTTTCTCAATAAGGTTCGTGGATATAAAATAAAGGTTTGTCTCTGGGAACATCCCTATCTTGATACTAACACGGAGATTTTCCAGGAAGCAAAAACCGGTGGTTTTCTGGTGAAGGATAAAAGCGGCAACCCTTATATTGCGCCCCTTGCCTTCCGGGGTATAAAGACCGAAGCCAGGGGAAGTAGGGAAAGATATAATCCTGCTGGGATTGTGGACTTTTCGAATCCGGAAGCCAGTGAGTGGTATAAGGAAAAGCATCGGCATCTTATCGAGATGGGAGTTTCCACGTTTAAGACTGATTTTGGTGAGGAGATACCCGAGGACGGCTTATTCCACAATGGGAAAACCGGAAAAGAAATGCATAATCTTTATCCGTTACTCTATAACCGGATAGTATACGAAGTACTTGCTGATTATTTTGAGAACCCCGTTGTTTGGGGAAGGTCGGGCTTTTCCGGTATGCAAAGATATCCACTCTGCTGGTCTGGAGACCCTCTTTGTGATTTTGATAGTATGGCAGCAACCCTTCGAGGAGGATTGAGCTTGAGTGTTTCTGGAGTACCTTTCTGGAGCCATGATGTGGGTGGTTTTATGGGGAGTCCTGATCCACTGCTTTTTATAAGGTGGTTGCAGTTTGCTGTATTGTGCTCTCATGTTAGATTGCATGGAACAACTACCAGACTCCCCTGGAAATTCGATCAACGCACCTGTAACATTGCTCGTAAGTTTATCAGGCTTCGTTATCGCTTGCTTCCCTATCTTTGGGGAGAGGCAATGAAAGTGTGGGAGGAGGGAAATCTCTTTTTGCGTCCTCTTTTCTGGGAGTACCCTGAGGATCAAACTACCTTTTGGATATGGTGGGAATATTTTCTGGGAGAATCTTTTCTGGTTGTCCCGGTTTTGAATTCGGAGAACGAAGTAAAAATTTATCTTCCGGAAGGCAAATGGCTCGAGTTCTGGGGCGGTGAGGTGATTGCTGGACCTCGCTGGCTACAAAGAGAAGTTCCTCTTGATAAGATCCCGGTCTTCGTTCGAGAAAACTCGGTGATTCCTCAAGTCAGGAATCCTATTCGGCGTGCTGAAGAACC
Organism: Atrimonas thermophila; assembly: GCF_045864955.1. GTDB lineage: Bacteria > Atribacterota > Atribacteria > Atribacterales > Thermatribacteraceae > Thermatribacter > Thermatribacter velox. Next base: position 2,143,794 of record NZ_AP028803.1, on the reverse strand, counting down.
TTGGGAAACTCTGTCACTCGATGTTTTTGGTGTTACTTCTTTGGAACAGAGATTTCCTATTGCCGAAGACATGTTTGCTCTGCTCAGGGCGCAAAGTGCTGAGAAGGAATACGCCATTCAACTCCAGGCTCCTCAAAGTAGAGACTGGATTTTGCGCCTTCATGATGTTAAGGAGCCAAAAAGAGTGCACACAGAACCTTCAGCCTACTGGCTGTGGAAAGATAACACCCTGAATGTCTTTTTTAAAGATTGTGTCTACTTCAGTTTTTGCACAATTTTTGCGTAAGGTTGGTAAAAATTTGTGTGATTGTGGAATGAAAACTGCAGGCAATTTTTCTTTCACTTTCTCCAAGTTTTGGTTGAAGTTTAAGGCTTTAAGCTTTCCAAAAGCGGAATTTCACTCCCATTTACATCGCGTATAGTCTCAAGGAAAGCTCTAAGGTTTTCAATGGAACAATCAGAAGTTATCTCGTGAGAAGCAGCAATGATGTAGCCGCCTCTTTCGCCAAGGATTTCTATGCAATTTTTCACCTCTTCTTTAACCTCTCCCGGACTCCCAAAGGGAAGGGTTTGCTGAGTGCTCACTCCCCCCATAAAGGAGAGCCTATCGCCGAAACGTTCCTGTAGCAGTTTTATGTCCATAGCTTGGGGTTGCACAGGGAGTAAAACGTTCAGTCCTATTTCTATCATATCGTCAAGGATGTCCACCACATTACCGCAGGAGTGATGGAAAACCGGCAATCCTTCGTTCTTAGCAACTTTCCAGACTTTGGCAAGTCGAGGTTTGATAAGCTTTTGCCAGGTCTTTTTGGAAATTAACAGTCCCCTTTGGCTTCCATAGTCGTCTCCAGTGTAAATCCCGTCAACGCCGAGCTTGATAAGATTTTTGGAAACCTCTATCTGATATTCGGTGATTTCGTCCAAAAGTTTTTCTGCCCTGTCTAGGTTGTCTGCCAAATCCATCATGAAGTTTTCAAAACCCCTCAAAAGCCAGGCTCTCTCGAATAATGCCCATCCCTGACAGCCCAAGATAAACATTCCCTCTTCTTTGGCTCGCTCGATATTTTGCGCATCACGGTAGAGAACTGGGGATTTGGGATCAGGAAACTGGTAGGTTTTCACTTTTTCCCAGCTATCGAGGGGGTGTTCAATTGGTAAATAACCTTCGGAGCGTACAATATCCCAACCAACACCGAATATATCGTAGTCCACGCCTTTTGTTTCGTCTTTGCGGACTTTCTGGTGAGTATCAATGTAGAAGATGTGATTTTTTAGTGCAAAGGGCAACTCTTGCTCTTTGAGGCCTGAAGCTTTGGAAACTTTCTGTTTCATTTTCCAGGTGAAATCTATCTGGTGGGGTAACCGATCCAGTTCGACCTTTTTCCTCTGGATGGCTTTTTGAACTCTTTCTTTGGGAGCCATGTTGAGCAAACTCTTTCCCTTTTAATCAACATGGAATACTTCTTCCATTTCTGCCCACCATTCTCCCTCTTTGCGGGTTTCCAGGGGTTCCTGGCAGGGTTTGCAAAGCTTCCACCATTCCTGAGTTACCGGATCTTGAGCCATCTTCTTCATGTCTTCTTCGTAATTATCGCCCACATATTCATAGTAACTAAAAAGATACCCATCTTTGTAGAAGATGCTGTAGTTACGAATATTGCACTCTTTAATAGTTTTGAGCACTCCTGGCCATACGTTCTGGTGCAGCTTCTTGTATTCTTCCAGTTTTTCAGGTTTTACTTTGATTACCATGCCATACCTTTTCAAGCATTGTTCCTCCCTTCTGACCAGTGCCGGGTTTATATGTCGGTTCCTCAAAGACTGAAAAACTCTCAGAATTTGCGCTTTCAGCTTTCACTTACTTCCAGCGCTGCTTTTTCGTAGATTTCTTTAGCGATTGATTTGATGTCCGCTCCTTCAGGAAGCAGGACGTAATGTTTAGGGTCTCCGGCAACCTGAAGTATCTTTGCGTTTGTTCCCAGTTCTCGGGCTTTTTCCTGTGCAGCTTCTTTTGATTCACACAGGGCTACCTGGCCACCATACTTTTTAACAATGTTTTTGAGTTCCTGCATTTGCCAGCCTTTCATGGGTCATCCCCTCCGTACTGGTTTTTTAAAGCTTAGTCGTTTGCCGAGTTTTGTAGCTGGTGCTTGCAGTGGTATACGTGCATTTGTGGTGAAGTTATTGCGAGCTTTGTTGTTCCTTTAAATTCCTTGGGCCTGGCGGAGAGGGTGGGATTCGAACCCACGAGGCAAGCTCTGCACCTGCCTACTCGATTTCGAGTCGAGCGCCTTCGTCCAGCTCGGCCACCTCTCCGCTCTGTTCTCTCTTTATTTTAAAATATTGTTTCAGGATTTGGCTACACTTTTCTGCAAGTAATCCTCCTTCTATTTCAGTGGTATGGTTAAAAAGCCCGGGTTGAAAGAGGTTAATTTTGCTTCCTGCTGCACCAGCCTTAGGATCTCTGGCACCGAAATAGACTTTATGAATCCGGGCCTGAATTATGGCACCAGCACACATGGGACAGGGTTCAAGGGTCACGTACAGAATACAATTTTCCAGTCTCCAGGTACCAAGTTCCTGGGAAGCCTTACGAATGGTTTCTATTTCTGCATGTGAAGTAACATCCTGCAGTTTTTCCCGGCGGTTGTGACCACAGGATACAATTTGCCCGTTTTTGACCAGGCAAGCCCCAACTGGGACTTCGTCTTCCTGGAAAGCCTGCCAGGCTTCCTTTAAAGCTATTTCCATGAATTTTTTGTGGTCCATGCGCTTATTATAGCAAAGGAGCTGATGCTTTCTGGGTGCAAAATTTGCAAGAAAGCGCCGGTTTATGATAAATTTAAAGAGCACTATTTGCTCTTATTCCAGCAGAAATTCTGCTTCCGGCTTTATTACGCCAGAGGAGGTGAAACGCTATTACTATCAGGAGAATTTGTATTGCTTACAGCCAGAGCGTCTTCGAGGAGCGGGAAAGTCGCTATTATCAACTGCAACCTGATTTGAAAGGTAAGACCCTGGAACTCATAGAGCAATCTTTGAGAGAGCTTTCTCTGGAAGTGGTAAGACTGAATGTTGACCAGCCCTTACCAGAGCTTATTGATTTCTTCGCTCGAGGCGAGGTGGATTTCGTTTTTAATCTTGCAGTTTCAGCAGCACGAATTTATAATCAGTCCTTTCTCCCCTCTATTTTTGACTCCATGGGTATCCCCTACCTTGGTTCCAGCTCCACTGTCCACTCCCTGTGTTTGGACCGCAGTTTGGTTAAGCTTTCTCTGCGAGGTATTGGCGTGCCCACGCCCTCGTATTTTTTATGGTCACCCAACCTGGAAATTCCCGAGAACCTGGATTTGCCGTTTATCATCAAGCCCCGTTTCAGAATTCAGGATAACCTTATTGATATGAGCTCTTTAATCACTGAAGAGTCCCGCTTAAAGGAAGCCCTGGAAGATTTTTATCGAAAGAGTATGGAGAAATTACTGGTTGAAAAGTTTGTTGCAGGCCGTGAATTGGTGATAGGTATATGGGGCAACGACCGGGAACTGGAGGTTCTGCCCATTATGGAAGTAAACCTGAGCAAAGAAAAACCCATTCGTGATCCGGAACTCAAAAACCGCAGGGGTTACGTCATTGATGTTGCCTGTCCTTCGGACCTTTCTGAGGAGCAAAAAACACTTGTGGAGAACATGGCTCTTAAGATATACCGGGAATTGAACCTACGTGATTTTGCGACCTTCCACTGTATTTTTGCAGAAAAAGAAGGCATGCCTTTCTTTTTCGAAATCAATTCCTTGCCCTTGCTACATCCTCGTCACAGTGCTTTTCCCGAAATGTGTAGCGTTGCTGGCTTTAGTTACCAGGAAATGGTTAGACGTCTCCTGGAAATCGCTGCAAAAAGGTTGGAGTTGCAATATGAGTGAGCAAATTACTTTTGCAATACTGGGTGCCGGTCATGGTGGTCAGGCGTTAGCGGGATATCTGGCTCTTAAGGGTTTTCCGGTTCATCTTTTCAACCGCAGCCCGGAGAGGATTGGGTCTGTGAAAATCATGGGTGGTGTTCAGTTGGAGGGGGAAATTCAAGGTTTTGCTCCTCTGAAGCTGGTGACCTCTGACATTGGTGAGGCTGTAAAGGGTGCCAAGGTTATCATGGTAGTAGTTCCAGCAACTGGACACCGCTTCCTGGCAGAAATCATGTCTCCTTATCTTGAGGATGGCCAAATCGTGGTTTTGAACCCTGGCAGGACCGGTGGAGCTCTTGAAGTCAAGCATGTTTTTCAGGAGCGGGGAGTAAAAGCAGAAGTCATCGTTGCCGAAGCACAAACTTTTATTTTCGCAAGCCGGGTCACTGGTCCGGCTCAGGCACGCATTTTCAGGATTAAAAACAGTATTCCAGTTGCTGCCATCCCGGCCTATAAAACGGTAGAAGTGGTGCGAACTTTGCGTCAGGCTTTGCCCCAGTTTGTTCCCGAAGACAACGTTTTGAAGACCAGCTTCAACAACATTGGAGCCGTTTTCCATCCCACCCTAACTATTCTGAATGCCGGGCGCATCGAAAGCACTCATGGGGAGTTTGACTATTATATGGAAGGGATTACTCCTTCGGTGGCCTTGATTCTTGAAGCTGTGGATCAGGAAAGAGTTAAGGTTGCTGAGGCCTTGGGAGTGAGAGCGGTTACTGCAAGAGAATGGTTGTACTCAGCGTATGATGCTTACGGACGCAACCTCTACGAGGCCATTCAAAACAACCCTGGTTATCGGGGTATTAAAGCGCCTTCCACCATTTTTCATCGCTACATTACCGAAGATGTGCCCATGAGTCTGGTTCCCATTGCTTCTTTTGGCAAAATGCTGGGAGTTCCCACACCTACCATCGATGCCCTTATTCATCTTGCTTCACTGTTACACGGGAGAAATTACTTTTTGGAAGGGAGAACCGTTGAGAAACTGGGAGTTGCGGGTATGTCTGTGAAAGAAATTCGGGAAATGGTGGTTGTTGAGGAGGAGAAGCTATGACTTCGCAAAAATTAATCATTGGTGCTTCGATAGGAAACTGCGTGCATGTTGCAGGCATTTACCGTTTTCTAAGCCTGGCAGAGGAATACGGGTATAAATCGATTTTTCTGGGTCCAGCTGTTCCCATTGAAAAGCTGGTTCAGGAAATTGTCAACCACAAACCACAAAAGGTGATTGTTGGTTACCGCTTGAGCGAAGATGCTGCACGTTCCCTTTTCAGAGAGCTCCGAGACGCTCTGAAAGCAAAGGGCCTGGAGGGCAAGCTGGAGCTTATTTTAAGCTGCACACCTTCTTTGAAGTCCATCGCCGAGGAAATAGGTATTTTCAACTTCATCTTTACTGGAGAGGAAACTTTTCAAGAAATTCTGGAAAGCATCTCTGATAGGCCAAGGACGACCCCTGAGGAAAGGTACCCCCAGAATTTGCCTGAACGCATAGCTTCCAGAAAGCCCTTTCCCATCTTGCGTCACCACTTTGGCCTGCCCACGGTGGAGGAAACGGTACAGGGTGTGAGCAGGATTGCTGAGGCAAAAGTGATCGATGTGATTTCTCTTGGTCCTGACCAGAATGCACAGGAATTTTTCTTTCGCCCTGAACAGATGATTCCCGAACGTAGCGGTGCAGGAGGGGTACCACTGCGCAACAAAGAGGACCTGGAGCAGATTTATAAGGCTTCGCGCCGAGGGAATTATCCCTTGCTGCGCTGTTACAGTGGAACTAATGACCTTGTAAAGTGGGCACATCTTTTGAAAGAGACCATTAATATTGCCTGGGGAGCAGTGCCCCTCACTTGGTATAGTGTCCTCGATGGTCGCAGCAAGCGTTCTCTTGAGGAAGCAATTCGAGAAAATCAGGAAGCTATGAAAACCTATGCTTCCTTAGGCGTGCCTCTTGAAGTAAATGAGTCACACCAGTGGAGCCTGAGAGACGCTCCTGATTCGGTGGCCGTTGCTTCGTTTTATCTTGCTGCTTACAATGCGAAAAAAGCTGGAGCCCGTTTTTACGTTGCCCAGTATATGCTCAACACGCCTCCTGGCATTTCTCCTGTGGCTGACCTGGCTAAAATGCTTGCCAAGAGGGAACTCATTGCAGAGCTGATTGATGACGAGTTTACGGTTTTTACTCAGGTTCGAGGTGGTCTGGCTCATTTTTCTGCGGATCTCAATCTGGCTAAGGGGCAGCTCGGCGCTTCTACTGCTTTGGGTCTCTTCCTGGAACCAGACATCATCCATGTGGTTGGTTTCTGTGAGGCTGTTCACCTTGCTCGCCCGGAGGAAGTGATTGAAAGTGCCCAGATTGTTAACGGAGTCCTGAAAGACCTTCTTTTTGGATTGCCTTCGATAGAAGGGGATGCTTTCATCAAAGAGCGCAAAGAAGAGCTTAAAGAGGAAGGACGCTTAATTCTGGAGGCAATCCGCAAGCTGGGAGAAAAAGAAGAGGATTCTTTTACTTCTCCTCGGGTCATTGCTGAAGCAGTAAGAAGAGGCATTCTGGATGCTCCACATCTTCTGGGTAATCCGGAAGCTCTGGGTAGAACGCAAACCAGGGTTATCAAAGGCGTTTTACGCTGTGTGAACGAAAAGGGCGAAATAATCACTGAGAAAGAAAGACTGCGTGCTTTAGGTTTTTAATGGTTTTTGACAGGTTTTTTTTCAGGTCCGGCACAGAGGCTTTATATGCCGGACCTGAAAGTTTTTACCGTCTTCTTTTGGTGTCCCGGGAAGTTTTCAGGCTGGCCAGCTTTTCCTGACTTTCTTTCAAGAAACGGCTCATTTTTTGCTCCAGAGTTGCTTTGCTCTGCTCCAGTTTGGTTGCGTACTCTTTTTCTTCGTCTACAACTCTTTTTAGAGATAGGTCGATTTTGCCGTCCGGGGAGACTCGGAGTACTTTTACTTTGACCCGGTCGTTTACTTTGAGAAAATCGTTGACGTCCTTTACAAACTGGTTAGAAATTTCTGAAATGTGGATGAGGCCTTTGCTCCCATCTTCAAGTTCGACGAATGCCCCGAACTTGGCAATGCCTATCACTTTGCCTTCCACGATGCTGTCCACTTCAACCATAAACTACTAAGCTCCTCCTTATTTGAAATTGGGTTAATTATACAAACCTTGCCGAAACTTTGTCAAGGATTTTGAGAGGGAACCAGCTCCACAACAATTTCCCCTGGCTTGACAAGGTTAAGGCGTTCCCGGGCTAATTTCTCTATGTACCAGTCCTGGTGCAGGTATTCTTTTTCTTTCTTCATAGCAGCTATTTCCTGCTGTAATCTTTCTTCTTCTCGGATGAACTGCTCAATCCTTTCGCATGTTTTCCAGTAGATAACCATTTTCTCTAAGAACTGGTTTATCCACAGCAAAAGGACTATGGTAAAAAAAGTGATAAAAAGTATTCTCCAGATATTCAGCTGGTTATTTCTTGGTGGGGAAGACGTCTTTTCCCCTGAAAATGGCCACATCACCAAGTTCCTCTTCAATCCTCAGAAGCTGGTTGTACTTAGCTATGCGTTCAGAACGACAGAGTGAGCCGGTTTTTATCTGTCCTGCATTCGTTGCCACAGCGAGGTCAGCAATGGTAGTATCTTCAGTTTCTCCTGAGCGATGAGAGATTATAGAAGTGTATCCCGCTCTTTTTGCAATTTCAATAGTTTCCAGGGTTTCGCTCAAGGTACCTATTTGATTCAGCTTGATGAGAATAGAATTGCAAGTCTTTTCTCTGATGCCTCGCAAAAGGCGCTCTTTATTGGTTACAAAGAGGTCGTCTCCAACCAGCTGTATTCTTTCACCCAGGGCAAAGGTGAGCTTCTTCCAGCCATCCCAATCTTCTTCGGAGAGGGCGTCTTCGATGGAAACGATGGGGTATTTTTCCACCAGGCTCTGGTAGAACTCGATCATCTCGTCGATGTTCCTTTTCACGCCTTCACGAGAGAAAACGTATATTCCATCCTGGAAAAGCTCGGAAGCAGCGACGTCAAGAGCCAGAAAAACATCCTTCCCTGGTTCATAGCCGGCTGCCTGGATGGCTTCTATGATAACTTCTATGGCTTCTTCGGAAGAATGCAGATTGGGTGCAAAACCTCCCTCGTCGCCCACACCAATTGAGTATCCTCTACGCTTCAGGACCTTGGCAAGGTGATGGAAAACTTCAGCACCCATACGCAAAGCTTCAGCGAAAGAAGGAGCTCCACAGGGTGCAATCATGAATTCCTGAATGTCTACACCGCTATCGGCGTGTTTTCCGCCGTTTAGGATGTTCATAAGGGGCACTGGCAGCTCCCGGGCCCCTACTCCACCTATATAGCGGTAAAGAGGAAGACCGCAGTATTCAGCGGCTGCCTTGGCAACAGCAAGCGAGACCCCCAGTATGGCATTGGCTCCCAGTTTTCCTTTATTAGGTGTTCCATCAAGCTCAATCAGAGTTTTGTCTATTTTACATTGCTCCAGTGCATCAAGACCAATGATTTCAGGGGCGATTATTTCGTTGACGTTTTCGACTGCCTTGCGGACACCTTTTCCCAGGTAACGGTTTTTATCGCCATCTCGCAATTCAACTGCTTCAAAGGTACCAGTGGAAGCACCGGAGGGAACAGCCGCCCTTCCGAAGGCTCCCGAAGCAAGGACTACTTCTACCTCAACAGTAGGGTTGCCGCGTGAATCAAGTATCTCTCTGGCACGAACATCAAAAATGGTACTCATTCAGTTCATCTCCTTTCTAAGTTTATTCTAACTCATTTTATTTTTAGTCCTGGATAAGGGAAATACTGACCTTGCTTCCCGAAACAACCTTTTTCAGCGCTTCATATCCAGATGAAATTTTACCAACCACTTCCACTGCACTTGCTGGGCGTATTTCTTCTCCGCTGCTTATGGGAGTGGGTCCGAAAAAGAGGCACAGACAAGCCCCTTCGGGCCAGTATGCGACATCCCCCTTGGCAACTGTTTCCTGTGGTTTTTCAATATCGCTTTTAAGTGGTATAGCAAAATAGATTTCCTCGCCCCAGGTGTTGACCCGGGTTTCGTAGGGAAGAATACCAGTCAGTTTTTCGGCAAGCTTGCTCTGCAAAAGCTCTGCTTCTATACGTATACCCTGGTCGGGAAATTCAAAAAGTATTTTTTTCATTGTTTTCCCTCCCCAAACAAAGAATTCTGCCCAGGTTGAAGGCAACTTTTTCAAGCAAGAAAGAGGCTTTTTGCATGGCTTCTTGCTCGCTTATCGGCCCGCTGGCAATTGAAAAGGCTGCCAGAATGCCTTCCGGTAATTCTTGGGAAAGCTGTTCCCATTCAATTTTTCCAGCCAGCACAATTAACGGTTTCCCAAACTTCTGGCAGTATTTCATCACCCCATGGATTACTTTACCAAAGAGGGTTTGTTGGTCAAACTTTCCCTCACCGCTGATGACCAAATCAGCGTCCTTGATAGCTTCTTCCAGGCCCACTAGTTGCGCAATGAGTTCTATTCCCTTCACAATGCGTGCTCCCAAAAAAGCGTGTAATGCGGCACCAATTCCTCCTGCTGCACCGGCTCCCTTTAGGTTGTCTACCGAAATCCCAGTTTCCTGGTGTATCAAGCGTGCCCAGTGCTTCAGGCCCTGGTCAAGATATTGTACGTCCTCGGGACTCGCCCCTTTCTGGGGAGCATAAACGTAGCTTGCTCCCTGAGGTCCGTACAGTGGGTTTTCGACGTCACAGGCAATCAGTATCTCGATGCCCTCAGCTTTGAGAAAGGCACTTTGATCGATACTGTGTATTTTGGGAAGGTTGTCGCCTATGCCCTGCAGTTCTCTGCCTTCTGCATCTTTGAAGCGCATGCCCAGAGCCTGTAAGGCTCCGGTTCCTCCATCGCAGGTTGCACTGCCTCCAATTCCCAGCACAATGCGAGGACATTTCCGAAGAATGGCTTCTTTAAGGAGTTCTCCTACTCCATAGGTGGTTGTAAAGCGGGGGTTTCTTTTTTGAGGAGGTACTTGTGGTAATCCTGCGGCCTGAGCGAGTTCAATCACACAGGTACCGTCAGGAAGAAGCCCCATCTTGGCTTTTACTTTTTCGCCCAGCGGTCCGGAAACTTCCTTTTCAATTATCTGGCCCCCGGTTGCCCGGACAATTGACTCCACTGTGCCTTCTCCGCCATCAGCAAGTGGTTTTTCAATGATGGTGAAAGATGTGCTCGCCTTTTCAAGCCCCGAACCAATTGCCTGGCTTGCTTCAAAGCTTTGCAGACTCCCCTTAAAAGAATCCGGGCAGATCACTATTTTCAAAGATCTTCCCCCCTCTTTTCTCTGGAAAGCACTTCATACAGCTCTTCCTGAGGTGGCAGTTTGCGTTCTGGTACCATTTTCACCCTGATTACCATTTTCCAGGCCGGATGCAGCAGAGTGATTTCGTCATCCACCCTTACCCTGTCTCCTGGTTTGGCAGGTCGTCCGTTGATAAGTATTCTGCCACTTCGACAGGCTGTTTGGGCCAGTGTCCTGCGCTTAAAAATCCCGCTGATTTTCAGGTATTTGTCAATTCTCACTTGGTTCCCAGGGAAAAACCGTTTCCTCTCTCGATAGCTCTGGGAAGCAGGAATAATCTCCTCCACTGCCTACTCCCACCAAGTAAACTATGGAAAGAGCGCCTCTTTCTTTTAAGAAGTTTTCTATGTGATGGAGAAGTTGCTCAGGGATTGGATAGGCACTGATTAAGAGCACTCTTTTACCTGGAAGGTTGCCCACTGCTTCCCAGCGGACTTCCTGCTTGCTTTCGTCAAAGTCAAGCGTCCGCAGTTCTCGGTTTAGAAACTGGTTAAGTATACCTGCAATGATAATACCTCCATTACTTGCTCCCACCAGGAGGTCCGGGTTCCATCCCCGGATAAGGGGCAGCAGAACTTCCACTCTTTTCATGAGCTCTTCAAGCGTAATCAGCATGAGTTTTCTTTGGCCTTCTCCCATAAACTATCCATCTCCTCCAGGGATGCTTGAGATGGTTTCTTACCTTGCTTTTCCAGCTCCCTTTCTATAAAGTTGAAACGCTCAGTAAAGCGATCGCAGGTTTTTCTTAGTGCTTCTTCGGGATCAATGTTTAGATGACGGGCCAGGTTCACCAGAGCAAAGACCAGGTCCCCCCATTCTCGCGTCATGCGTTCCTGGTCATTGCTTTTGCGTGCTGCATCCAGTTCTTCGAGCTCTTCCAGGACCTTAGCCCATACTGCGTCGGCATTGTGCCAGTCAAATCCCACCCTGGCCACTCGAGACTGAATGGCGTGTGCACGCAGAAGCGCTGGTAGGTGACGGGGTATCGAGGCAAGCATGCTTTCTCTTTTTTCCTTGCGGTCCTTGATTTCTTCCCAATTTTTCAGTACTTCCTGCACATCCTTGGCTTGCACTTCTCCAAAGACGTGGGGATGTCGCACCCGCATTTTGGAAATTATTTTCTGAAGAACCTGTTCTATGGTGAAAGTACCTTTCTCCTTGCCTATTCTGGCGTGAAAAATGATGTGTAAGAGCATGTCGCCAAGTTCTTCACTAAGGCTTTCTTCGTCCCCCTTGTCGATAGCCTCAAAAGCTTCATAAAGCTCTTCTATCATAAGAGGTTTGAGGGTTTCCCGGGTTTGTTGCTTGTCCCAGGGACAGCCATTTTCTCCCCGCAAAGTGTCAACAATGAAAAGCAGTTCCTGGAAAAGCTCTGAAGCCTCTCTATGTTTGTCCATTTCGGATCACCTTTTCTAAGAGCTGAGCTAACTTTTTGGTACCGATAAATGGCATTCTGAGCGCAGCTCGGTCTTTGTACCTGGTAAGAATTGTTGCTACCGCACTTTCCCGAAAAGCGCTTTGCAACCTGACCAATGCTTCCAAAGGTCCGATAATGAATATTCGTGTTCCTTCCTGCTTAATCTCTTCAACCTGAGTTATTTTAGCATAATACTTGAGCTTTGTGAGAGAAAACAAGGTAGAGACTGGAGGAGGCATTTTCCCAAAGCGGTCTTCCATTTCTTCAGCGATTTTTGCTATTTCTTCCTCGTTCAAAGCTTTGAGCAGCTTCTGGTAATAACGCAGTCTTTCTGACTCAGAAAAAATGTAGTAATCGGGTAGGTAAGCTTCTTCCTTAAGGGAAATTTGAACTGGAAACTCCGAGGGTAACTGCTCGATTTCTCCCTTTAGCCGTGCAATTTCCTCTTCCAGAAGTCGAGAATAGAGGTGAAATCCAACTTCCTGAATAAAGCCGTGCTGTTCCGGACCAAGTATATTCCCAGCTCCGCGAATTTCAAGGTCTCGTAGAGCCAATTTGAAGCCAGAACCGGTTTCAGTGAATTCAAGAAGTGCGTTGAGGCGTTCCCGGGCTTTGTGGTCCAGGTGACGAGGATAAAAGAAATACGCATACGCTTCTCGATTTCCTCTGCCTATTCTCCCGCGTAGTTGATAGAGCTGGGCTAACCCAAAGTGAGTTGCCGGGTCCACGATTAAGGTGTTGACTGAGGGGATATCCAGCCCGATTTCAATGATGGTGGTACAGAGAAGAAGAGGGATTTTGCCCTGATAAAAGTCGGTCATGATTTTTTCCAGTTCTTTGCCGCTCATTCTGCCGTGGGCAAAAGCAAAGTTGATTTTGGGAAACATTTCTCTCAGCTCTTCGGCTATTTTCATTAAATCTTTGATGCGAGGACATACATAGAAAATTTGTCCCTCACGTTCCAACTCCTGAGCGATTGCTTGCTGGATGTACTCTTTTTTGCGGGGCAACACCAAAGTGTGAATGTTTTTTCTCCCCTCAGGTGGCGTTTCAATGCAGCTTATGTCTCGTATTCCCAGTAAGGAGAGATAAAGAGTTCGAGGTATGGGAGTTGCGGTCAAGGTAAGTACGTCCACGCCCACTTTCAGCTGTTTCAGTTTTTCCTTGTGAAAAACACCAAATCGCTGTTCCTCGTCAATGATTAAAAGCCCCAGGTCTTTAAAGGCGATGTCTTTTTGCAACAAACGATGAGTGCCAATTACGATATCCACTTGCCCTTTTTTAATCTGTTCCACAATTTCCCGCTGCTGCGCAAGGCTTTTGAAGCGGTTCAGGACTTCTATCCTAATTGGAAAATCCTTCATCCTTTCTCGGAAGGTTATGTAGTGTTGTTCGGAAAGGAGAGTAGTTGGAGCCAAAAGTGCCACCTGTTTTCCGTCCATAACCGCTTTGAAGGAGGCTCGGACGGCAATCTCGGTCTTTCCAAATCCAACGTCTCCGCAGACCAGGCGGTCCATGGGTTTGGGTGACTCCATGTCTTTTTTTACTTCTTCAATGGTTTTTCTCTGGTCAGGTGTTTCGAGATAGGGGAAAGCCAGCTCCAGCTGTTTCTGCCACGTGGTATCCGGGGAAAAAGCATGTCCTCCTTCCAGTATCCTACGGGCATAAAGCTCGACCAATTCCCTGGCTATTTTGCCTGCTTGTTTCCTGGTTCGCTCTTTAATTTTGCTCCATTCGTCGCTCCCCAAGCGTTGCAGGCGAGGCCTTACCCCTTCACCGCCAACGTACTTTTGCACCAGATGTGCATTGTCTACGGGGACATAGAGCTTGTCTGAAGCAGCATACTCAATTTCTATATAAACCCTGCGCACGCCTTCCACTACCAGTTCTTTCAAACCCTTAAAGATGCCGACACCATGTTCCTCATGAACCACGTAGTCTCCTTCCTTGATTTCTCGCAGCAGCTCTCCTTCCTCGCGAGGCGTGGCTCTCCCAGAAGAAGGATGGGGGTAGGTGAAGCCCAGTATTTCTCGGGCAGAAAATATGGCTAATCCGGTTTCAGGGATACTGAATCCCTGGGGAAGATTGGAAGGCACAATAATGATTTTTTCTTCAGCGTGGATTTCACTGCTAAAAGGGATGGCAGCCTCTCTCAAAATGCTGGCAAGGCTTTCCAGCTTTTCCGCTGGCAGCGTTATCAACACTTTTTGAAAAGCATTTTCCCTGAGGTAACTGAGAAAGCGTTCCATTCGACCACTAAAGAGGGGCAGCGGCTCACTCAATATCTCAACACTGCGGTGCTCTCTCCGGGGTACTATGCCGGAAAAAACCTGGTAGGGGAGACTTAAAGGGCTTTTTTCATGGAAAACATCGTCCCAGAATATGATTCCTTGCACTTTGTTCAGCACTTCCTGAAGAAGCAGTTTTTTAAAACGGCCGCTGGCTGGAATGATTAGCGCTTGTTCCACTTCCGAAAAGGTACGCTGGGTGTCTGCTGTGAAAAGCTTCATTTTTTCCAGTACATTGGCAAACCAGTAGGTTCGTACTGGATGTTCCATCTGGGGGGAGAATATGTCCAGAACCTCTCCTCGTAAGGCAAAAGAGCCAGGTTCTCTTACAAAGTCTTCTCTCTGGTAACCCATTTTTTCCAGTTTTTCAAGCAGGCTGGTGCGTGGGTATTCTCGATTTTTTTCAAGCAAAAGAGAATGTTCCATGAAGAATTCCAGCTCCTCGATTTCGCAGGAAAGGTCTTCGGCTTTAAGCAAAAAAATGGAGAAAGGCTTTTGATTTCGAAGGTGTTCCTGCAGGATAATGCCCTGTCGAGGAGCGTTTTCGAATGTGAAGATGCTGGCTTTCGCATCAAAAAAAAGTGTAGACAGCTCTTCCAGCAGGATTTTAACTTTGTTCTGAGTTTTTCGGTCTGGTACCACGTAAAAAAGCGGCAGACGATACCAAGAAGCAGCAAAGAGTGCAACCAAAGGCCTTATCAGGGCCTCGCTCTTCAGGTGAATAACCTGGTATTGTGCAAGTTGCTGAGTGATGGTTTTCAGAAAAGTCCGCAGTCGGAGAATTACGTCCATTTTAAATTATTGTATATACAGTTTTGCTATTTTTGAAACCAGAGATGGAGTATTCCGTAGGTCATTAGGGCAGAAAAAGCGCTGCCTGCCAAAATCTGGTAAAGGTTATGCTTTTTAAGGTACAAGCGGGCCCAGCCCAAAAGGAAAAGCAGGGCGTATAGCAATGCCCAGGAAGGGTTCAGGTAGTAGACGAGAGCAGTTACTGGCCCTGCTACGCCGGCAAGATGCATACTGATTTTCCAGAAAAGAGAAATGAAAGCGCCCACTGCAGTCACTCCGATGTAGCAGGCGGTTATTCCAAGAAGTGGGTGGGGAGCTTTCAGGAGATAGAGAACCAAAAAGCCTGCTGCATAGAGTGCGGTAATCAAAAGGTAAGGAATAAATCTTTCCCGATGATGTGGAAGGTCGGGATCTGAAACCCTACCTTTTTGGGCCAGCTTGATTACCAGGAGCGTAGGTAGCAGAGTGGCAAAAAGAAACCCAACCAGCCAATAGAAGAGAGCTTTGGAGGGAGGTTGTAAAAAGGAAAAAGAAACTACTCCGTAAAGAAAGGCGGCGACAAAGGTAGGTTGCAGTAAAGCGGAAATTACTTTGGCCAGTCGTTCAGATTTTTGCATCGCTACTTTCTTCGCTCAGTTCCTCCCTCTTTGCGTTGTAAATGTTCATTGCTTTCTGAATGCCTTCTTGCAAGATGCAGTAAATTGCCTCCACGGCTTTTTGCTCTGCTCGCTCAAGGAGTAGCATTTCCTGGGCATCGCTGGGGATGCCCAGAACGTAATCAACCATGAACTCTTTGCGTTCAGGTTTGCCTATTCCCACCCTCACTCTCACAAAGTCCTGAGTGTTCAAGGCTTCGACCAGAGAATTAAGACCTCGATGGCCAGCAGTGCCACCGCCCCTTTTAATGCGCAGGGTACCTGGTGGAAGGTCGATTTCGTCATGAACCACGATTATCTTTTGGGGGTCATCAACTGTAAAGGCCTGGTCTTCCAGGAAGGCCTGCATGGCCACACCACTTCGGTTCATATAGGTCAGTGGTTTTATCAGAAACACCTCTTGGTTGCCGGTCTTAAAGATAGAAAAGCAGTAATAAGGGGTTTTCGAAAAGCAAACTTTTTCCTTGCAGGCAATCCTATCCACCACTCGAAAACCCACGTTGTGCCGGGTAAGGGCGTATTTTTCACCTGGGTTACCCAGACCTACCACAAGATAGGGCACTACTCTTCTGCCTCTCCTCCTTTTTTAATCACTTCGGGCTGAGCTTCTTCCTCTTCTTCGGCTTCGGCAGCTTCCTCTTCAACGCTCACTTCAGGTGGAATTACTGAAACCACCACTTCGTCGGGGCTTTCAGTTATGGTAACTCCCTCTGGTGGTTGGATGTCCCCCACGTGTATGGAGTCGCCAATTTCGAGATTGGAGATGTCCACTTCTATGGCTTCAGGAATGGCATCAGGTAGACATTCCACTTCCAGCTCCTGAGTGGCAAATTCCAAAATGCCTCCTTCCTTAACCCCTTTCGCTTCTCCTTTCAATACCACCGGTATGGAGAGCGATATTTTCTGGTCGCCGAGCACCGCATAGAAGTCCACATGCCATATTTCATCTTTCAGGGGGTTGCGCTGTATGTCCTTAATAATGCCGCGCTGCTTTTCCCCATTTATGGAAAACTCCACCAAATGGTGCATTATGCCCGGTACATGAAGTGCTTTCCGCAACTCGGTTTCTTTCACCTTGACAGGCAATGAGCCTTCCTGGCCGCT
Organism: Atrimonas thermophila; assembly: GCF_045864955.1. Classification (GTDB taxonomy): domain Bacteria; phylum Atribacterota; class Atribacteria; order Atribacterales; family Thermatribacteraceae; genus Thermatribacter; species Thermatribacter velox. Next base: position 2,127,233 of record NZ_AP028803.1, on the reverse strand, counting down.
ACGCCTTGAATAAAGAGTTCCGGGTACCCATCCTGCACGGCGCAGCTTCCTGGCAACTCCTTTCCCTGTGGATTCCCTTTTTTCAAGATTGATCAGAATGGTCTCTTTTTGACTCATTTATGCCACCTCCACTTATTAGACGAAGAGTTCGCTTATAGAGAGTTCCCCATGAATTCTCTTTATGGCCTCTGCAAAGATTGGAGCCACCGAGAGAACTTTTATTTTCGATGAAGAAGTTTTGCTTATCTTTTCGCTAACGTCGATGGTGTTGGTTACCACGACTTCTTTGATGGGGGAATTAGCAATCTTTTCCACTGCCTGACCACTGAAAACAGGATGTGTGGCACAAGCATAAACTTCTTTTGCACCACCCTTTTTAAGCAGGGCTTCGGCTCCTTCAACCAACGTCCCTGCAGTGTCAATGAGGTCGTCAACAATGATGACAGTTTTGTCCTTGACGTCACCAATGATGTTCATGATTTCCACCTGAGCATAGTTAGGACGGTGTTTATCGATAACTGCAAGGTCGACCTGCAAACGGTTGGCAAAGTTTCTTGCTCGGGCGGTGCCGCCTACATCAGGACTGACCACCACCAGATTTTGCAGGTTTTTGGAAGCAAAATAACGAGCAAGCAGTGACTGAGCCGCCAGATTATCAACGGGAATATCAAAAAATCCCTGGATTTGCCCGGCATGAAGGTCCATGGTCAACACCCGGTTGGCTCCAGCGGTTACCAGCAGGTTAGCAACCAGTTTGGCAGAGATGGGTTCTCTGCCTTTAGTTTTCCGGTCTTGCTTAGCATATCCGTAAAAGGGTATGACAGCCGTTATGCGCTTTGCCGAGGCTCTGCTCAAGGCATCTATCATAATGAGGAGTTCCATCAGGTTATCGTTGGCTGGGGGGGACGTGGGCTGAATGACGAACACATCGCAACCACGAACGCTTTCTTCGATGCGGACCCGGATTTCCCCGTTGGGAAACCTTCCCACGTCTGCTCTTCCCAGTGGAACATCCAGATACCAGCAAATTTCCTGTGCCAACGTCGGGTTGGCATTACCAGAAAAGACCTTGAGATGCTGATGGAGGTTCAGATTGATCATTGCTCCTTTTTCATCTCCCGCTCTTTCTTTTTTTGAACCCAGTTTTCCAGGTTTTTTTGCCGAGCACGCGCTATACCCAGGCTCTCTGGCGGAACGTCTCTGGTGATGGTGGAACCAGCCGCGGTGTAGGCACCTCTTCCAATCCTTACTGGAGCAACCAGAGAATTGTTGCTTCCTATAAACACCTCGTCTTCGATAAAAGTGGGGTTTTTCCTGCTTCCGTCGTAGTTACAGGTGATGGTACCAGCACCGATGTTCACTTTTTTCCCAATTTGGGCATCACCCAGGTAGGCAAGGTGCAATGCTTTGGTTCCCGCACCAATGTGCGAGTTTTTCACCTCTACGAAATTTCCTATGCGACACCCTCTCTCAAGTTGTGTGCCCGGGCGCAGGTGGGCAAAAGGTCCGATTTCCACCTCGTCTTCTATCACTGCTCCTTCCACCGCGCTGAAAATGATTTTGCAGCTATTGCCGGTTGTGGTATCAACCAGCAAGCTGAAAGGTCCAATACGGTTGTTTTCTCCTATTTTGCTTTTGCCCTCAATTACCGTTCCCGGATAAAGCCAGGTATTTCTTCCTATTTCTACTTCCCAGTCTACCCAGGTATTTTCAGGGTCTATCATTTTTACGCCCTGTCCAAGCAGTGACTGATTCTTCTGGTTACGCAGGTATGCTGTTACTGCAGCAAGGTCAGAAGGCGTGTTGAGATTGATGAACTCCTCTCTCCAGGGTAGAGTGTAGCTTTTGAGCTTTCGCTTTTCTTTGCAGGCCAGTGCAACCACATCGGTGAGATAAAACTCTCCCTGCTGGTTACAGTTATCAACCCGAGCCAGCAAGTCCTGGATGGTTAGGCGGTCAAAGGCAAAAATGCCGATGTTGACCTCTTTAATGGCAAGGTCTTCAGGTGAGCAGTCTTTTTCTTCCCGGATTTCAAGCACCTCTCCGCATGCGCTGCGGACAATCCTTCCGTATCCTCGAGGGTCTTCTACCAGGGAAGTGGTCAGAGCAACCTCGAGCTGGTTGGCAAGGAAAAAACTGGCAAAGCTACTCAGGGTTTCATGGCGCAAAAGTGGCATATCTGCGTAGATAACCATCACTTTTTCGGTGGAACTCGAGAGTTCAGGTAACGCTGATTGCAGGGCATGTGCTGTTCCCAATGGTCTTTCCTGAAATACCATTTTCAGTCTTGGTTCTTTAGCCAGGAATTCCTGGAGGTATTCTTGCATCTCCTTGCGAATGACCACTGCGATTTCGCCGAACTGGCACGCCTTGATTTCTTCGAACAGGTATGCAAAAAGAGGACGTCCCAGAACCGGGATAAAATTTTTGGGTATCTGGGAGGCCATTCTTTTTCCTTCACCAGCAGCCAGAACGCAAAGAGCCCAGTTGGATAAGTCCATTTTCTCCTCAAGAGCTAAAAATAAAACGCGACTTGCCTCAGTCGCGCTGTTTTATTTATTCCGAACTGGCTGGGGTGGGAGGATTCGAACCTCCGCTCAGGGATCCAAAGTCCCTTGCCTTACCGCTTGGCCACACCCCAGCTTATGCTTCTCCACAAGCAACACAATTATATCCAAAGGGGAAATTACTGTCAATGAAGTCAGTTTTTGAGGCTGGTTATCGGGGCTGGAACGTGACCCCCTCTTTTAATGAACTGACTTCCTAAAAAGCGGTTAACGGGCATCACTACCGTTTCTCCCAGTAGTCCTCCCCAGCTTACCCGGTCTCCGGCTTTTTTGCCAGGGACAGGGATGATGCGTACACCAGTTGTTTTATGGTTAATAACTCCGATAGCTATTTCATCGGCCATGATGCAGGAAATCACTTCCGAAGGAGTGTCTCCGGGAATGGCAATCATGTCCAGTCCTACCGAGCAAACGCTGGTGAGTGCTTCCAGTTTTTCCATGCTCAGCGCACCGCACAAAGCGGCTTCATTCATGGCAGCATCCTCACTTACTGGGATGAAAGCTCCACTCAAGCCTCCCACTCGGGAAGAAGCCATAGTGCCCCCCTTTTTGCAGGCATCGGTCAGCAAGGCAAGGGCCAGCGTGGTTCCCCAGGCACCACATTTTTCTATCCCCATGGCTTGAATCACTTCGGCAACGCTGTCGCCAACCCGCGGTGTGGGAGCTAAGGAAAGGTCCACAATTCCGAATTCTACCTTCAGGCGGGAAGCTACAGCCCTGCCAATCAACTCGCCCACTCTGGTAATTTTGAAGGCTGTGCGTTTGATTATTTCGGCGAGTTCTCCTAAGGAAGCTTGGGGATTCCGCTCCACCACTTCCTTGACCACCCCAGGACCGCTGACTCCAACATTGATGACTGCTTCAGGTTCACCTACCCCATGAAAGGCGCCAGCCATAAAGGGGTTGTCTTCCGGGGCATTGGCAAAGACCACCAGTTTGGCGCAGGCGATAGCATCTCGGTGAGCGCTTAAGGCAGCAGTTTCTTTAATGACCTCCCCCATCATCAGTATTCCATCCACGTTGATACCGCTTTTTGAAGAAGCAACGTTCACAGAACCGCAAATACGCTCTGTGCCTGCAAGTATCTGGGGTAGATTGTGGATAAAAACCTCTTCGGCTTTGGTACAACCCTTGTGAATGAGCGCTGAAAAGCCGCCTACAAAGTCCACCCGCAGCGATGCGGCAAGATTGTCAATATCCTGGGCCAGTTCCAGCAATTCCTGAGGTTCATCTTCGGCTTTGAAAAGCAATGCCATAGGAGTAAGGGCAATTCTGCGGTTAACAATGGGTATTCCATAAATCAGAGCGATTTCTTCCACCACCTGGTGAAAATCACCAGCTATTTTTTCAATTTTTTCAACTATCCGTTTTCGGGTTCGCTGGAGGGTATCCAGGCGACAGTCCAGAATGTTTATACCCAGAGTTACCGTGCGCACATCCAGGTTCTGAAGCTGGAGCATGCGCAATGTTTCCAGAATTTCAGAGCGGTCAAAAAGCATGGCCTACGTTCTCCTTATATGCGGTGCATGGCGTGAAATACTTCTGCGTGCTGCATAAAGACTTTGACTCCTATCGCCTCTCCTTGTCGGGTTAGCGCTTCCTTCAGGGTTTTGAGGTCGGTGGTGCAACGGGAAATATCCCCAATTAAAATCATTGTGAAGTATTCGCCGAGTATTTTCTGGGTGATATCTTCGATATTCACCTGGTATTGTGCCAGAACCGAAGTTATACCTGCAATGATGCCAATGTGGTCAAGCCCCACCACAGTTATCACCACTTTGTTGTGGTGGCTGGGCTTTTCTCCAAGTTCAGAAAACAGTATTTCCTGGTCCAAGGTCTTGGCCCTCCTTTTTAAGCTTTTGAGATAACTGGTGCGCTATGCGGGTTGGCTCCGGAAGGCGGTACCTACCTGTTGCCTTGAGAGCCCACCTGAGAGCACCTTCCAGGCTGATTTTGTGTCCAGGGGAAACGTAAATGGGTTTCACGTTCTTGCGGGTACGCACTGCAAAACCCACCTGCTTTTCCTGATAGTAAAGCGGTGAATAAGCTCCTTTTTCAGGGGGAGGTGGTTCAAATTCTCCAATCAGGGGTTTTTTGGCAATGCCTATGGAGACCAGGTCAAAGAGCACACCGATATGACTGGCCAGGCCCACCCCGCGGGGATGGGCTATGCCCTGTCCGTCAAAAAACCAGAGCTGGGGTTCCTTTTTTATCCGGGAAAGCGCTTTCTCTATAGCTGGACCCTCCCTGAAGGATAAAAAACCAGGGATATACGGAAAGGAAGCAGGAGCCTTGCCTACCTGAACTTCCAGAAGCTGAAACTCGGGAAAGGAAAGCACCACAGCAACTGCCATTGAAAAGCCACTTTTAAGGTAGGAAACATCGATGCCCCCAATGCAGTTTACAGAAGCATCTTCCAGGGTGTAATGCAGGGAGATTCTTCTTTCCAGTTCTTTTTGAATGGTAAGCGCTTCTTCTATTGATACTCGGAAAGGAAAAGGAAGAATTTTCTCCATAACAGGAGAATTGTAACGCACTTTGAGAGGTAAGAAAAGTAGGGTGCGTATGTCTTACAGTACTTCTACTTCTATGGTTTTGGTGAGGATGTCCACGTAGTTAAAGGAGATGCGTTGACAGGAACCATCGACGTCCATGCGGAGCGTAAAGAAGAAAGGATACGCTTTTTCAACTGTTCCTCGGCGGGTTACCGTCCGTTTGCGGCCTTTGTTAACTTCGATAACTACCTCTTTCCCTATTAAAAGATCTATCCATTCTTTAATTTCTTCTATAGAAGATTGGGTGGTCAAGCAACATCCTTCCCGGGAAAAGTTTTTATAATTATAGCATTTTTGGCCTTTAAAAACAAGTGTTTGTGACGAGAGGTATGGTCTCAAAAGATTAAGAGAAGGGCGTGGTGGGCAGGAATGGTTTTAGTGTGCTTATAACCCATGAAGTGTGAACTCTATCTTAAGTGGCTCTCGGTTGTTCCGGAGACCTCATCTCTGTATTTACTGAGCGCTCTCGAAAAGCTCTTTGTCTACAATGTTTCTTCGAGTTTCACATTTTCACCACCCTGCGCAGCTGTGATTTTATCATACAACACAGAAGGCACCATAAAGGCTGCCAGGAGTGTTTCCACTTAGCATGCATTTTTGATTTGAGCGCAAGTTTTAGGTATCCACCAGTTTTTAAAGCTTGATAGTTTCAGAGTACTGATGGTAGTATTTTCAAAAGGTGCTACTGGATTGAGCAAGGAGGAGAAAGTAATGCGTAGTAGACTGCCTGAGAAGGTTGCCCTGGGTATCCTGCTTTTGGTTATCTCAGCTTTTCTTTACTGGTTACACTTTCTCATCTTCCGCGATGCTCACCACATTTTCATATACCTTCTGGGGGATATCGCTTTTCTGCCGGTAGAGGTCCTTTTGGTTGGCTTGGTGGTAGAGTCGCTCCTTGGAGAGCGAGAGAAAAGGAACCGTCTGGAGAAGCTCAACATGGTGGTGGGTACCTTCTTCAGTTTAGTGGGACGAAGGATGCTGGAGATGCTGGCTAAAGAAGACGCTGCTATCGAGGATGTGAAACCCCTCTTTGTGGTGGATGCCAGCTGGTCCAGAAAAGATTTTCAGCGTGCGCTGCTCAAGCTAAAGAATTATTCTCCTCAGCTTGTCCTGAGTCCTGAGGACTTGGAATCTTTACGCTCTTTTCTGGGTGAAAACCGGGAGTTTCTGGTACGCTTGCTTGAAAATCCGGTTCTCCTTGAGAACGAAAAATTCACCCAGCTTTTGCAAGCAGTTTTTCATCTTGAGGAAGAACTGCATTTTCGTGGCGATTTCGCCACCTTGCCAGAAAGCGATATCAAGCACCTCACCGGTGATGTAGAAAGAGCTTGGGGACACCTGCTCCGGGAATGGCTTAATTATCTTTTCTATCTCAAAGAGAAATTTCCTTACCTTTTTTCACTCGCTATTCGTACCAATCCTTTCAAGGAAAAATGGTCTCCGCTGGTGGAGTAGCTCAAGCAACAATAAAAGGCGTGCCCTTTAAAAACCACTGGGCACGCCTTTTATTCGCTCACTTTCCGAAGCGCAGCTGCTTCAGTCCTTCTTTGGTTATCTCGCGCTTCATCGGCGCTTCAGAGAGAACCCCGATAGCCATCTCGCACAGATACAGCACTTTGTTTCCATGTTCCAGGTGGCCTCCATAGGCACCTTTGACGTCGGATACCACAGCATGAATGTGGGGTTCTCCATTGGCAATTACCCCGTGAAGAGAAAGTAACTCAAAAGGTCCTTCGTATTTTTCGAAATGCTCTACCGGGGGAAGGCCGGTGGTGGTTACCCAGTGGAGATGCACCTCACTCAGGGTACCAAAGCCAGTCAAAACCACACCGTTTTTGATTTTTTCCTTTTGAATTACTTCTTCAACTGTTTCCAGCACATACTCTCCGGGAAAAATGCTGATTACCACCACATCTTCGATCTTCAAGCGTCCGTAATCCATTGCTTTGCCCTCCTGTAGTTAATGATTCAAAGTTGCTCCCTTTATTTTTCCAGATTTAAAGCTTAAAGTAAATAAAGGCTGTGTTGTTTTGCTATTCTTCCAGTGATATTTCATTGTTCAGGAATTTTTTGAACCAGCGGGCACTCTCTTTGGGTATACGCTTCAGGTTATCGTTGTAGTCCACGTAGAACAGGCCAAAGCGCTTGCTGTAGCCGTGCGCCCATTCGAAGTTGTCCATAAGGCTCCACACAAAATAGCCCTTAACGGGTACCCCCTGCTGGATGGCATAGTAGGTGTTTTTAAAGTGTTCTTTGAGAAAGTCGATACGTTCATAGTCCCGAATTTCACCGTCTTTCAATTCATCTTTAAAAGCAGCACCATTTTCGGTAACATAGAGGTCAATGGGTCCGTATTCCCTGTTTATTCTGACCAGTATTTCCTGAATACCCTGGGGGTAAATTTCCCAGCCCATGTCGGTGCGTTTTGCTTCCACTTTCACTGTTTTTGATTTCAAGATGCTTTTGGGATCATGGCTTACTACTTCTCGGGAGTAGTAGTTGACGCCTAAAAAATCTATTTTTTCACAAGCAACCTGGATGCTTTCGTAGTCCTTAGCAAAATCTCCATAAAGTTTTTGATATACGCTCAGGAGTTCTTGGGGATACTCTCCCTTAAATACCGGGTCCAGAAACCAGCGGTTGCGGTAGCAATCGCTCAAAATGGCCGCTTCTTTATCCTGCTCCGATTCAGAGGAAGGGTGTACTGGGTAAAGGTTGAGCACGATGCCGGTTTTACCGGATGGGTTTTCACTGCGGAATGCTTTAACCGCTTTGCCGTGTGCTACCAGCACGTTGTGGGCTACCTGGAGAGCTGTGCGAAGGTCTTTAATGCCTGGCGCGTGTTCTCCAAGTTCGTGCGCAAGAAAGGAGATGCACCAGGGTTCGTTAAAAGTGGCCCATAGTTCCACCCGGTCTCCCAGCTTTTTGAAGAGGAGCATTGCATATTCTAAAAAAGCCTGCACGGTATCAGTGTTGGTCCATCCTCCGTGAAACTGCAAGGGCTGGGGCAGGTCCCAGTGATAAAGGGTAAGCAGGGGTTTTATTCCCTGCTTGAGGAGTTCGTCAACCAGCGCATCGTAAAAATCGAGGCCTTTCTGGTTCACCTCGCCTTTTCCACAAGGGAATATCCGTGGCCAGGAGACCGAAAAGCGATAAGCGTTAACTCCGAGCTCTTTCAAAAGAGCAATGTCTTCACGGTAGCGGTGGTAGTGGTCACAGGCAACATCCCCTGTGGTGCCGTCTTTAATCTTTCCTGGAGCATGCGCAAAACGGTCCCAGATACTTTCGCCTTTTCCATCTTCATTGTAGGCTCCTTCTATCTGATAAGAAGCGGTGGCAACCCCCCATAAAAAATCGCCTGGAAACATTTCTCTTTTCACGGTCGTTTATTCCTCCCTTTTACCCTGCAAGCAGGTTCGTCAATCTACCAGGGCAATTCTCTGCCCAGATAGTCATAGAAAATGGGTCCTTCCAAGTCAAATTTTTGGGAAATAAAATTTTCGTAGATTTTAATAGCTGATTCTTCGGGTCTTAGGTCGGCTTCTAAATTTTTCCTACCTAACATGTAAGTTTGAAGGTAACCAGGATGAATGGCCAAAACTTTTACTCCGTATTCTTTAAGGTGGTTTTGCAAAATGGCCGATTGCATGTTTAACGCCACCTTTGACATTGCATATCCAAACTCCTTTTTACGCCAGCAGTTGGTTATGCTTGCTGCTTCTGAAGATATATTGATTATCATTTTCTTAGTGCTTTTCATTATTAAGTTGATTACTGAGTGAGTAACCCGAAGTGGTCCCAGGGCATTTATGTCGAAGGTACGTAACATATCCTCAAAACAGAGTTCTTCCAAGATGGTTCCCGATCTTTTTTCAAGATATACTGCTGCGTTATTGATCAGAACATCGATGAAGGAAGTGGTGTTTGCGATTTCTTTGGCGGCCTTTTTTACTGATTGGACGCTGGCTACGTCAAGAGGTACAATAAAGAGCCTCTCTGGAAATTTCTTTTTAAGTTCTTCAAGTTCTGGCCATTCGGGGAGAAATTGTCCTGCATAAACCTGATAACCCTTCTCAAGTAACACCCTGGTCAGCGCAAGCCCGAGCCCCCTATCTGCTCCGGTGATATAAGCAGTATGATTGGGCATTTACTACTTGCCCTCCTTGAAAGGAAGCAAAGCGAGTTCTCCTTGAACTGCTTCAAGCAGTACTCCATCGGGATCTTTAAAGAAGGCAATTCTTACTCCTCCGGCGGCGTCAAAGGGTTCTAAGGTTATTTCCACATTGTTCTCTTTGAGGTGCTTGATAAACTCGTCAACGTTATCCACTTTGAAGCCAAAGTGCTTTATGCCTATGTCTTGATTTTTCGTTTCCAGTAGGGGCTGGCCTTCCTCTCCTTCAAAGTGGAATAGCTCTATAACAGCGTTACCAGCATCGACGTAGACTAACTTGAACTTGCCTTCGTTCTGGGTTAACATGCCCCGAACTTTGAGGCCCAATATATCTCGATAAAAGTGTATCGAACGTTTAAGATCAGACACGGTAATCGTAACGTGATCAAAACCCTTAATCATGTTACATCCTCCCTTTCGTCTTATATAGGATTGTTAATTTTAAAAACAATGTTACTTTGCATTGATTGGTAGGCAGCTTCAACAAGCTGTAAATGGGCTAAATTCCTTACTAGGTCTATTTGGAAATTCCCGATGTGGATTTTTTCTATAAAATCCTTGATGCTTAAAAGGACAGAATCTTCGTAGGAGATTTTACCTATGTAAATTTCTTCTTTTCCTTGATAATTTCTAAGACGTAGAGAGAGGTTGTGATCCCATAAATAAAGGGTGCCTTGATCCCCATATATGTTTATACCCTCGTCCCACTTTGGAACCTGGGTACCCCAGCTGCAGACCATGGTTCCCAAAATGCCATTTTCAAAATGTAGATTGACTACCGCAGTATCTTCGCCTTCCATTTGCTGTAACACAAAGTTGCCTCCTTTGGCGTAGATTTCCTTGATGGGTCCCAGAAGCCATCTCAGGAGGTCAAAGCGGTGAGCACCTGAATCTATTAGGCAACCTCCTCCAGCCTGTTCTTTTTTAAGCCTAAATCCACCAAGCCCTCTGGCATTAGCTCTTGCGAAGCATTCCACCAGAAATACCTTACCTATTGCTCCCTGCTGGAGTAAAAGGTGGGCTTTTTGGTAATGCTCGTAGTAGCGCATGTTCAGGCCAGTGGTTAACAGCAAGTTCCTCTCTTGGGCAAGTTTGACCAGTCTTTTGCCACTTTCAAAATCGGTGGTCAAAGGCTTTTCGCAGTAGACGTGTTTGTCGCTTTGAAGGGCTTTCTCAGCCAGAGCGTAATGGAGGTAGTGCGGGATTGCAAGGGTTACCGCCTGAATTGTTTTATCGGTAAGTACTTCTTGATAAGAAGTTGTAAGATAGGTCACCTTATCATACTTTTCGGCAACTTGTAAAAGTCTTTTTTGGTCACGGTCACAGAGGGCGAGTTCCGATATTTCTTCTATTTTGCTAAGGGCACGAGCATGCAGTTCACCAAATCCAAGTCCGACAACGGCTACACGCATTCCCTTTTCACCTCAGCCCTTTATAGCCCCTGCAGTTAATCCCTTGATAAATTGTTTCTGGAGAATCAGGAAGGTAATTAAAATAGGTATTACAGCCAGAAACATGCTGGCACAGAGCGCACCCCAGTCAGTGGAGTAACGACCTACTAGGGATCGAATTGCTGGTTGGAGGGTTCTTTTTTCGGAACTCAGTATGAAGGTTGCGGCGTACATGAATTCATTCCATATAGTTACAAACTGAAATATAGTTACCGTAGCTATGCCCGGCTTAGCAAGAGGTAGGATTATTTTCCAAAAAGCTGTGAACTCGGATGCGCCGTCAATAATAGCTGACTCTCGTAGAACATCTGGAATGGTCATGAAGAAAGCGCGCATGAGAAATATGGAGAAAGCCATACTCAACCCTGTGTAGCTGAGAATCAGACCTGTTAGCGAGTCAAGTAGAGACATTTCCTTGAGCATCAAGAAAAGTGGTATCAGGGTTACCTGGGGCGGAATGGTCAGAGAGGCTATCAAAGCTAAAAATATTATGTTTCTTCCGGGAAACTTTATCTTTGCAAAGCTGTAGCCAGCCATGGTGGAGAACATTAAAATGAGTAGGATGGACACTGCAGTTACCAGCGCAGTATTTAAAAAATAATTTCCAATGTGAAGGTTTTCCAGCACAAAACGGTAGTTGTCAAGGATAAATTTTTTGGGCCAGAAAGGGCCTGCAAATATGCCTGCTCTCTTTTTGAAGGAATTGATTACCATCCACACTAAGGGGAATATCGTCAAAATTAGTATCAAAAAAAGAAGTAAATTCCTAAGCAGTTCCCCCAGAAGCCTGTCGAGGCGCCTAGTATTCAAGATTATCTACCTCCCATATGCGGAGCTGAACAATGCTTGCTATGACAGAAAAGATTAGGATCATCATGCCAATGGCGGCTGCATAACCCATGCGGGGGGTTCCAGTACCTATGCTTCCAAAAGCAATGGTGTAAAGGTAGGTTGCCATAACTTCAGTAGCGTGGTTTGGACCTCCGGTAGTCATGGCCCATATAAGGTCAAACACCTTAAATCCACCAATAACATTGATGATGACTACCACTGTGGTTACTGGACGCAGAAGGGGTACAGTAATAAAAAAGAACTTTTTCAAGGTATTAGCTCCATCCACGCTTGCCGCTTCATATATCTCTTTAGGAATGCGTTGCAGACCAGCGTAAAAAATAACCAGATAGAATCCCATGGATTGCCACAGTGAGACCAGAACTATGCACAAGAATGCCCACTTAGAGTCAGCAAGCCAGAGTTGTTTTAGAGAGGCCAGTCCTACCTTTTCTAATAGGGTGTTCAGGAGTCCAAAATTGGGTTCAAATATTAAAGCCCATAAAGTACCGGTTATGATAAAAGAAATCACGTTGGGTATAAAATAGGTTACTCTGAATAAGGTGTTTAAGAAGGTGTTTCTGGCAAGCATTGCTGCAAGGACCATAGGAATGATGGTTTGTAAGATAGTTGTGGTTAAAGTGAAAATGAGGTTGTTTTTAAGCGCAGTCCAGAACACTGGATCGTGAAAAAGATTGATGTAATTACGTAAACCGACAAATGTTCTCTCACCGTAACCATGCCAGAAGCTTAGGCTCAATCTCACCGCGTCCAGGGAAGGATAAACCACAAATACCGTGAAGAAGACAAGCGCTGGAAGAATCATTAAATAGCCAAAAATGTATTTTCTTTTTTCAAGAGAGGATATTTTTGTTCGCAACTGTATCACCACTTCCTTTTTCTCTGGAGGGGGAGCCTGTAGGCTCCCCCTCCAGAGGCGTTTTTATCTGCTGCGTGCTCTCTGTACGTCATTTTCAATCTGAGCAGCTGCTTCTTCAGGAGTGAGCTGACCTCCCATCAGGCCCTGTACCGCATTGGCGACGGCGTCCCAGCTTCCCTCGCCATACAGTATATGAGGTGCACCATCTTTGAGCCAGGAAGCCATTTTCTTAACAATTGGGTTTTCCAACCCTGCCAGTATCTCTGGCATTGCTGGCATACCTCGGGCTTCTATCATGGCTTCGGTGTAGACTTCCGGACTATACATGAACTTCAGGAATTCGATAGTTTCTTTGATGTGTTTGCTTCTTGCAGATATAGCTAGATTGGCTCCGCTCTCATTGCCAGTCCAATGCCGTTTTCCAGGAGCATAGGCTGGGGTTTCAAACACATCCCAATTGAAGCCTTCAGGGGCTTCTCTGTCAATGGTGACCGGCAACCAGGAACCACAGTAGAACATAGCTCCCTTGCCCATGTAGAACATAGTGAGTGACTGGTCGTAGGCAAGACCATTTATACCTGGGGCAAACACTTCTTCTTTCACCAATTTTTCTACCAGTCGGAGAGCTTCAATTACCGGCTCACTGTTCCAGCTTACTTTGCGTTCTGGGTTCAGGCGACGGTCTAAGTCGAGCACCAAAGTTGGGTCATCGGTTACCTGAGTAATTAGGGGTAGGAAGAAGTCACACCCCAGCCATTTGTCTCTATTGCCAAAAGGTAGAGGTTGAATGGAACTGTCCATGGCACGGATGGTATGAGAAGTTTCGATGAGTTCGTCCCAGGTTTCAGGAATTTTAAGCCCCATTCGTGCGAAAATGTCTTTATTGTAGAAAATACCAAAAGTTTGAGCTGTCCAAGGAAGTGAGTACAGATGTCCGTTCCAGGTGAATTGCCTAATGGTGCCAGGAGTGAAACGGCTTAGAAACTCTTCATCCAGGTACTGATTTAAGTCAAGAGAAACTCCGGCTTCACCAAGGCTTCTCACCATTACGTGCGGACCAAAGATGTCAGGTTCGCTACCACCAGCAACAGCTGCTTGGAGCTTCTGCAAGTACTCGTTGAGGCTGAAAATTTGTTGTTCAACGCGTATATCAGGATGTGCTGTATTCCATTTTTCAACAATTTTGGGAAAAGCGGTCTGGAAGTCGTCAAACCAAGTCCACATCCTTATGGTTATAGCATCTTGAGCCCAAATTGCAGAAGTCAGCATTCCAACCGACAACAAAACAACCATTACTAAAATAAGCAGTGTTTTACGCATGGACTTTACCTCCCTTCAAGGTTTAAGGTTTACTGCTAACCTAAAAACTTAATTTTGAATCCGGCTATCTTTAATTTTCGTTATCACCTCCTTCGCGGTGGGGATTTACTGTTTGATGGCTCCAGCCAAGAGACCAGCCACAAAATAACGCTGTAAAAGTACAAAGAGCACCAGAACAGGCAAGGTTGCCAGGACGGAACCAGCCATGATGCTTGCGTAATCTACAGCGTAAAGTCCCATAAAGTTCGCAAGGGCGATAGGTACTGTAAAGTGGTTGGAGTTCCGAAGTACCACCAGGGGCCAGAGAAAATCATTCCAAGCATAGGTTGAAAGCAGTATGGCGCACACTATGAGAGAGGGCTTGCTGAGTGGTAAAGCAACTCGCCAGAAAATACCAAATTCAGTACACCCGTCTATGCGTGCTGCATCCATTAGCGCATCTGGTATGGCAAGCATCCCTTGCCTCATAAAGAATATGGTAAGACCATTGGCTGCAAAAGGGATTATGACTGCCTGATACGTGTCCATCCATCCAATTCGAGCCATGAAAGCATAAAGTGGAACAACAAAAGCGTACATCGGGATCATCAGAGTTGAAATCACCGTTGAAAAGATGATTTCTCTCCCCCAAAAGCGGTATTTTGCCAGCGCGAAACCAGCCAGGGAACTTATAAAAAGCCCTATTAAAGTATAGAAAACAGTGATTAGGACACTGTTTAAATAATACCTGAGAAAAGGCACGGATTTGAAAAGCTTGCCGTAGCTTTCCAGAGTCCATTTTCGGGGAAGAATGGTGGGAGGGAAGGTAAACATTTCTTGTCCTGGCTTAAACGAAGAGGCAATCATCCATAGGAAGGGTAACATTATGAGAATACCTCCCAGAGCAAGGATGACTAACAGTATTAATTTGGTTAACTTAGCTTTTGACATGCTTATTCTTCCTCTCTAAATAGCTTTCTCTGTAGAAAGGACAGACCGAAAATTATGCCTCCCAGGAACAAGCCCATTGAGGCTGCATAGCCCATTCTTAAAAATGAGAAGCCAGTTCGGTATAGATACAGTGCTGGTGTAAGTGTTGTGTCTCCCGGTCCACCACCTGTAAGGAGAAAGGGCTCTGTAAAGAGCTGATATGAACCTATGATAGTGATGACAATAACAAAAGAGGAGATGGGCTTTAAAAGAGGTAGAGTGATATAAATAAATGTTTGTAGTTTGTTTGCACCATCAATTGACGCACTTTCAAACATTTCGTTCGGTATGGCTTTCAGGCCTGCAAGAAAATAGAGAATATCTACCCCCAGATAACGCCAGGCCGAAAGGATAATTATGGAACCAAGAGCCAGATTTGGCTGCTCCAACCAGGAGAGGGGTTTTACCCCTATCCAGCTAAGCATTAAGTTAGCAAGACCAAAGTCTCGGTCGTAAATTAACCGGAAAACGATGGCAACTACCACCAAACTCACTACAGAAGGAGTGTAATAGGAAACCTGAAAGAAATTTCCTAACTTTTTATCTATCGAATTAATTGCAACGGCCAGCAATAGAGAGAAGGGTATTAAAATTATAAACCAGGCGACGGCGAAATAAGTGCTGTTTAACAAAGCCTTAAGAAAACGTGGATCTTTTAGGAGGTTTATATAGTTTTCTATTCCGCTAAAGCGTGTGGCGTCCAGCCCCTTGAATTCGTAAAGACTCATGCGTATTGCCCCGACTACTGGATTAAGAAAGAACAGGGCAAAAAAGACCAGAAAGGGCGTTACAAAAATGTAGGGTGCCCATTTCTTCTGAAAACGGTGATAAGATTTGAAACGAGCTCTGTATTTAGTTATTTTTCCGGGGGAATCGTCTCCCCCGGATTTTTCTCTAGGAAGCGAATGTTCCCGGTTTGCCATTTTGAAACAGTACCCCTTTTTATTTCAATTTCCGGAGTTCATCGGCGGCTTCTTTAAGGACCGTTGCTGGATCTTTACCTTGTAGAGCTTCCAGAATGATTTTACGGTTCATCAAATCTGTAGCTTCAGGCCAGGTAGGAGCTAAATAAAAAGGTGGTACCTGAGAGGCCATATCGACGAGAACACGTGCTACTTTTTGTCCTCCAAAGTATGGATCTGGGACATTGAACTCTTCAGCATCCACCAGGTCTTTGCGAGGAGGTATCATGCCTGTCTGCTTGTAAAAGGAAATAAGATTTTCCCGATTTTCAAGTAGAGCGTAGGACAAGAAACGCAAGGCTTTTTCGTCGGATGTGGTGCTGGCTGGGATTACAGAGAGCATGGTTCCTCCCCAAGTTGAGGAAGCATAACCCCCAATTTCCCAGGCCGGTAGAGGTTTTATCCTCCACAAACCTTGCTGGTTTGGTACGTTGTTTTTCAAGAAACCTATATACCAGTCTGGACCAAAATCCGACACCACTTGAGAGGCTTGGTAAGGGGCCCACCATGCTGGAGAACTAACATCTTGGGAGGAGGTATTAGCTATTTTATGTTTCAAAACCGCATCAACATAGTATTGAAGAACCTGCTTAGCCGTGTCATTATCCAAAATTACATTTGCTTCTTGGTCAAAAACACCTCCTCCAGTCTGTATAAGCCACATCCAGAAATGTCCGAACTCGGAATTGGCACTTGCTCCGTTGCCCAATTGCAAAGCGTATTTGCCTTGGTTTTTGAGTTTTAGAGCGGCTTCGGTAAAATCGTTCCAGGTTTGGAGGGCTTCTGGGTTTACGCCTGCTTCTCTGTATACATCTTCACGATAGAAGAAGGCAGCGGGAGTAAGGTCAAAGGGTATGCCATAAATAGAACCCTTAAAGGAGAAGGGAATCAGTCTTGATTCAAATATTTTTTCCCGGTAACCCGACTTTTCAAGGTAAGAAGTTAAGTCTAACAGCTTTATCTTTTCTCCACGATAAAATTTGGCTACTTGGCTTATTTCTATGGTAGCCAGATTAGGAGCACCCACGCCGGTTTGGATTGCTATCAATAAGTTGTCGTGCATTTGCTGGTAGGGATATCCCTCTACTTCTACTTTGGTATCGGGGTTGGCTTTTTCAAAAGCCGTTCCTACCTCTTTAAGCCAATCAGTAAATGATCCGAAAGACCATACCTTGATTTCAGTGGTTTGTGCCCAGCTAACTTGAACAAACAAGAAACTTACAATAGTCATTAAAAACACTATTCCCCGTTTGCGTTTCATTCTCTTTCACCTCCAAATTGACTGTTAGTGTTAAGTGTGTTAGGCAGGCAACTTCAAAATATCGGTAAGTTAAGGTTTTTGTTCTTTTCACCTCCCTTCTGTTTTTTGACAACGTTGTCAAAAAACGCAAACATAAAAATGAGTTTACATTTTCAATTTAAAAATTATTTATCACAGCTTCTTTAATCTTGTCAATAATACATTTTTAATACATTTCATCATGTTTTTTTAATTATTAGCTCGATGCTTTGTAGCAAAATATCCTGGTAGGATTTGTTTTCGAAGCTTTTTTGAGAATGGCCTGGCATGAGATAGATCACTTTTGCAGGGCCAAAGTTCGTTATCCACCCTGCAGGAAAAACCTGGTTGTTGCTGTTTCTGTAGTGCAGAAAGATATTTTTTACTGAAAAGTTGTCAAACTCGAAAATATAAGGTTCGTCCTCGAGTTCAAAGGAGACATCGGTTGTTTTAATTGGAGGGACGGATTGTTTTTCAAGCGAAAACTGGAGTTTTGCAATAGGAGGATGTTCCAAAAATTGAGCTCCTATGATATGTTTGAACTCATGCCTTGCTTGGAGTGATATGCCACAGTGTATTACCAGTAGGCCTTTGCCCGTAGATAGGTATTTTATCAGGTTGCTGGTCTGCAAATCGCTTAGCGGTTTTTCCCATCTGTCAAGGTAGGAAATTATAAGCTCGAATTGCTCGAGCTCGGAGTAGCAACCGAGAATTTCTTCGTAATTATCGGAAAAAAGGGGTTCAAAATGCGACTGCAAAATGTTTTTAATTACTGGTTGTACTGCACTTAGTGGGTGATAGGGTGCTTTTTCATTGTCGCCCATTATCAAAAGTTTGGGTTTCATAGCGTTCACCCTTACAATTTTGTGTTTTAAAGGCTGGCGATTTTCAAAATAGCTTCTACGTCTTTTCTGTAAAGCATTCGGAGATTGCCAAAGGGTTCTCCTAAAGCCATAACATTGTCAACGATTTTGGGTATATCCTTTTCCTCCACCCCTATATCTTCAAGCGAGACTGGTGCTCCGACTTGCTTCATCCATTCCTTGAATATTGCTATGCCCTTAATGATACCTTCTTCACCTTTCTCAATTATCCCAAAAACCTTGTGGGCAAATCGCTCGAACTGAGCCGGTTTTGAGGTGTAAACGTATTTCATCCAGGCAGGCATTACAATGGCCAACCCTGCCCCGTGAGCTATATCGTAAAGGGCACTGAGGGCATGTTCTATGCGGTGGCAGGACCAATCACCCCCTCGTCTGCCTGCGCCTGTGAGGCCATTTAGGGCAACGGTTGCACTCCACGCCATGTTTGATCTTGCTTCATAGTCTTTAGGGTTTTGAAGCAACCTCTCGGTTGTGGATATAACAGCTCGGATAATGCCTTCTGAGAGCTCGTTTTGGATTTCTGAGTCGGAACCATCGAAATAATACTCAAGTACGTGAGCAATAGTGTCTATTGCTCCATAGACAGTTTGTTCAGCTGGAAGGGTAAACTGAACAGAGGGATCAACTATTGAAACCCGAGGATACACATGTTCCGAGACAAAGCTGTATTTTTCCAGGGTTTCGTCTTTGGTAACCACTGCTCCGCAGTTCATCTCGCTTCCGGTTGCTGACATGGTCAGGACGGTAAAAATTGGTAAGGCTTTTTCAGGAGAATGCTTTCCAAGAAATATATCCCAGATATCGCCTGAGTAGTAGAAGCCTACTGCAATTGCTTTTGCAGAATCTATAACACTTCCTCCACCAACCGCAAGTATGGCTTCCACTTTTTCTTTGCTTGATAACTCTATGCCCTCTTTGACTTTTGAAAGCAGAGGATTGGGCTTAACTCCCGAAAGCTCCACACATTGTAAATCGTTTTCTTTCAAAGAAGAAATTACTCGCTCGTATACACCATTTCTTTTTATCGAGCCCTGACCGTAAAGGAGGAGCACTTTTCGGTAACCTTGTTTTGCAATTTCGCTGCCGATTTGAGGAATAGTACCTTTTCCAAATATTAGTTTTGTTGGGTTATGAAAAATGAAATTTTCCATTTATCTTACCTCCTTGCGTATGGCTTCTTTTTGACAACGTTGTCAACATCGACAAAAAATTATTTTACCTCTTCCAGTTTTTCGAAAAATTATGATACTTTGGTAGAGACGTGATGTCAATCTTTCGGAGATTCTATACTATCCATCTACTCCTGGCTTCTTCCGAAAGCTTCTTTAACTATTCTAAGAACGAAGCCTGCTTCCTCAATTGCCTGTTTTGCATCTTCAATGCCGTATTCTTCGGTGGGAATAAAATCCTCTGCACCGTAGAAGCTGAGCTCTCGCTCTTTCCGTAAACGCTTGGAGATACGCTTTATTTCTCCAATATGCCTCGAAAGAGGCAGGGGGAGAATTTCGACATGTTGTTCAAGTACTCGACCAACATCGTGTATTTTAGGGACTTCAACTCCGATTGCTCTTAATACTGCTTTCAGGAGAAGTTCTACCATTTCCTGTGCTTCGCGCACTACGTCTGAGTATGCGCCCTCACGGGTATAGAACTCGAGTGCTTTGAACCTTACCTCAGCCTTGGCAAGATAAGCCCTGGTTAGCGCATCAGCTTTCACAGCTTGATTCCTCCCAGAAACTTTTCTGCTTTCCATCCCCAAAAGTTGCCCCAGGAAAACTTCTGGGCTCGGTATTCTCGGAGTACTTTTCCTATGGAGGCGATAAGTCTGGGGAACATGTTTTGAGGGTCAAAGACCAGAATGTGGTGTTCATAAAGGTCAAAATATATGGGCTGAAAGGTGAATGCTTCATCCCGGGAAAGGATGTAGGGAGAGGGTTCACAGTAAATGCCTTCTTTTTCGTAGAGTTCTTGAGCCAGCGGTTCGGTCCTTTTTATAGCCTCTTCAAACTCTTCCAGCCTTTTTCGCAAGCTCTGAGATCTTTCAAGGATTACCAGAAGGTCCAGGTCTGAGTTTTTGCGGTTTTCGCCCCGAGCGTAGGAGCCAAAAATGGCTAATACGCATAGCAAGTTTCCATAATGCTCAATGATTGAGGTTAAGACTTCTTTGATATATTGTTTGTGTGATGGTGAAAAGGTTCGTAATTTTTCCAAAGTCGCTTCCAGCATATTATCACCATTTTTCATTATAACACTCGCTTTTTACTTTAACGGTTGCATCAAGCTTTGCTGTTTTCATAAAAGAAGGTGCTATACTCTCTAAAAGGGAGTGTTTACGAACACCTTGAGGAAGAAGGTGGAAACTTTTCTGAAAAGGTTCTTCCCGACTTGCCTTCTACGTTTATTAGTATAAAAACCCCTTTATCTTGACTTGCTCGTTGCTTGCAATAGAATGCTGTTTGAGAGTTTTTCTCGTCGAGGAAGGCAGTGACGGAAATGCCATCAGAACTGGTTCAGATTGATAGGGATAAGTTAAAAGCTTATGTAGAAGAAAAAGTTGGCCAGTACAGCGAAATTGCCGGCATATATCTTTTTGGCTCCGCTACCTGTAAAATGAGGCCTGACAGTGATATCGATTTGGGTATCATCCTGGTGCCCGGTGCAGTAAAATCAGACAAAGAAGTGGACCTCTTTTTGGCAAAACTTTATTTAGCGTTGAGAAATTTCGAGGGACATCCTTTTGACCTGGTTTCGGTGTGTGATGTGGATACCATTTTTGCTTTCGAAATTTTAAGGCATGGTGTTCCTCTCCTGGTTAAAAACGAAGCAGTGGTTTCGGAGGTTATAGAATCGATCAGCCGGAGATATGCGGACGTCTATCCAAGGTACAAAAAGGCCCTTGAAATGATAACCGGAGTGAATCTTTGATGTCAGAGAATGAAATTGTTGCCAAAAAAGTAGCTTTTATCAAAGAACAGGTCAGTGAGATAGAGTCTTTGCTGCGGCGCAAAAGCAGGAAAGAAGTTTTGAGCGACCCCTGGCTGATCAAAGGTCTGAAATACTCTCTTCAGATTGCCATCGAAGCTATGATTGATATCATTTACCATATCTGTGCAAAACACTTTAAAAAAGCCCCGACTGATGCAAGAGACGGTCTTTATATTCTGCTTGAAAATAAGCTGATAACCGAGAAAGATTTTTTAACCTTCAGCCAGATGATTGGCTTCAGAAATAAAGTGGTTCACGGTTATCAGCAGGTATCTTCAGAAAAAGTATATGAAATAGCCGCAAATGAATTATCGGATTTTGACCGCTTCGTAGAGTTAGTGCTTAATTTTATGAGAAAGCTTCGGTAGGGGGACTTTTGCCTTCGCGGGGCTTCTACCGGCGGTGCTTGAGCGGTTGCCCATGCTGGATATACACTTTTAGCCCAGACTCAGTAATGCTTTAACCTGCAGCGCTTCCAGGCTGAAAGCAAGTTTGTAGCAGTCCTCAGGGTGGCGAAGGAATTTTATCCTGATCGTTGTTTGTGTTGGCGCTTAAATTTGATTAAAATAGTGAGCTGTAAGCTGAGTCATCGATGTCAAGAGGATGAGCCAATGGCTACTTTAAAGGATGTTGCGAAATTGGCGGGTGTATCTCCCAAGACGGTTTCCAGAGTCATAAACGACAGTCCTCTGGTCAATGAGGAAACCAGAAGGCGGGTTCTGGAAGCAATCAGGTTACTCGACTACCACCCCAATGAGGTTGCCAAGAACCTTCGCAGGCGCCGCTCTCAAACCATCGGCTTTCTGGTGCCTTATGGTTCTGATTTCGTCTTTCGAGATACGGGGATGATGGAGCAGCTCAAGGGCGTGCATGATGTTGTGGTCAGGGAAGGCTACAACCTTATGCTCTCGGTACCCCTGGTAAAGGAAGATTCGCTCTGGGAAGCTGAGCGCTTGGTGAAGCGCCGCTGTGTGGATGGGGTAATCCTCTACCCTTCTTCGGGAATTGACGTTATCGCAAAAGAGTTTTTGCACCGCAATCTGCATTTTGTCACCCTGGGAATTGGGTTTCAGGACCAGAAAAGCAATTTTGTGGAAGTTGATTTTTCGCAAGCTACCTGTGAAGCCGTGTTTTATCTTTTCTCTCGGGGCTGCAAGCGCGTTGGTCTCCTTACCCGTCCCCACTGGTTTTTTAATTTTCCAGAAAACGATTCCTTCCTGAGCGGCTTCAAAAAAGCTCTGGATGAGGCAGGTATGGATTTTACTCCTCAGCTGGTCAGAGAAAGTGATTTCACGGTGGAAGGGGGCTACCGGGATTTTCTAAAACTGCGGGAACAGGTGCCGGATATGGACGGGGTGGTGTGCGCTGCTGACCCCACAGCCTATGGTGTAATTAGAGCGCTGTGGGAGCTGGGCAAACAACCCGGTCGGGACTTTAAAATAGTTTCTGGAGACAATTTCCCTCTCACCCGCAAGCTTTTCCCCTGGCTTCCCTCCATGCACAACCCCTTGCTGAGGCAGGGAGAAGAAGCTGCCCGCATGCTGCTTAAACTTGTTGAGCGGGGCGGTCAACTCCCAGGTGTGGTGCTTGAGGCCACCTTTGAACCTCCGAAACTACACTGAAGTGTGGCTTGGAGGTTAGATGAATCTTTGGGGTTTTCTTTTTATCTTCGCTTTGGGGGAAGGCACAAAACAGGCTGCCTTGCGCAGAGCACCAACGTTTGAAAGTACCCAGAGGTATAAATCCGTGGTGGTGTATTTTTTGAATCTTTTCTTTAATCCGCTTTCCTCTATGGCCTGGGCTGCTTTCTGGTAGCAGTTTTCAAACCAGCCCTTTACCGCTTCTTCCCAGGGTATCCCTCCGGGGCACTCTTTCATTACGCTTTCTGAGTTGGAGCAACCTGAGCACTGAAAGCAGTGGATGAGGTGGAGAAGCTCGATGTAGCCACCCAGAATGCTGGTTCGCAAGGGAAGGCCGGTTTTCTCTTTGAAGAGATGCTCTTCGACCTGGTGGAAGAAGTCCTCAGGAGAGCTGTAGTGTTCCGGCTGCCAGGTGAGCGGCCACTCAATGACTTCAGCGTCCACGAATTCCCGGCCACCGGCACGGGCGGCCGATATGCGGTGGTGGCCATCGCGCACAAAATAAAAATCTCCCACTTTGATGAGCAAAACTGCCGGAAGGGGTCGGTCTTTTTCAACCAGCAGGTTAACTCGTGCCCAGCGGTGTTTGAGCTTTCGATTGAGAGGGAGAAACTCACGGTCGAAATCGGCAAAGCGGTTTTCACTGCCAATGATTTTGGAAATAGGTACCACCTGCACACCCCGGTAGTGCTCTTCACCCCCGGGCAGGATTTCTCTGAGCGCTTTGAGGGGGAGCAGTCTGCGCTCATGGTGCCGAAGGGAAGTGAGAATTTTTTTCCATATTGCTTTGCGGTGCAAAGTGGTGAACTTGCTAATGCTTTCAAACTGGTCGCTCATTCCAGGCATGTCTTTATTGTATAACTTTTTGCGCTTTTTGAGGCGCTTTTTCACAAAATCTTGCTTGTTTGAAGCAGCGTTTTCTGCTATGGTATAGGCAGTTTTGTTGATGGAGGGGGAGCGATGAAGCGTTCAGGCTGGGTCTTATTTTTGGCTCTGTTTGTGGTTTTCCTTTTTGCCGGTGGTGCTTACGCCAAAAGCTACTATCACCCCCGTATTGTACAGTTTTTTTCGCTGCTTGACGACGGCAATGTCGAGGTAACCGAAGACCGCTATTTTTCCTTTGAGGGAAGCTTTTCCTGGGCGGAGCTGCGCATCCTGCGCAAAGGGGTGGAAGACATACAGTTTGAAGGGGTCTGGGATGCTCAAAGGGGAGAGCCCCTGCCCTATGAAATCCTGCGTGAGGCAAATTCGGTAGGCATTCGCTGGTCGTATCGAGCGCAGGATGAAGTGCGCGCTTTTCGCATCAAGTATCTGCTCAAGGGAGCTGTTGCCCGCTATCAGGACGTGGCCCAGTTTTACTGGAAGGTGATTGAAGACCAACACGCACCGATTTCGGAACTCGAGAGCACCTTCACCCTTCCCCGACCCAGCCCTGAGCTTTTCAAGCTCTTTGTGCACAGTAAAACCTCGCCCGGTGAGATGACCTTTTCTGAGGACTGGCGCACGGTGCACTTCAAGTTGCAGGATATTCCCGCTGATAGCTTTGTGGAAGTGCGCCTTCTCTCCCATCCTTCCGTTTTCAGCGGAATAACACTGCTTCCTGAAAAACGTTATGGGGCCATTCTTGAAGAGGAACGAGGCTTTGCTTCCCGAGAGCTTCGGGGCTTTTGGCTGGGCATAATGGCTGGGTTTTTACTGGTTGGGTTGGGAATCCTCTACTTGGTGCTTTTTGTGGTCTATTATTTTCGCTACGGTAAAGAACCCAAGGTCGACTACCAAAGAGAATACGAGCAGGAGCCACCCCTTGACATTGCTCCCTGCTTTCTGGGGGTTGCGTTGAGCCAAAAGCGGGATAATTCCCTTCTGAGCCGTGCTTTTCTGGCCACCATCTTGGACCTTGCCCGGCGAGGATTTCTTGAGGTGCGAGAGGAAGAGCGCAAGGGGTTTTTGACCAAAAAAGAATACCTGGTTTTCCGCTTTAGCGATAAAGCCCGCAATAGGGAAGAGGTGTCTCAAGAGCTCAACGAGTTTGAAGTAGAGGTACTGGACCTCCTTTTTAAAGTCAGCAAAAATGAAGAGGAAGTTTCCACCCTGGATATCGAGAGCTGGGGTAAGGAAATACGGGGCAACCGCAGCAACTTTCTGCGCTTTATCGAGGGCTGGGGCAGGGATTTGCGCGAGGAGTTTGAGCGGCGCTACTTCAAAATTCTGGATCCCCTTTCTGAGCGCAAGAAAAACCTTTTTACAGTTTTGGGTGTTCTTTACTTTATCGGAGGAATATTCCTGACCATTGTAATGAGCGGTTTTTCCCCGGCAGTTTTTCTGGGAGTGCCTTTCCTGGTTCTGGCTCTTTTTCTGGCTCTTCTGGGGCAGCGGGTTCTACGCCGCTGGAGCGGGGAAGCAGCGCTTCTTTTCCGGCGCTTCATGGCCTTTCGGAAATTTCTCACCGATTTTTCCCTGCTGCGCGAGGCTCCACCCACTCTGCTCAATATATGGGACCGTTATCTTGTCTATGCGGTGGTGCTTGGTGTGGCTGAAAAGCTTTTGAAGAACCTGCGGCGCTACGCCGAGGAAACCCATCGCGACCTGGTGGTGCCTTCCTGGTACTATCCAGCACACGGCACCGCTTTCAGCTTGGCTTCACTGGATGCTTTCTCCGGTTTAGATGCACTTTCTCGCCGCATGGAGAACATGGCCAACCTGCGCCAGGCGTTGAGCTCTTCGTCTTCAGTAGGTGGAGGCTTTTCAGGAGGTGGTGGTGGGGGCGGCGGAGGTGGCTCATCCAGCGCCGGTTAAACGTGATTACTAAAAATTCGTGAGGAGGTGGGATGTGTATGGGTTGGGTTGTTCTGGCTATTCTGGTCATTGTGGGGCTTTACCTGATAGTTCTTTACAACCGCCTGATTACTTTCCGCAACCGGGTTGAAAATGCCTGGGCGCAGGTGGATGTGCAGCTTCGCAGGCGTTACGACCTCATTCCCAATTTGGTGGAGACGGTCAAAGGTTACGCTGCCCATGAGCGGGAAATTTTCGAAAACGTGGCTCGATCCCGTCAGGCGGCGATTTCTGCCCAGAGCCCCCAAGAAAAGGGGCAGATGGAAAATCAGCTCACCCAAGCCCTGCGCCAGCTCTTTGCGGTGGCTGAAGCCTATCCAGAACTTCGAGCAAGCGAAAACTTCCAGAACCTGCAGGCACAGCTTGCGGAAACCGAAAACAAAATTGCCTATGCCCGCCAGTTTTACAACGACACCGTTTTCCGCTACAACACCACCATCGAGAAATTTCCAGCCAACCTGTTTGCCCGCTCTCTGGGCTTTGCCAAGAAAGAGTACTTTGAGGTAGAAGGAGAAGGAAGAGAGCCGGTTCGAGTGGCCTTTTAGGGGTAGTTATATTGCTCTGCTTTTTTGGGGAGGACTTCTTGCGAGATTTGCTATACTAATTTACGATCTACCGCCGGGAAAGCTCACCCTTTAAAAGGGTGGGAGGAGGTCACTGAAAAAACTGGATGAAGGAGGTTGAGCTATGGGAAAAGGCGATCGCCGAACCAAAAGAGGCAAGATATTTCTGGGGACTTATGGAAAGTACCGTCCTAAAAAGAGAAAGAAAGAGAACGCTCAATGAGCTCTTGGAAAGTGCATAGCCAGAGGGGGGATGGGGAGCCGTGAAGGGTTATTCGGGTTGGGTCAGGTGGCTTACCCGCACTGCAGTGCTTCTGGCTTTGACCTTGGCGGTGCAGTTTCTGGGCCTTCCCCAGTGGTTCACCGGCCCTCTGGTCAATGCTTTTTTACTTTTGGCTTCTTCAATTTCCGGTGTAAGCAGTGGTGTGGTGGTGGGGCTTTTGACCCCCTGGATTGCGCTTTTGCGGGGGATTCTTCCGCCACCCCTGGCTCCCATGGTGCCTTTCATCATGCTGGGCAATGCTCTTTTGGTAATCATTTTTTCGCTGGTGCGCAGAAAAAAAGAGGTTCTCTGGTTGAGCGTCGTTGCTTTGGTTTTGGCGGCGCTTGGCAAGTACCTGCTCCTTTCTCAAGCGGTGCGTTACCTGGTGGAGGTCCCACCCCGGGTGGCCCAGGCCATGCAGGTTCCCCAGTTTTTCACCGCTTTGGGCGGGGGTGCCATTGCCTTATTTATCGAGCGGGGGCTCAGGAAAGCTTTGAAGTGAAGGTGGTGGATTTTGGACCTGGCTGAAAGGAGAAAAGAACACCTGGTTGCACTTGATGCCGCACTTGGGAAGGCAGTTGAGGTTTTGAAGAGTTTCCCTGGTGTAAAGCAGGTCATCCTTTTTGGCTCCTATGCCCGGGGAAGGAGAGACCTTTTTACCGACCTCGATTTCCTGGTGGTCATGGAAAGCGACCTCGACTTTTTGAGCCGCCTGGCCCTTTTGCGCCAGGCTCTTGCGCTTCCGGTGGATTTTGACCTCCTTGTTTACACTCCCCAAGAAATCGAGCGCTTGAAGGACCGGCCTTTTTTCAAGAAAGCACTTCAGGAAGGAAAGGTGCTTTATGAGAAAGAGTGCTGAAGAAGAGGGAAAGAGGTGGCTTGAGCAGGCTGAAGAGGACCTCAAGTGGGCCGGCTATCTTGCCCAAGGTGGCGGCTATTACTTGAGCTGTTTTCTTGCTCAGCAGGTTGGAGAAAAGGCGCTGAAAGCGTATCTTTACGTACAGGGCGAAGAAATCGTGCTGGGGCATTCCATAGGTAAGCTCTGTGAAAGAGCAGGAGAATTTGATTCCCACTTTCTTGAAAAAAGAAGTAAATGGTCCATACTTGACAGTTACTATACGACCACCCGTTACCCCAATGGCTTACCAGAAGACATCCCAGCCCGGGTATACAACAAAGAAGCAGCACAAACAGCTCTTGCCTTAGCTTCAGAAATCGTGGAAGTGGTGAAAAGGAGGTTAAAATAAAAAAAGCCCCGCACAAATGCGGGGCTTTTTTTATTGGGAAAGCCTTACAGGCAGGTTCCCTCACCGATTGGGCAGTTGGGAACTTCTTCACACTCTTCGCAGTAGGTCACTTCACAGCACAGTGAACCAGAGAGCTCGCAGAGGTCAACACATGGATTGCCCTGTGCGTCGTAGACCACACCGCAAGAAGCAGTACCAGTGAAGGCCCAGCTGATCACATCAGCATATTTGCTGCCATCGGTGGCTGCAACTCCGTCTTCACGGGTGGCAAGTTCTATGAAACTGTTGTAATCAGCTTCAGAACAAATCAGACCGTCATAACCATCTACAGTTAAATAGCTATCACCGTTATCTATTATTGTGAAAGTCAAAGTGAAGGTATCCTCACCGTCGAATTTTACATCGGTGACTGTAGCATCAATTTCTGCTTCGTAAACTGCGCTTTTCCAAAGGGTGAGAACAGAATCATACCATTTATAAGGCACGTAACGGCTTACTTCGACACCCCAGTTATTTACGTTTTCATAGCAAGCGAGGTCCTGAATGAACACCGGCTGGTCAAACTTGATCTTGAGTTGGAAATAGTAGCCATTATTATTGTAAAGCTTCTGCCACGTAGTGGTAGTTGTAGTCGGGCAGTAATCAGTTGGAGTGGGTGTAGTAGGCTCTTCGGGTTCAGTTGGCTCTTCAGGAGTGGTTCCCTGCAAACAGCCGGCTACGGCAAAAACGGCAATCAGGGCAGCGACCACTAAAAGCAGCCACAAGCTCTTTTTCATTTACGTCTACCTCCTTCTATGTTTTGAGGTTTTTTCAGGCGTCGGGTTTTGAAAGGGGCTTTCCTGGTTTCGCCCGCTTCCGGAAGCTCTGCTCTTCGAAGGGCAAGGGTCCTGCGTTTTCCCTCACTTTCTCCCTCTCGACCTCAGGGAGTTCGAAGCCGAAGCTTCCTTCCCCGACAACGTTCATTATATATTACGCAAAGCGAAAAGGAAAGTTTCAAAATGCATTTTCTTTTTTTCTATTTTTGAAGCAAATTTTTGGGAAAAACGCACCGTTTCTCACCTTCACAAAGAGAAGGTTTCCTCTTTGGAGAGAAGCTCAAAAAGCTCAAGCAAAAGATGCTCCAGGGCTTCTTTTTCAAGCTGGAGAATTTCCAGGGCCTGTGGAGACATCCGGTACAAAAACCCATCCACACCCATACCAAAGCCCAGAGTTACGCTCGTCCAGTCGGCAAGGTGCACGATTGCGCAGAGTTTTGGTGCCTCGCTGGCTTTTTCTGGCTGGTGGTGAAAGCCAATGGCTTCAGTGAGTGAAGAGGGAAAGCCCCAGCGCTCGGCAAGCCGTGCTCCTACTGCGGCGTGATTAAAGCCCAGAATTTCTTCTTCGGCTTCCAGGAAAGTAACCTCTCCCTCTTCCACCTGCTTGAGAACCTCCTGGTAGCTTTCTTTGAGGTAGGTGTCCAGAATGAGCTTTCCAATGTCGTGAAGGAGGCCTGCAGTGTA
The DNA here is from genome assembly GCF_045864955.1 of Atrimonas thermophila. Lineage (GTDB taxonomy): Bacteria > Atribacterota > Atribacteria > Atribacterales > Thermatribacteraceae > Thermatribacter > Thermatribacter velox. The sequence goes on along the minus strand of NZ_AP028803.1, from coordinate 2,098,333 downwards.
GGCAGCTTCTGGGTGAGGGAATTTCACCTTTTTGCTCAAAAGCTGGGCAGAAAGAGCGGCAGAAAGGGAGTGCTTCCAGAGCTCTCCCCGCTCCAGGAAGTAGCCGCTGAGCTTTCTCTGCATCATGCTGCGGCAAGAGGCGGTGAGCACCACGCTTTTTACGGTTTTAAAGCCTAAAAAAACCGTGGCTTCAGAAACGGTGCTTATGCGGCGAGGAATCCCGTAAAAGGCGGAGTTAGCAAGCCGCAGGACTTCGGCGGTCAGGCTCTGGTCTTTTTTGAGCACCGCTTCAATATCCTGTGCTGAAGAACGCGGGTCTTCCGTAAGCTCCATAACTTTTTGGACCACCGCAGGAAGTGCTGGAAGCTCTTTGACTCTTTGTGTCAGCTCTTCAAGTGTGATTTTGCCCACCAAGATAAAACCTCCTGTTTTTCCATTATACCCGATTTGAAAGAGCGCACCAGAACTCTGGCTGGCAAAAGGCATTCAGTTTTTGGAGGATGAAAAACTTTGCCCGAAGAGGAGGCGGGCTAACTATCAGATTTTTCAACGCTTTCTGGGTGCACTACAAGACAGGCGTTCTACGAGAACTGGCTTGATACGGTGAAGCTTATCTTGAAGCGCGAAAGACTCGCGCCTTTCTATTAGCTGGAGCAAAAACTCAGTGCCTTTTTTACTCATTTCGTATTTGGGCTGGCGTATGGTAGTCAGCGAAGGATGGACGTAGGAACTAAAGATAATATCGTCAAAACCCACGATGGACATGTCATCGGGTATTTTTAGCCCACTTTCCAGAAAAGCTTTCATGGCTCCAATGGCTACCAGGTCGGAGCTGGTAACCACAGCGGTGGGCAGGTTTTTCCCAGAGAGCAATTTCTTACCCAGCGCATAGCCTATCTCCACCCGATTGGCCTGCTTTTTCTCAACCAGAATCCATTCTTTGTTAAGAGGTAACTTCAAGTGCTTGATGCTATCGATAAAAGCTTGCTGACGTTTGACCAGGGGTAGAATATAGGGTGGTTCACTCAGGTAGGCTATTTCACGATGTCCCAGATTAAAGAGATATTGAACAGCAAGCTGAATACCGGTTTCGCTGTCTACCACAACTGAAGGCCAGCGGTTGTTTACTGGGTATACGTCTACCAGAACAAGAGGTATGTCTGCTCTCTCGAGCTTAGACCATAGATTCTCGTCTATAAGGCTGTAACTTACAATGACTCCATCTACCTGCCACTGGGTGACCAGCCTTACAAAGTCGTATTCGCGGTCCTTCTGGTAGCTGGTGGCGTATAGAATCACGTTGTACTTTTTCTCTCTCGCTGCGTCGGCAACTCCTTTGTAGATTTCGGCGTAAAAGGGGTTGGCAATGTCAGGAACAAAAACCCCAATGGTGTTGGTCTTTCTCTTTTTGAGGTTGCGCGCAGTAAGATTAGGTCGGTAGTTGAGCTTCTCGATCGCTTTTTTTATCTTTTGCCTGGTTTCTTCTGAAAGAGGTGCGCTCTGGTTCAGGAAATGGGAAACTGTTGATAAAGCTACTCCTGCTTCTCTGGCTACGTCCTTCATAGTTACGCTTTTCCTTTGCGACAAAGCCTGGCTCACTCCTTTTCGGGAAGTTTGCTTTATTATATTTTGGTTGTTCTGGAGTTGGTTATTCCATCGGCTTTTGCCTGGGCTCAGGTTGGATTATGCAGAATGCAAACAGATATTGGGAGTTTTTTGATCCGGTGGCAGAAACCGTCCGGGGGTAGCCTGAGACTACCCCCACAATCATTTTTGCGGTCACTCACAAGGCCTTCCACCCAGGAACTCATCAACGTTTTCTGGAGTTACCAGGGCTACCGGGACATATACCACTTCGGGTAGCTTTTCTCCTTGCAAGACCTTTAGTGCGTAATCCACACCCATCCTGCCCATTTCATAAGGCTGTTGAGCTACTGTAGCAGCAAGCCCTCCGTTTTTGATGGAGCAGAGGGCATCAGGAATGGCGTCGAAACCAACCACTATGATCTGGTCCTCCAGGCCTGCAGCCTTTACCGCTTCCAGTGCGCCAAGGGCCATTTCGTCATTTTCACAGAATACAGCGTTGAGGTCAGGGTGGGCCTGGATAAAGTTTTCCATGACGGTCATGCCTTTGGCCCTTTGGGAATCAGCGGGCTGTTTAGCCACTATTTCAATTCCATATTTCTGCATGACTTTGGTGAAACCTTCACCTCTTAAGGCAGGAATGACATAACCCAACTGGCACTGGATGTGAGCTACCTTGCCTTTGTATCCAATTTTTTCGGCTATGAATTCTCCCGCCATTTCTCCGCCTTTGAGATTATCGGAGACTATAAAGGTTTCTATCTTGCCAGAATTCACTCCCACGTCAAGCACAATGACTGGTATACCTGCTTCATTAGCTGCCTCTACACAGCTTCCACCTGGATCTGGATCCCACGGTGAAAGAAGAATAACATCAACTTTTTGCTGAATCAGGTCTTCCACCTGAGCTAACTGTTTGGCGGGGTCAGTACGTGCATCCAGTACGATTACGTCAATGTTACCAATTTCAGCTGCACGGTCCTTAATGCCCTGAGCCACCATCTGCCAGTACTGGTTACCAAGGTCCTGAACTGAGTAACCTATGACCACTTTGTTTTCGGCTGCGAAAGCTACAGCTCCGAACAAAAGTAGTGCAGCAACAACAAACCACACAAACTTGCTCATAAATTTACCTCTCATTTTTGTTCCTCCTTCCTGTTTACAAAATTTCATTTTTCACCTTTCGGTTATTAGTGGATCGCGACTTGTCCTTCAGCCATTGCCTGAAACTTTTTTGTTTTTTTATTTGTTTTCTCACCTCCCTCTACCCATTTTGGCCCTGCTGTCGGCAAGTACTGCAGCGATAATTACAATACCTATTACTACTTGCTGCCAAAACGGGTCTACATTGATTAAATTGAGCCCGTTCCTTATAACTCCCATGATTAGGGCTCCTACCAGAGTTCCCAGTATTGACCCCTCTCCTCCAGAGAGGCTGGTGCCTCCTATGACCACTGCTGCAATGGCGTCCAGCTCGTAATTCTGACCAGCCAAAGGGTGTCCTGAATTGATACGCGCAGTGAGAATAACAGCTCCTAATCCTGCCATAAAGCCACTTATGGTGTAAACCATGGTTTTGTAATAATCTGTCTTAATTCCGGAAAGTCGAGTGGCTGTTTCGTTGCTACCTATGGAATAAACATATCTTCCAAAGACGGTTTGCTTCAGTATGATGAAGACTAGAAGATACACCAGGAAAGCAATGATCACTGGCATGGGGATAAAGCCCAGATATCCTGTACCCAGGAAACGAAAAGATTTTTCAAAGCTGCTTATGGGCCTGCCCTGGGTGTATACAAAAGCTAAACCTCTTGCTACGGCCATCATACCCAGGGTAGCACAAAAAGGCGGCAACCCACCTTTGCTGACCAGCATTCCATTAGTGAAACCGAGCAAAGATCCCAGTCCCAAACCGACCAGGATGCCCATCAAGGTACTACCAGTGGTCTTGAGAACACTGGCTAAAATGACTCCACAAAAACCCAGCACTGAACCTACCGATAAGTCTATGCCACCGGTGAGAATTACAAAAGTTTCTCCAGCGGCCAGGATGGAGATGTCGGACACCTGACGCAGAATGTTGAGAATGTTGCTTCCCTTGTAGAAAGTGGGTGTGATGATGGACAGTATCACACAGAGGCCCACCAATCCGATAACCGAACCCAAACCACGCAAAACGTTCAAGGTGCTTTTCTGGTTATTGAGGCTCTTCATCGATTTTTGTTCCTCCTGCTGCTGCCATAATTATCTTTTGAGGAGTGGCTTCTTCTCTTGTTAGTTCAGCCACGATTTTCCCTTCTCTCATCACCAGTATTCGATCACTTATTCCCAGGATTTCGGGAAGTTCCGAGGAAATCATGATAACACCAACTCCTCTCTGAGATAGCTTGTCTATCAGGTTGTAAATTTCGGCTTTTGCACCAACATCGATACCCCGAGTGGGTTCATCAAGAATAAGAACGCGAGGATTCTTTTCCAGCCACTTTGCCACCACTACTTTTTGCTGGTTTCCTCCTGAAAGATACAGAACTTTTTGTTCTAAGGAAGGCGTTTTTATGGAAAGTTTGTTGACTTGGTCGGCAGCCATTTCTCTTTCTTTAGAGCTATTAATCCACCCTCGTGAAGCCACCTTTTCCAAGTTGGGTAGCGCAATGTTCTCCCTGACGCTCATTCTAAGCAAAAGACCATGTTGGGAACGGTCTTCAGGTACCAGACCAATTCCTATTCTTACTGCGTCTTTGGGATGTTTGATAACTACTGGTTCGTTTTCAATCAACACCTCACCTTCATCGATAGGATCCTCTCCAAAGATGCTCCTTGCTACTTGGGTTCTTCCCGAGCCTACCAGGCCGTAGATGCCAAGCACTTCTCCTTTTTTGAGAGAAAAAGAAATGTTTTCAAAAATTCCTTTTCTGGTTAATCCCTTTACAGTCAGGACCACTTCCTTTCTGGATAAATTTTGAGTTTTGGGAAACATGGTTTCGATTCTTCTGCCCACCATCATAGCTGCTATGTCCGCTTGAGATACATCGGCGTTGTTTACAGTGGCTACTTTGTGGCCATCTCTCAGAACAGTTATTCTGTCGGCGATTTCTTTTATTTCCTCTAAATGGTGTCCAATAAAAATAACTGCTACCCCTTGTGATGTCAGTTTTCTGATTTGTTTAAACAAGATTTCAACCTCGTTTCTGGTCAGGGCGGAAGTTGGTTCGTCCATGATTAATATGCGAGCATTTTTAGAAAGGGCTTTGGCTATTTCAACCATTTGCATTTCTGAGACAGTGAGGTTTTTAACCAGGGCTTTGGGCTCTATGGGGATTTCTAATTCTCTGAGGATGAACTCGGATTTAGCCCAGAGTTCTTTCCAGTTAACTTTTCCGAGCCGGTTATGGGGAAGCGCGGAAAAAAAGATATTCTCAGCTACTGTGAGATGAGGAATTAGGTTGAATTCCTGGAAAATCATGCTTATCCCTAATTTTTCTGCTTCTAAAGGGTTGCTGATGCTGACTTCTTTTTGATTGAGAAAAATTTTCCCTTCATCGGGCGGGTAAATGCCGATTAAGACTTTCATCAAAGTGGATTTGCCGGCGCCGTTTTCACCAACTAAAGCGTGCACTTCACCCTCTTTAGCTTCGAAATCAACTTTTTCAAGAGCTTGCACGCCGGGGAATCTTTTGGAAATACTTTTCATGACCAGTAGAGTGTTTGTCATTTCAAGCACTCCTGTCTTTTGATGAGTTTGTATGCACGATTTTATAAAAACGTTTTCATGACTAAAATGGTAATAAAACACTTTAGAGAAGTCAACAGTGATGTTTCCAGTTTACCCCGAATTTTTAGAAAATTTTTGAAAAAGGCTATGCTACAATACTTACCATGGGAGGTGAGATTGTGGTATTCAAGCGCTTTTGGTTTTGGGGGTTAATTCTACTTGTGGTTTTGAGTTTTTCTGCGGTTTGGGCTGTGGAGGAGGTTCAGCCTCCCTATAGCTTTGATGTTACTGCTGAGGGCTACGCTCAAGTAATGTTTGACCAGGGTTATAACCTTTATCAGGAAGGGCGCAAGGAAGAAGCGATTCAGTTTTTCATTGAGGCAGTTTCCACCAAACCCAATTTTATCAAGGCCTGGAAGTGGCTGGCCCGCACCTACCAGGAGGAGGGAATGTATGACGAGGCCATCTGGGCCTGGGGCAAAGTGCTCGAACTTGCACCTGACGACAACCATGCAGCCTACTTCAGGGAAAAGTGCGAAAATTACAAAAAGTACGGAAAAGCAGCCTGGGACAGCTTTGAAGAGGGAATAGTAGCCTACCAGAGCGGTGATTATTTCTCTGCCATACCGCTTTTTGAAGAAGCGATTCGCAATAATCCAGAATTTGACAAGGCCTATTACTTCCTGGGTGCAGCCTTAATCAAGGTAGAGGACTATCATCGCGCGGTGTGGGCTTTTGAAAAATACCTTACCTTCCATCCCGATGATGAGAAAGCTCAGTACTTTCTAAAAGTGGCTCAGAAAGGAGCGGCTAATCTTCAATAATGGCTACTGCCCGCACTGGTGAGCCAGTAAGTCCCTGGAGTTTCAGGGGAAAAGCATAAAACCAGAAGCGTTTGCCAGCGACTGCTCCCAGGTTGGTAAGAGATTCGTAAATCAGTATATTCTTTTCAAGCAGCAGGCGGTGGGTTAGGTAAGGCTCAAAGTCAATGGATGGAGCGTCAGTGCCCACCGCTTTTATTTTGTGCTGGGCAAAAAATGCAGCCAGGTCTTCGCCAATTCCAACGGCTTTTCGAAAGTAATCTTCACCCGGGTAATATTTCTCTGCTTCAGTTTTAAAGAGCACGATTTCCACATCCTGGAGGCACTTTTCTATATCTGGCATCTTTTGAAAGAAGGATTCTAAATTGATGGTGCTTCCAGGTGGGAAGGTGCTTAAGTCTAAAGCTGTAGCCTTTCCAAAGAAACACTCAGGCGGGATTTCGTCGATGGTTTTGCCCTGGGGAAGGAAATGGGCTGGTGCATCAACGTGGGTGGCAGTGTGTTCCACCATGAAGAGAGCAAAGGTGGCGTAGCCGTGATTTTCGATACGCGTCCAGGGGAAAATCACTGGTTGGGGCTGTCCAGGAAAAACCCAGCTTTCTTTAGAGATGGGCTTTGTGAGGTCAACCACTTTTTTCATGTTGCATCTCCTCCCGTGTAGGCAAGCAAAAGGTAAAAACCAGCCAGCCTTCTCCAGGGTGAAAAGCACTCCATGAAGCGTTCGCTTTCTGCGGGCGAGGGCACTTTACCGTTAAAATAAAATTGACCCAGAGCTTTGCGCACTCCAAGGTCAGAGCAGGCAAAAACGTCTGGCGGACTCAGCCAGCGGGTGACTATGAACCGAGCGCTCCAGTTCCCAATACCTGGGAAGGTGGCAAGAAAAGCGATTAGCGACTGGGGGTCTTCTTTCTCGAGAGAGTGAGTATCCAGTTTCCCCTGTTGCAGCATCTGTGCAGCTTGAAGAATGGACCGGGCTTTGGCCCGGGACATACCTATCTGGCAAAGGTCGTCTACGCTGCAGGAGGCAATGTCTTCTGGATGGGGAAAGGCAGGGAGCTCTTTTTTGGCAAAGAATGCTTTTCTGGAGCTCCATTTTTGTATCAGGCGTTCCCGCAGCGTTGCAGCAGCTTTCATGGAAACTTGCTGTTCCAGGATGGTAGTGACCAGAGCTTCAAAGAAGCTTCGTGTTCGGGGCATTCTGGTTCCTGCAAACTGCTCGGTCAGACTTTTCATTACCGGGTCTTTTGCAAATTTCTGGTAAAAGGACTGTACTGGTTCATTGCTTCCCAAAAGATGGGCGACTAGCTGGCGAACACCCTCTTCACGTAAAGGTCCCTGCCAGCTTACTCTGAGAAGTGGGCTGTCAACGGTTCCCTCCTCCCGAATCAGGATTACTCCAGGTTCGGGATGGGCGTCAATTACCACCAGGATTTCTTCCTCATCCCAGGAAAAGGAGCTGTCTTGAAACCTGGAGTAAGCCCTGCGCCAGTGTTTGGTGGTGAAAGGTGGAAGAGGCCTGATGGTCAACTCCACTAATAATAGGCTTCAATGAATCTTTTTATAGAACGGTCGTAGGTTCTTTCCACATCTTCTGGGAAAAAGCATCCGGGGAGTTCCCCATGTGCCCGATGGTACATGACGCATTCGCAGCATTTGCCTTTGCGAGAGCAAGTTGGATAAGAACAGGTGCATTTAGCAAGATTGGCCTTAAGGTTACACTCTGGCATATTCTTCACTCTCCTTTTCCGCTTCCGGGATTATTTGAGGCGCATTTTTTATCTTCTTTTCAAAAAAGAGATAGGTCTTAAAGATTTCAAGGTACATCTTGATACGGTGGTATAAACCCAGGAAGGGTCCATACTTTTCCTCTTTGTGGTAGTGACTGATGCCCCAAAGGGGTATCATTTCAATATTGCCCCCAAACTGGCGTGCGTATCTGGTTATAAACACTTCTACCCCAAAGCGGCACCAGGAAAAGTCGGGTAAACTGCGTATCCACTCCCCCCGTACTGCTCGCTGACCATTAAGGATGGGAAAAAGCTTCTGGGCGAGGTCGCTGGACTCTCTACCCCCCTTGAAAACACCAATGGTCATGTCCAGAAAGGGGTGGATAGCTAAAGGCGAGGCCAGCGAATGCAGGTGTTCCTCTCGGAGATTAATTAAGTCGGCGTCTATAAAAAGGTAAATATCCGCATCAGGAATTTTTCTGATGGCATTTACCAGAGCTTTTGCCTTACCCGAGTTTTTTGGATGGCGCAAGAGCACCACCGGATACGCGGAAGCGACTCTCCAGGTTTCATCACGGGAACCATCATCGACTACCACAACCTGGTCGATGAAAGAAACCTTGCAAAGAGTGTCCAGCACCCTTGAAATCCGTGGCGCTTCGTTGTATGCTGGAACTATGGCAACAACTTTTTTGTTCTGGAGCATTGTCTCTCTCTAGTTTTTTGAATTTCCGGGCAAATATTATACCAGATGATGGAAAGGAAACAAAAACCTTGTCAGCTAATACCGAAAATTTTGCCAGAAAAGCCTATTATTTAGCCTTAACGGTAGCGGCACTGTATCTGGTTTACCTTTTGCGAAATGTCTTGGTTCCCTTTGCCCTGGCGGGTATTCTTGCTTATGCTCTTACTCCGGCTGCCAAGTCTTTGAACCGGCGGGGTCTTTCCTGGAAAATTTCTGTGGCCTTAATTTTCCTTTTCCTACTCGCTTTTTTTGTACTGCTGTTTTTTTTGATTGTTCCGGAAACCATATCCCAGATTCGTGCTCTAACTGCTCATCTCCCTGAATACGCGGGTAAAATCATTGATATAGCTCGGGTGATTGACGAGCGTTACCCAGGTCTGAATCTCTCCGCAACCCTGGAAGAGTTTCTGCATAACCTCACCGCCAACCTCCAGTCCTATCTGACTGGTTTACTCAAAAATATCTTTGACCTGGTTTCCTTTCTGATGAATGTTATTTTCATAGGTTTTGTGCTTACTCCTTTTATTCTTTATTACTTCATGGTCGATGCAGTGAAAATCCGGCGTGCTTTGCTGAATCTTTTTCCTGCCGAGAAACGTAAGGAATACGTTTTTTTGCTCCGCAAAATTGATGCTGTGGTGGGTGGGTTCATTAGAGGAAGGCTTTTGACCTGCCTTTTTGTGGGCATATGTGTGAGCGTGGGTCTCTTTTTAATGGGTATCGAGTTTGCTTTGGTGATTGGTGTAGTAGCCGGTATTGCTGACATCATCCCCTATCTGGGTCCAGTCATCGGTGCGATTCCTGCCCTTGCTTTTGCAGCCCCCAAGTCCATATTTCTGGTTTTGGGGGTGGTGGCGCTTTTTGTGGGAGTCAACCTGGTGGAGGGTGTGGTTATTTTACCCAAATTTCTGGGCAAAGAAACCGGACTGCATCCCATAACTGTTCTGTTTGCCTTGATTGTGGGGGGCAAGCTCTATGGTGCTTTGGGGGTTATTGTGGCCATACCGGTAGCTGGAGTTCTGAAGGAGCTGTTTATCCACTACCGTCGCAAAGGTTTTTCTCTCACTGAATAAGCCTCGTTAACTTTTTAATTTCTGCATCCAGTGCAGTGAGAGTTTCCCCGGCTTTACCGTGCAGAACGATATCTGCACGGTAGTCGTAGGGAGTGCTTTCCAGGTTAATGATGATGAGCTTTCGAGCGTAGCGAGGTAGCAAGTTGGCTGGTGATACGGTCAGGCTGGAGCCAATCACCATCATGGGAAACCTGTGGGCCAGGACCTGCGCTTTTTCAAAATCGGGAGGAAGCAGGTCTCCGAAGAGCACCACATCAGGCCTGATTTGACCCCCACAGGAGCATCGAGGAGGTATTTCTCCTTTTTGGACTTTACTTTGTACTTCCTGCATGGGGTACTTGTTTCCACAGTGCATGCAGTGGGCGCTGCGCAGGTGGCCGTGTATTTCAAGCACCTTTTGAGAGCCGGCTTTCTGGTGCAAGCTATCGATGTTCTGGGTGATTACTGCTTCAACCAGGCCTCTTTTTTCCCATTCGGCAAGCACCTCGTGAGCGGGGTTGGGTCGGGCATTTTCAAAGCGCATGAGAATGCGCAGCCCAGTACCATAGAAGACCTCCGGACGCTTGAGAAGTGCATCGGTAGAGAGCACCCACATGGGGTCATACTGTTCCCAGAGACCAGTGTTTTTGCTTCGGAAATCGGGAATTCCGCTCTCGGTGGAGATTCCCGCTCCGGTAAGCACCACCCAGGGTTTTTGGCTTGCGATAAGCTCGGCGGCTTTCTTCAACAAGTCCTTCAAGAAGCCTCACCTACTTGCCAGGTGTTTGGCGATAAAAGACCGACTTTCTTCAGACAGATTTTTGCTGAGCACCAGTAGAGAATGGCTCTCGGTGCTCCAGGGGTTTCCAGCGAGGTCAAAAATGAGTGCTCCCGCTTCCTGGGCAATGCAGATTCCAGCAGCGATATCGTAGAAAGACAGGTCGGCCTGGAAATAGCCCTCCATTCGCCCACAAGCCACATACGCTACCCCCAGAGCAGCACTTCCCAGAGAGCGGATGGCTTGGCACCTGGGAAGTAGTGATGCGTACAGAGATTCGATTCTTTTCCAGGCATCTTCGGAATGAGGTAAACCGGTTCCGAAAATGGCCCGGTTGAGGTTTTCAACGCTGGATACGGTTATTGGTTCCCCGTTCAGAAAGGCTCCTTTTCCTCGACAAGCGTAAAAAGATTCCTTGAAATGAGGAGCAAAGATAACTCCAATTACTGGTGATCCGTGTTCAAAGTAGGCAATGGATACCGAGAAAAAGGGGATACCATGCATAAAGTTTGCCGTTCCATCTATGGGGTCGATGACCCAGGTTGAGGAAAAGTCCTTTAAAGGATGGTCGCTTTCTTCTCCCCATACCGTATCTTCAGGGAAACGGCTTTTCAACTCCTGAGTAATCAGGGCCTGAACTTCCCGGTCCACGTTGGTGACCAGGTCGGTGTCCCGCTTTTTTTCGTCCACGCTGGTTATGCGTTTCTGGTTGTGCAAGGCGTATTCACCAGCACGCTGTGCAATTTCAAGCGCTACTTGCAGTCGTTCTTCAAGCATAGCCTTTCTCCTTCCTAATCGCCGAGATAAGTACCCATGGACCTTGCTACATCGAGCAAGGGATGGTCTAAAGGAACGGTTTTGAGAGAGGCGATAGCTTCTTTAATGGGCATGGGCTGGATTTCCTGCCCAATCAAGGCTGGAAAGTAGCCAAATTTTCCCTGGACAGCCAGCTTCACTGCTTCAACTCCAAAACGGGTGGCCAGGATGCGGTCAAAGGCAGTAGGTGAGCCGCCTCTTTGCAAATGCCCCAGAATAACCACCCGGGTTTCTATGCCAGTGCGGGCTTCAATTTCCTGCCCTACCAGGTAACTGATGCCTCCCAAACGTATCTGGTCGTGGCTTTCGACAACCTTTTTCTGAATTACGTAATCTCCTCCTTTAGGTCTTGCTCCCTCAGCTACCACAATGATACTGAACCTTTTGCCAGCGGCAATTCTTTTCTGGAGGAAACGACATACCCCTTCCATGTCGAAGGGAATTTCCGGGATGAGAATAACATCTCCACCTCCAGCAATTCCGCTTTCCAGCGCTATCCAACCCGCATATCTCCCCATCACTTCAATGACCATTGCCCGGTGGTGGGATTGGGCAGTGGTGTGAATACGGTCAATGGCTTCGGTGGCCACGCTCACCGCTGAATCAAAGCCGAAGGTCAAATCGGTGCCGTTTAAGTCGTTGTCGATGGTTTTAGGAACGCCAATTACATTCAACCCTTTTTCAAAAAAACGCTGAGCAATGTGAAAGGTCCCGTCGCCTCCTATACAGATGAGGGCATCAATGCCTGTTTCTTGATAGGTTTCAATGACTTGCTCAGAGCGGTCTTCAAAATGCAATTCCTTGTTTTCCCATACTGGGTAGCGAAAAGGGTTAGCTTTGTTAGAAGTGCCCAGGATGGTGCCTCCCAAGGGCATAATTCCTGATACATCGTTGTATTCCAGCTTTCTCCATCTTTTCTCCACCATACCCTGGAATCCGTCCAGAAAGCCTATAACTTCGAGGTCATGGTCAAGTATGGCTTTTTTAACCACAGCGTGGATGACTGCGTTAATGCCCGGGCAGTCCCCACCAGCGCTCAAAATTCCTATCTTTTTGATTTGCAAACTGAGTACCTCCTCTTTTGAGGTGTAGCAAGTGGATGCTGCCGTCTATTTTACAATATTTTGGATATCTGGCAAAATATTAAAAACTGCTGGCGAAAGATTCAGAGTGAAAAGAGTGTGAATACCATGCTTTTGCAGACGTTTTGCCACATACCGGGGATAGGCGAGAAAAAGGAGCGCAAAATATGGGAACTGGGCATTCTTTCCTGGCAGGATGCCTTGCAGGATCCCTCTTTTTTTCAGTTATTCCCTCCTCCTCTTTCCCGCCGGGTGTATGCCTATCTTTTGCGCTCCTTTGAAAAATACGAGAAAGAAGAAGTGGCTTTTTTTGACCACTTGCTGGGCAATTTTAACCGCTGGAGGATTTTCCCTCAGTTCAGGCACCTTGCCGCGTTTCTGGATATTGAAACCACTGGAATGGGTCCTGATGCCTATATCACAGTGGCAACCCTTTACGACGGAAAAAAGGTAAAAACTTACGTTTTCGGGATTAACCTTGACGAGCTGGTTCAGGACCTGAACCACTACAAAATTCTGATTACCTTCAACGGGAAATCCTTTGATATCCCCTTTATAGAACGTTTTTTTGGCATTGAGCTTTGCCAGGTGCATATCGACTTGCGCTTTGTGTTAAAGAGTTTGGGGTTGCGGGGAGGCCTCAAGATTTGTGAACGCGCAATAGGCATAGACCGAGGTCCCCTGCGGGGAATAGGTGGTTTTGAGGCGGTTTTGCTCTGGCAAAAATACCTTGATGGGTGTCCTGAGGCTCTGGAGACCCTGCTTGCCTACAATGTTGCCGACACCGTTAACCTGGAGAAGCTGATGATTTTTGCTTATAACCAGAAGGTGAACTTACATGCTCTCCCCTTCCCGCTGCTTTCTGAAAAACCGCAGCGGCTCACTATACCGTATCGGGTGTACCCTGAAGTGGTAAGGGAGGTTACCTATGAGAAATTGCGACTCTACCGGTAGTTCTGCTTCTTTGCCTGCACATGAGGTGGAGAAAATCTGTAGAGGGGAGCACGAGAACCTTTTTGGAGTTCTGGGCATGCACCGCCTGGATGGTGGGAATGGTGTTGTGGTGCGTACTTTTTTGCCTTATGCCCGAAAGGTGTGGATAATTTTAGAAGAAGGAAAAAAAAGCTGGCCTCTTTGCAGGGTGCATGCTGAGGGTTTGTTTGAATCTTCCCTACCTTTGCCGGAGCCAGTTGATTACCTTTTCCGGGTGGAAACTGATTGGGGAGAATATCTGACCGCTGATGCTTATTCCTTTGAGCCTTTGCTTTCTGACCTGGACGTTTATCTTTTTAAGGAAGGCACGCATTATCAGGCTTTTCATTTTCTGGGAGCTCATTTTGAAGAGCGCAGGGGTGTTGAGGGAGTTTGCTTTCGGGTCTGGGCGCCCAATGCCCGCAGAGTGAGTGTGGTTGGCGATTTCAACCACTGGGATGGGCGAGTTCATCAGATGCAGAACGTTAAGTTTTCTGGGATATGGGAGATATTCATTCCCGGAGTACGGGAGGGTGAAAAGTACAAGTTTGAAATTCGAGCCCAGGAGGGATATCTCCTGCTCAAAGCTGACCCTTTTGCGTTTTTGAGCGAATTGCGTCCCAAAACGGCTTCGGTGGTGTACCGCAGTGAAGAAAAATTTGCTTTCTCGGATGCAGATTGGATGGAGCGCAGGAAGTCTCGAAACCTTCTTGAAGAACCAGTGAGCATATACGAAGTTCACCTTGGTTCCTGGAAAAGAGGGAAAGACGGTGCTTTCCTTAATTACCGCGAGCTGGCTCATCTTTTGGTGAACTATGTGAAAAAGATGGGTTACACGCATATAGAGCTTTTGCCCGTTGCTGAGCACCCTTTTGATGGTTCCTGGGGCTACCATGTGACCGGCTATTTTGCTCCCACCAGCCGCTATGGGAGACCGGAGGATTTTAAGTATTTTGTTGATTACTGTCACCGCCATGAAGTGGGTGTGATTCTTGACTGGGTAGTGGCCCATTTTCCAAAAGATGCCCACGGGTTGGCTCGCTTTGATGGGACACCCCTTTTTGAATACCCTGACCCTCGTAAGGCAGAGCACCCTCACTGGGGAAGCTTGGTTTTCAACTATGCCCGGGAGGAGGTACGGAGCTTCCTTATTTCCAATGCTGTCTTCTGGTTTCAGGAATATCACATCGATGCACTGCGGGTTGATGCGGTGGCTTCCATGCTTTATCTCGATTATGGACGTGGGCCTGGAGAATGGGTTCCCAATGCCTTTGGAGGTAAAGAGAATCTGGAAGCCATCGATTTTCTGCGCACCTGCAATCGGGTGGTTTACCAGTGGTTTCCAGGTATTTTCACTGCTGCTGAGGAATCCACGGCCTGGCCCGGGGTAACTCTTCCTCCGGAAGTGGGGGGGCTGGGTTTTCTTTTTAAATGGAATATGGGTTGGATGAACGATTTTTTAACCTACATGAGCAAGGACCCCATTTACAGGAAGTACCATCACCAGAACCTGACCTTCCCCATTATGTACGCTTTTTCGGAGAACTTTATCTTGCCTCTTTCTCACGATGAGGTGGTGCACGGTAAAGGGAGCCTGCTTAACAAAATGCCCGGGGATACCTGGCAGAAGTTTGCCAATCTGCGCTTAGCCATGGTAGCCATGTTTGGTTATCCGGGGAAGAAGTTGCTTTTCATGGGCAATGACTTTGCGCAGTGGCGAGAGTGGAACCATGATGGAGAACTGGACTGGTTTCTCCTTAAGGACAGAAATCACCGTGCTTTTCACCGCATGGTTCGGGATTTGCAAATGCTTTATCGCCGGGAAAAGGCACTTTGGGAGAGCGAGACTTCACCTCGGAGTTTCCGCTGGATCGATTGCAGTGATGTGGAACAATCAGTCATTTCTTTTTTACGGTTTGGAAAGGATGAGAAAGAGTGCCTGGTGTTCGTTTGCAACTTTACGCCTGTTCCTCGCTTTCACTATCGCATTGGAGTGCCCTTTCCAGTGTTTTACCGGGAACTTTTAAACAGTGATTCCGAAATCTATGGAGGCAGCAACCTGGGCAACTGGGGAGGAGTGATGGCGACGAGGGAACCCAGCCACGGGTTCCCCTATTCAATCGAGTTGACCTTGCCGCCACTTGCCGGGCTGATTCTCAAACCCGACTTTCAAAGTGGGCGGTAAACTGTGGCATAATGAGCGGCTATGCGACAAGCCTCTTGCATGCTTTCCGGGTTAGCCTTGCCTGACCAGGCTATGTCGTAAGCAGTGCCATGGTCCGGTGAGGTCCTTATAAACGGCAATCCTAAGGTAACGCTCACTGTTTTAAAAAAGTTGATGCATTTGGTGGCGATGTGTCCCTGGTCGTGGTACAGAGAGAGAACTGCATCGTGAGAACCCTGCCAGGCGAAGAAAAAGATGGAATCAGCAGGGAACGGTCCCTCTGCGTTTATGCCCGCTTTTTGGGCTTCCTCTATAGCGGGAGCAATGATTTCTTGCTCTTCTGTGCCTAAAAGACCCCCTTCTCCAGCGTGAGGGTTGAGAGCGGCTACGGCAATGCAAGGATTGGTTATGCCCAACCTTCGCAGATATGCGTCCATCTTTTTTAAGAATGATAACAAACCCTCTCTGGTTATTTTCTGGATGGCTTCAATGAGTGGCAGATGGCGCGTAAAAAAGAAAACTCGCAGGTTTTCAATCTGGAACATGGTAAACACATCCCGGGAGGCAGTTAATTCCTTGAGGATTTCAGTGTGACCGATAAAGGGAATTTCGGCTGCATGCAGTGCTTCTTTATTGAGAGGTGCGGTTACTAAAGCCTGAGCTTGGCCATCTTTGATGAGTTCTACAGCTTTTCGGAGGTACTCAAAAGAAGCTTTGCCTCCTTCTTTGGAGACCTTGCCCCAGGAGGAGAAGCTTTCGGGGAAAACCTGAGGACTAACCAGAAGGGGAAGGTCGCTTTTTGCGTTGTGAAAATCGGAAGATGGTGTGACCTCCTGCCAGGAAATGGATACACCACAGCACTTTTGTGCTTTCTCAAGTAACCAGCGGTCACCAACCACAACAGGTTGGGCGTCGATATCCCAGCTGGCAAGGGTTTTGACCACTATCTCAGGACCCACGCCAGCCGGGTCACCAACGGTGATAATGATTCGTAACCGACTCATGAGGCTCTTCTCCTTGCAAAACGAACCAGCCTTTTAACTCCTTCTTCCACTTCCTGGTGGGTGCGGCAGATGGAGATGCGCACAAAACCCTCTCCATTTTCTCCGAAAGTCTCGCCTGGTGCCAGAGCCACCTTTTCTTCAGCGAGCAGCTGTTTGCAGAACTCAAGAGAGGGCATTCCATACTCTCGTACATCTACCCACACGTAATACCCTCCCTGAGGTCGGAAAAACTTCATTTTTCCCTCTTCAAGCAGTTGGCAGGCAATTTCCACGTTGGAAGCATAATAATCCCTCATCTTTTTTACTTCTTCTTCCGGCAGGTCCAGGGCAATTTCTGCTGCTTTCTGGGAGATGTGAGAGCTGCAAGCTATGAGGTACTCAGCGACTTTGGAGAGAGCAGGAACCAGCTTCACCGGAGCTACCATGCAGCCTATGCGCCATCCAGAAAGTGCATAGGTTTTGGAGAAGGAAAAGAGGCTAATCAGTCGCTCAGGGTTTACAAAGCGGTGCATTCCAGTATAGTTTCCCTGATATATGAATTTCTCATATGCTTCGTCGGCAATGACTATTAAATCCAGCTCTTCGGCCAGCTTGGCTATCTCGGAAGCTGTGGATTCATCGAAAGTAACACCAATGGGGTTGGAGGGCGAGTTGACCAGAATCATCCTGGTTCGGCTACTGGCCATTCTTCGAATGGAAGCGAGGTCGGGAAGGAAACTGTTCTCAGGCAGAAGCGCGTAGCGCTTGAGGGTTGCCCCGCACAGGATGGCTTGGGCAAAGTGGTTGGTAAAGCCGGGGTCAGGTAGCAACGCTTCCTCACCGTGGTCAAGAAGAGCGCGGAAAGCGACCACGGTTCCAAAAAGCGAACCAGGCAGGACGATTACCTGCTCTTCTGAAATGGGCCAGTTTTTCTCCCAAGAAAATTTCTCAGCAATTTTCTTGCGCAGCGAGGCAATACCCGCAGTGGGCGTGTATTTTATTTCTCCCTTCCAGTAGAAGTCGGCGAGTTTTTCAAGCACCAAAGAAGGAGTGGGGAAATGCGGTTCCCCAATTTCCAGGTGAATGGCATCTTTAATCTGCAGAGCAAGACCCATTAGCTCTCGGATTCCAGAGCGTGGAAGGTTTTCTATCAGTTCTGGTATCTTCAATGTGCTACCTCCTATTTTTTAATTGTACAATCTTCTGGTTTAGAAAGGTTTGTCGGGCACTTTCTCCCAATCTTCAAGGAAACGCTTGATACCCAGGTCGGTGAGGGGATGTTTGACCAGTTTGGAAATGACTGCGTAGGGAATGGTAGCGATGTGTGCTCCCATCTTGGCAGCTTCCACAACGTGCATGGGATTTCGAATGGAAGCCACGATTACTTCAGTGGTAAATCCATAATTTTTGAAAATTTGAACGATGTCGGCCACAAGCTGCAGACCGTTGCTGGATATGTCATCAAGTCTTCCCACGAAGGGGCTTACATAACGAGCTCCAGCCTTGGCAGCCATCAAAGCTTGAATAGGCTGAAAAATCAAGGTGGTATTCACCTTTATGCCTTCCTGAGAGAGGACTTTTATGGCTTTCAAGCCTTCTTCAGTAATGGGAATTTTCACCACGATGTTTGGTGCCCAGCTGGCAAGCTCCCGGGCTTCGCGAATCATGCCCTGAGCATCCAGGCTTACCACTTCTGCAGAAACTGGACCCGGAACCAGGCTACAAATTTCGGTAATTACTTCTTTAAAGCCTCTGCCAGTTTGGGAAACCAGGGTGGGATTAGTGGTTACTCCATCCAGGATACCCAGCTCCAGTGCTTTTTTGATTTCCTCCACCTGGGCGGTATCGATAAAGAACTTCATTAGCTCTAACCCCCTTTCCCAGAATGTGTCTACCCTGTTTGAGTATTATATCCTTGTCAGGCAAAAGGTGAAAGTTGCTCAGTCCACCCCCCGGTTATATTTCGCGTAGCGTGTGCTTTGCAAGCAACGGCAGGAACTGTGCAAATTGGCACAAATTCCTCCCATTACCGAAAACATACCCCAGAAAAGAGGTTTTTTAAGAATATCAACCGGGTGTGGTTGGCTTACCGGAAGCAGGGCCAGACCCCAGGCAATAAGATAACAACCCAGAATTAGGCAGGAGTGCCCAAAAATGGCCAGCCAGCGCAACCTGTTTCCCTCCTTTACCGGTAACTCATTAGAAAACGCAAGCATTCATCCCAGCGGGTACTGCGTGCAAAGACAAGGCTTTCGTACTTGGAGAGATACTGCTTATAGGGGAAATAAATGCTGAGTCCGTGAGCGTTGGAGACGCCTGACCCTGAGGTGCGAGAATAGAGGACTGTGCTTTTAACCAGATTGTATACCTGGGAAGCAGCGCTTTTTACAACACTGTTTCCAATGCGGGGGTCTCCTGAAAGTAACAGGGCAAGATGAGCAAGGTCCACATAGTCATAGTCATCAAAGTACTGGGCAGAGTCGCCAAGAGCAAGGTATATGGAAGGTGGAGTCAGTGAATCGCTGAGTATGGCTGAAGCAAGTTCATCCACTGCTTGAGCCAGAGTACTTACCTTGGTAAGGTCTACCGCAGAGAGAGTGATACTCTGGGCCCAGTAAGAGCTAATGTAGGAGTCCACTATGGAGTGGGCAAGATTAGAAGCACTCATTGAGGGGTTACTGTTCAAAGCTTGCAGGAATACGGGGTAGTTCCATCCCTCAAGCGGTTCCGATTCCTGGGAAGCGACCAGAAGTTGCGCACAATCGCGCAATTCATAGGCTACCTCAAGGAGGGCCATGAGGCAGGCATCCATTCCCAAAAGGTCAATTTTTCCTCCTGTATAGTTTCTGGTCTGGCGCAGGGCACTGGCCAGCTCGGGTATGGTCAGGGCATCGCCGCCAGAGGTTTCATCAAAGGAGATGTCTTTACTGTTCCCTTTGAAGCCATAGCCGTGGTTCCAGATGATGAGCGCATAGTGCTCGGCAGGGTAGTTTCCCGCACAGAAGCGTACAAAATCAACCAAGGTATTACCGTCACCCATATTGGCTTCTCCCAAGTTTTCAAGGAGTGTTGAGCCACCCTGGTTCACGAGATAACGGGCAGTTCCTCCCCGAGCCTGGTCAAACTGAACAACCACTTTTACCTGGTTACTGGACCCAACGCTTTCCATAGAGGCAAGGTCTGCCCAGGCTGCCTGTTCAAGGTCGTTGTCGCCGTTTAAAAAAACCATTACTGTCCACTGGATGCTCTTTGAACCCCCCGAAGTGGGGATTATACCCACGTTGAGGCAGCCACTTATGAGAAAAACTATACTTAGAACCACTACCAGAAACAGAAATCTTTTCTTCATGATATTTCGCATCCCTTCTTTTAAGACTTCACTTCAACCTCTACTCGTAAAAGGTCCACTTCCCCACCTGACGCATCAGTGCGGGAATAGGAATAGAAACGCTGTAAGCCCGGACGCATGGAAAAGTAGCGTGAGAGATTGTCCACCGTGTTGCCTGCAGAATCAGTTACCACCACCATGATGTCAACGATTTCTGGTTCACCAAGTTCTTCCAGTGGAACGGTTATTTGCACTGCATTGTCGGTTACCGTTCCTCCCGTAAAAAACTGGTCCAATCCTTCCGGTTCGCGCTGGTAAAAATTGCCCTTTTCCATGCGGAAGATAAAATAGTTTGCCCACTCATCGGGATTGCTGGACGGCCCAGTTAGAACGTTCTCATCGGTGTCAATGGCAAAATAGTATACGTAATCAAGCGGTGGAGAAGAAGCAAAGATTGCTGATATGATGAGTTCTCCTCCCTCTTCCTCCCATGAAGGCTGTTCTCCACGAGCGCATCCCATGATTCCCAGGCTCATACCAAGCAAAAGGAGAAGTAATAACGACCAGGTTTTTTGAGACATTTTATTCACCCCCCAAGCTGAACTTGTATTCAGGAAACGCTTTTATGGCGTATTCAATCCAGAAAGTGTCCTTTGATTGGTCGTAAAAAAGAGTAACCTCCCGACAGTGGAGATCTCTGGTTAAGCCCACCCTAATGCTTTCGATTTTGTGGGAGCTAAAATCGTAGTTTCCCTGACAGTCCAGCGCCCATTCTTTACCCAGTGGCCAGCTGATTTCAAAGACCAAGCCTTCCCATTCGCTGTTTTCAAAGTCGTAATTTGCACGGAGCTCCACGGAATGGTTGGAATCTTTAGTATAGCTTACGTTGATGATACCGTCCAGAAATTGCTTTTCCAAAAAGTCGTAACCACTGCTGAAGCTCACTTCCCAGGGGTCTTTTGCAAAGTGCAGGTTCAAGTCCAGAAAACTGGTTTTCCGGGTAGTATAGTCAAAGCGAAAGGGAGTTGCTCCATCGTATCCGCCGAAGCCGTAACCCAGGCTCAAGGTGGTGTGTTCTCCAAAACTCTGCTTGAGGTTGGTTTCCACGTCGTAAGTATAGCGGGCGAAGCCGTTACCATAAAAATCCTGAGTGAAAAGAATGACTGGCTCGAGAGTGGTATTTTCTCCCAGCTCACTTTTTCCAGTGGTTTTTAGAGAGAGGCGAATTCTTTCCTCTTTTACGCCGGTTGTCTGCTCAAAGTAACTCCCAATGGTGAGCGAGGGCTGGTAATAAAAGTCTGATTGACCAATTTGTTCCTTTTTTCGGGAAATGCTCAGCTCAGGTTCTTTGAGTACCCGGTTTCCAAAATCACCAGTGTAGAGGTCCTGATCCAGATCCAAAAAGCCAGTGTAGGTTAGTTTATAAGAGTACGGGTCCTGGGAATGAGATAGAGCGAGTTCATAGTCCAGTTCCTGGTCAGTGAACTCTCCCCATTGGTGGTCCTGAGAGTAATCCAGCTCGAGGTTGGCATTAAGGTTTTTCTCGAGTTGGTAGGAAGTGTTGAGGACTGCTCTGAGTTGGTCTTCTTCAGAAGCCAGGTTCCAGTCGTAGTCAAGATTTAGTTTCATGGAGTAATCTTCTTTTTTCTGAGCGAAGGAAAAGGTTCCTGAAAAAGTGTCCTGGTTGCTGCCCTGATAGTTGAGGTAATCAAGGCCCAGAGTTAATGAGGCATCAGGGTTCGGCTCTTGATAGTAATTCAGGCTCCCTTTGAGGTAATCTCTGGACCCTTCTGGCTTGTCACGGTAATAAAGGTAGCCTTCCAGAGTCTCTTTGGGTTTTTCATGTTCTATAAAGTGGCGGACTCCCAAACCCCAGCCACTTTTTTCCCACCAGTCGAGGTACACGGTGCCGAAAGAGCCGTCGCTAACAAAGTAGTTGTAGAATAAATTCAGGTAGTAGCCACTGCTTGAGGAGTGCCCGAGCAAAGGTAGAAAAGGAAGCTGCTCTTTACGGTCCAGAAAAATGACGTAGTAAGGAAGGGTGAACAGTTTTCTTCCAAAATCCCAGTATGAAAACCGGAAAAGTTCTACCTTTTTATCGGGATAAATGATTATTTTCTGAGCTTCAAAGTGGTAATGGGGTTCTTCAAGGTCGCAGCTTGTAAAGAAAGCGCCTTCGATTTTTGTTTCCTCAGGAGTTCGCTCTACTTCTTCGCCGCGGAAGTAAACGGTTCCTTCAATTCCTTCTCCCCGCAGGTCAGAGCGTACTCCATATAGCATCCACTGATCCTCTGCCCAATTGTAAGCAATTTCCCGGGCGTGATAACCCTCGTCTTCGGTTCTCACCCGAACATGTCCCTGTGCAAAAAGCTTTTTATCTTTCAAGAGGATTTTGATGAAATCAGCTTCTATGGTGTATTCTCCATGCTGGATGGTACCTTTTTCCACCGTGGCCTCTTCTTTTTCGGGATGGTAGATAAGCCGTTCTCCAGTTAGCTCTATGCGGTCGGACTCTTCCTGGGAGAAAGATATGCTAACCATTCCCAAAAAGTAGAGAACAACAAATAGAGCCAGATAGCAAAGCTTCTTGGGGGTCATATTTTTCCCCTGCTTACTCGATGACAAAGGTTGCTTTTATAACCCCTTCTGCATCCAGCACCTCTGAGTCGAGGTAATAGGTAGCTTTTTCTACCTGGATTTCGCGCTCTTTTTCGGTTATCAGAACATTTCCTTCAAGCACGATGCGCTCTTCTTGCTGAGTAGCTTCATCTCCAGGATAGTAAAAGACTTTGTCGGCTTTGAGGCTGATTTCTTTCCAGGTGATTTCTGCTCCATTTTCGCTCCAGGCTTCTTCAGTTTCACCATTGAAAGAGAGTTGAGACGCTTTCCATATGATGTAGGTAGTTTCTTCATTACTTCTTTCTTTTTTGAGCAGCACTTCTCCACTGAATAGATAAAGCTCTTCGTCGAAGTCCCCTTCCATCCGGGAAGCCTGGATAACGGTTTTTTCTCTGGTTACCACTACCTGACCGCTGAAGACTCCCGTGTTTTCCCGGAGGTTAAAAACCAGCTCCTGGCAAGTGATCCGGTTTTGCCCTTCCACTGCCACCACATTGCCCTGGGCCACAAAGGTCTCCTTTTGGGAATCATATTGAATTTTATCTGCTCGTTCCAGAAGAACCTCCCTTTTTTGTTCCGTTTCTTCTTGCGCAAAAGCTGTTGCGCCCAAAAAGGCAAGACACAGCACCCAAATAATCCAAAAAGCCGTCAACTTGTAGCATAATTTGAACACTTGAAACCTCTCCTTTGTCAAGCGGTGTTTTTTATTATATCATTCTTGAAGGAGAGGGGGTTGAAACCGTGTCCGAAAGTAAAGCGAACTCCATTCTGGATGTTCTGGAAGAAGCTTTTCCCGATGCCCGGCTACTACTCGATTTTCGAAATCCTTTTGAGCTTCTTGTAGCCACCGTTCTCGCTGCTCAGGCTCCTGACGAACGGGTGAACCAGATCACTCCCCATCTGTTTCAGCGTTTTCCCGATGCCTTTTCCATGGCGGAAGCGCCTCTTGAAGCCATAGAAGAAGCGATAAAGACGGTGAGTTATTTCCGTCAAAAAGCGCGCTTTCTCAAAGAAATGGCCCAGGTTCTGGTGGAGCGGTTTGGGGGTAAGGTGCCTGATTCTTTTGAGGAGCTGGTTTCGCTTCCCGGTGTGGGGAGGAAAACGGCGAACGTGGTGCTTGCCAATGCCTTCTCAATTCCAGCTCTCCCGGTAGATACCCATGTGGCCCGGGTAGCTCAACGACTGGGGCTTGCAAAAAGTAACGATGCTGAAAAAATTGAGATGGAACTCTGTGCCCAGATACCTCAGGAACGCTGGATACGAGCCTCTCATCTTTTGGGGTTTCTTGGCCGCAGAGTATGCAAGGCCAGAAAACCCCTTTGTGAACAGTGTCCGGTTACCAGATGGTGTGACTTTTTCGAGAGAAATCGCTGAAATTTCAAAGTGGATAAGCTTAATTTCTTTTGAGGAAAGTTAACTCTGCTTCCAGGGTTATGTGGCCTCTAATAGTTTGTGCGTCAGCGGGCAGGTTGTCTTCTCCATTTTCTTCAAATTTTCCTTCTAAAAGTACGTCAATTTGGTAATCCTTGAACAGCCCTTCTCCAAAGAGACGGAGCTTGCCCCAGTAAAGGGTGGTTAGGGGCAGGTCCAGGGAGTCGAGCTGATAGCAGGAAACCATCAACACCTTCTCTCGTAAGTCGGTGTTTGAAAAAAGTCGAAAGTATCCTCCTTCTCGGTAGCCAATCAGTTCTGCAAAGGGGGTTCCAAAACCTATTTCCAGCATTCCTCTTTCTGGGAAGTGGGGGGTGAATTTTTGCCACCAGGATTTTATTTCCTCCCAGGAAGGGTTTTTAAGGAGGACACCGGGGACTTCGTTAAGAGGTCCAAGAAGGACGGTTTCTTCATTGGGAAAATAGAGATTAAATTCCAGGTCCTGGAAGCCTTCCCTGACCAGAAATCGGGGAAGCAGTGTTGAGCCATAGAAATTAAAATCCATTTCAATCTCTGCATTTTTCTGTAAAGCTTTCACGGTTTCAAGCAGCAGGGTTTTGCCACTCACCTTTTCCAGCCTTTTGCCGCTTACTTCCATCCGGACAGAGACTATGGGGCCTTCCTGGTGTCCCTGCAAGCTGATAAACCTTCTGGTTGGATAAAGGGGTACCCTGAAAGAGCGGCGTGGTGTGTGGGCCAGGATACCCTGATGAGTCAGTGCTTCCAGGTATACGAGATAGCCTTCAAACTCTCTGAGGTTGCGGAGAAAGAAGTTGCCCTTGTTCTTTTCGGCACGTATGACCCTGTAGAACCTGGAGCGAAAGGGGCGGTAATAAAGGTTGACTTTCTGGGCTCGTGGAGCGTAAAACGAAATTTTCAGCGATTTTTCCTCGGGCAAAAAATGAAGTTGGTAATCCTCAATGATTCCCAGAGGGTCGAAAGAACGGGCTAATTCCCTGAAGGAGTCAAAAAGTCGCTGCACTTCAGGCAGTTCTTCAAGGGTTTCTCCGCTGGAAATTGTTTTTTCTATCTTTTTACTCAAAGCATAAAGTGTTTCCTGGTTAGTAGATCGCTGGCTTTTTCCCCACAGTAGGCTCTCAAGGTTGACCAGTGCGTAGGCCGCCTTGAAATTATCTACCGTTCCCAGGTCCATTCTTTCTTCAGAAAGGGGTAGAACGTAGTCAACGAGCAGGAGTTTGCCTTTCCAGCGAAACTCAATTAACAACAGTTCCCCAGGAGGCACACGCAAGAAGAATTCCCCGTCTTCGTTAGTTAGCCCCCTGGTTACCACATCGCTTGAAGGAGGGAGTATGGCCTGGACTTCTGCAAAGGCCAGGGGCGCTTTTTCCTCGTCGAGCTTGTTTTCCAATTGAGACAGGTAGCGAAGGGGGTTTTCTTTGGTGAAAAAAGATTCTTTGGGTAGGACGGCTCTCCCCCGCACAAAAGGCATTATCTCTTTCCTTCCCTTTTCATGCTGTACATGGCACGGTCGATTTCCTGCAGAAGTTGAGGCAAATCCTTCTGGCCGTCAAAAACGCAAATTCCATAGGAGATGGAGAGAGGGAATGGTTCACCCATAATCTGGCTGCCCTGGAGTTTTTCTTTGATTCGTTGCATCACAGCTTGTGCATCCTGCAAAGAGGCATGGGGTAAAACCACTATAAACTCGTCGCCTCCATAACGCACGACCACATCACTTGCTCTGACATTTCCTCTTATAGTGTATACGACCATACGCAGCACTTCGTCGCCGAAAGTGTGTCCGTAGAGGTCGTTGATTTCCTTAAAGCGATCCACGTCAATCATAGTTATGGAAAGGGGGTACTGCTCACGCTTACAGCGACTCAATTCTTTTTGCATGTATTCTTCAAAGAAATGGCGGTTGTAGGCCCCGGTCAGCTGGTCTCTGAAGGCAAGTTCCATAAGGGCCCTTTCGTACTCTTTGCGTTCTCGGATGTCACGTAGGGATAGAAAATAAGAAGGGGCATCCAGGTTTTCGAGAATGGATATATTAGCTTCAAAGGGGAAGATTTTTTCGGGCGCAGGAGCTATGGTTACTTCGCAACCAAAAATCTGGTCTTCAGAGGCATGCGCTTGTAGGGTTTCCCAGGTTACCGGGTCAAGGAGCGAAATTATAGTAGGGTTTTTCTGGGGGTTGCTTACCTGGGCGAGCAAATTCCTGGCTTTCTGATTGGTAAAAAGTATTTCCCCTTTTTGGTTCACGATAAATATGGCATCTGGATTGTGTTCTACCAGGGTGTGGAAGCGCTTTCTGGTACGTTCTCTTTCTTCTTCCTGGCGCAAGAGGCGAAGTATCAGGAACATGGTACGTCTTAGTTTTGCAAAGTGGTTATCTCGTTTGCCCAGTATGGCCAGGATTCCATTTTTCCCCGACTTAAGCAGGATGATTTCTTTCTCTCCTCTAAGTAATCTGCGATGTAGTGAGAATTCCGGGGGGTTTCTCAGGATTTTTTCGAGTTCTTTAAGCTCTTTTTCGTGTTCTGGGCAGGCACTTAGAAAAATTTGCTCCTGGGAGTCTTTTAAAGCTACTGCCTTGACGTTCCAGAGCTTGCGAGCAAAGGAAAGTACCCGGTTCACATTTTCTGAATAATCGCCGTGTAAGGAGAGAAAAAGGTGGGTGAGGTCGTGGAGAGCGCGTTCCAGTGTTTCTTCCTGGGTGACGTCGAAAGCAATTTCCAGTTTCAGGCGCTGGCCGTTGAACTCGAATCCAAAGTCGATAAGTCGGAAATAGGCTTTGAGTACAGGGTTATAGGTACGCCAGAAGTAAGTCCTGGATGGGTTATCCGATGAGAATAGCAATTGATTTTTACAGGAAGGACAGGGTTGCTCTCTGCCCCGTAGTACACGATAACAGAGCTCACCCTCCAGGTTTTCTCTCAGCTTTTGCTTAAGCGCGGGATTAGCGTAGAGGATATGAAAAGTATCAACATCGACTACAAAAGAAAAGGCTTCTATCTTCTCAAGAATTTCTGCTAAAGAGATTTTGTCTATAAGCACCTTTTTATTCGGGAAAAGGGGTAGGACACCACCCCTTTTCCACACCCATTTAATTCCTTTACAAAATTATAAGTATTCTCTGTATTCTTGCAAAGCTACCCCGCGACGCTTCTACTTCAATTCGTAACGTATTTTGACCACTTTCCATCCAGCTTTCCCGAAGCGTGAAGCCTTTGTAATCCGAAGGTTCCATAGTTCCTTTTTGGGTGGCAGTGCCTACTAAGTTGCCGTTAAGGTATATCCGCACTCTTGCTCCTTCGTCGGTCTGTAGCCAGCAGAGAAGGTACGCTTTCTGGGGGATGAAATCTATCGGGAAGGAAAACTCGAGGTAGTCTCGGTAATCCATTTCCAGTAGCTGGGTACCGTTGAGCGTATAGCCACTGGTTATACTGCCAGAAAACTTGAGGTCAAATACGTTTTGTTGGACTGAACTTCCCGAAAAATCCACGTAGTACATTCCCAGCGCTGGCACTTCAGGAACTGGTACCTCGATGATTCCTGAGACGGTTGCTGAAGTGGGGTTCAGCCCCGGGGCTCCTCTGAATTCGGCAGTGATTTCAAAGGGGGTACTTTCGTAAACCCGGGGAGCAGTGTAATAAACGGTGACTTTGCCCAGAGAATCGGTGATCACTGATGAAGTGCTTAAAGAACCGGTGCTGGCGCTCCAGTAAATGGTGCGTCCGTAAACAGGACGGCCATCGGGAGTTCTCAAATAGGCGTCTATTTTTACCCGCTCGCCCGGTTCAAGGGTAAGCGAATCAGCTCTTATTTCCAGAATGGGAGTTGCCTGAACGGAGATGACTTCTATTTCCACCGAGGAAGAAGTCGGAGCAAGACCATGCTCTCCGCTAAAGTTGGCGCTTATAGTGACTACCTGAGGAGTGCGAGGTGCATAAAAAGTAACACTGGTTACTCCTCGGGCATCGGTCACTGTTTGGTAGCTACTGAGGGAACCAGAGCTTGTTGACCAGTTGATACTGCGTCCCGGAAGAGGGTTCCCAGAAGCGTCACTGAGACTG
Source organism: Atrimonas thermophila (assembly GCF_045864955.1). Classification (GTDB taxonomy): domain Bacteria; phylum Atribacterota; class Atribacteria; order Atribacterales; family Thermatribacteraceae; genus Thermatribacter; species Thermatribacter velox. The sequence continues at coordinate 2,070,482 of NZ_AP028803.1, read as the reverse complement.
GCTCTGATAGAAATAGTTCCTCCCGGTGCTACGTTTGCTGTGGAAGGCTGCAGGGTGAGCACAGTTCCCCGAGTACGCATAGCCACGTTGAAGTGAGTCCTGTTCACAGCATAGCGAGTGAAAATGCGCCCTACCTGATGAGGATTCTGGATAAAGTCTTGCAGTTCACCTTCGCTGACTGCAGTGGGGGTGAAAAGAATGACCAACCTTTCTGTTCCCGCTGGTCCAGACACTGTTCCTCGATAAGTTTCCGTTCGACCGGAGCCAAAATACTGGTTGCGCACCAGGACGTTGACATCGCTATTCGGTAAGTAGTCAATCAGGTTGACATAGCCCTGACGGTCAACGCTGTAGCGGATGGTAATGGGGTCGCCGACGTAGTAGGTTGCCCCCTCACCGCGGTCCACACTGATACTGACTGAAGGACTGCGGGGGATGGTGATGTAGATATTGGGATTTAGATTGAATCTCATGTATACTTTGCCCTGAGCGGGTGTTGCACTCAGAAAAAGCAATGTCAGTATCACAAACGTGAAAGCTAAAAATAGGCCTTTCCCCTTCATAGATATCTCTCCTTTCAGCTTGCCAAAAAGTCCATGATTTATTATATCATTTTGCTTCACTTTCTGCTGATTGTGCGCTTTCAGAAGGCATTGTTGTTCTTTTTGGAGTAGCAACATCTTCATCCAGATAGTCTAAAAGCGAAGTCGGGCTCTTGAAAACCAGAGCTCCCCTTTTGCAGAGTGCTTCCAGGTATTGTCTGGCTTTGCCGCCGGTAAAATCGAATTTTGAATCGAGGCATTTTTCGAAAAGAAGGACTTTTTTGCCCTTTTCCTGAAGGGAGAGGGCAATCTCTAAATTAGCGAGATTGCCCTCTCCCCAGAAGGTGGGGGCAATGATCACGTAGTCTTTTTGCATAGCTATTCGCTCTGCTTTTTCAAGGTTTTCTTTCTGAATGGAAGAAAAAGGTTTTTCTGTTACCACTTCAAGGTTCAGCTTGCGGGCTGCTTCTTCATCAGCATCAAGCTGGTTTACCACTCCCACACTGACTTCTATACCCTTTTGTAGGAGTAGTCGCAGCAGGGGTTTCCCACTGCCCCCGCCGCATATGAGGTGTACTTTCAAGGGGTGTTTGTACGGAGTGCTTATACTAAGCGGTATGAAAAAAGGTCGCAGGGTGTAAGGATGGGTTTCTTCCAGGAATTCCACGCCAAACAGTTCGCTGAGAACAGAGATTTTCATAACCTCTTCAATTTTTCCAAAAGCAAATATTTTCCCTTCTTTCATAAGGAGCGCCTGGTTGCAAAACTGGGCTGCCAGATTGGGGTCGTGAAGAACGCATAGAATGGTGATGCCCTGCTCTCTGAGCTGAGCCAGTATGGACATAATCTCTATCTGGTAAAGTATATCTAAGTGACTGGTTGGTTCATCGAGCAGGAGAAGTTCTGGTTCCTGAGCTAAAGCCCTGGCAATCATGACTCGCTGTTTTTCTCCCCCGGAAAGCTGGGCGAAGGGCTGTTCTGCTAAGTGAAGGGTGGCAGTTTGTTGCATGGCTCTGTTTACAACCTGGTAATCCCTAAGGCTTTCTTTCTGCCATCTTCGCCAGTGTGGAAAACGCCCCATCATTACTATTTCGTGGCAAGGTAACTCCAGCTGGTCGGGAAAGTTTTGGAAGACCATGCCAATTTTTTTTGCTCTGGTTTTTCGTGGTAATTTGAGCAAATCCTTTTCCTCAAGGTACACTTTTCCCTGAGCGGGTTCCAGCAGGCCGGCAAGCAGGGATAACAGGGTGCTTTTTCCGGAACCGTTGGGGCCGAGCACGCCCACAAAAGCTCCTCGCTCTATTCCAAAGTTCACCCTGCGAACTGCGGGCAGGGAGCCGTAGTAGAAAGAAAGGTCTCTGGTTTCAAGGTATTTACCCATGGAGTTTCTTCCTTGTGCGGAGAAGGTAGATGAAAAAGGGAGCTCCCAGCAAACTGGTGATAATTCCTACTGGAAGATCCACGGGATTAAGGACACTTCTGGCAGCGGTATCAGCCCAAAGCAGTATGATTCCCCCGCTCAGGAAGGAGAAAGGAAGGAGTAGGCGGTGATTTTGACCGAACAGCAAACGTACCAGGTGAGGGACTATTAACCCCACAAAACCGATTACACCGCTTGCTGCCACACAGCTTGCCACCACCAGGGAACAGGCGAAGACCAGCCACTTTTTCACCCGCTCGATGTCCACACCCATGCTTTCCGCTGTTTTTTCACCAAGCAGCATAATGTTCAGCTCTCTGTGAAAAGCAAGCATGAAGGGTATTCCCGCACCCAAAAACGGCAAAACCATTTTTACTTCCCTCCAGCTCCGATTCCAGAGACCGCCCATCAGCCAAAAGACAATCTGATGTAAATCATGGCCAGCAAAAAACATGGAAAGCGAAACCAGAGCTGAGAAGAAAAAACCCACGGCAACCCCAGAAAGAAGCAGAATCTCCAGCGGGGTTTTCCGGTTTACCTGCCCGAGCGAAAACACCAAAAAAGTGGTTAAAAGCGCGAAAGAAAAAGCCGAAAAAGGCACTGCGTAAAGGCTAAAGCTCCATTTTTTGAGAATGGCCAGTACTGCTCCAAAGGAAGCTCCGGAACTGATTCCCAGAACGTAGGGGTCGACCAGGGGGTTGCGGAAAAGACCCTGCAGTACTGCTCCGGATATAGAAAGGCCGCCTCCTACCAGGGTAGCAAGAGTTACTCTGGGCATCCTGACCTGAAAAAGGATGGTTTTCTGAAGGGGGGAGATGTCCTGCCAGTGGAAAATTGCCCAGAAGTCACCGCTTTGGAAGCGACCTCTTCCAAAAGAAAGTGCTAAAAGAAAACTCAAGAGGAGGCCAGCTATCAGGCCTCCTTCCCAGAGGAAAAGCTTTTGGGAGGGCCCTTTGGTCGTGTTTACCTTTTCAATTACTCCGGGTTGCTGTCTGGGTTTCGTAGTCTTCAAAACGATACTCACCAAATATTTCAGGGTGAATTATCTTTGCGAATATTTCCAGTGCCTGGACTATTCTCGGTCCAGGACGGGAAACGATGTCGCTATCTACCCGGGCTACTCTCCTCTCTTTGACCGCTTTTAGGGTTTGCAGGCGCTGATCCTGCAAGAGGAATTGATAGGGAAGGTTCTGGGCATCTCCATGATTTTCTACCACCGTTATGATATCTGGATTGCGACGCAGGAGCTCTTCTAACTCAATACTTACATAACCCTCAAGGTCTGAAGCAGCGTTTTTGCCACCCGCTTTTTCAATGAGTTCATCAATGAAGGTACCCTTTCCCGCTGTCCAGATAGGTTGGTGCCAAATCAGGTGGAACACCAGAGGTTTTTGGGCTTCCGGCATTCCAGCTGTTTTTTCTTCCACTCTTTTTATGCGCTCTCTGAGGCTGTGCACCAGTGTTTCCCCTTTTTCTTCCACACCGCATATTTTGGCTAATTTTTCCAGGTCTGACAAGATTTCTTCAATGTTTTGAGGATTAACCAGGTATACCGTAATTCCCAGCTCTTCCAGTCTGGTAAGCAACTCCTGAGGGTTCAAGGAAGACGCCACTACCAGGTCAGGCTGCAAAGAGAGCAGTTTTTCGAGTTCCACTTCGGTTATGGTGCCCACTTTTTCCTTGCTCAATGCTTCCTGGGGAAAGTTGCAATAGGTAGTCACGCCCACTATTTTTTGAGATAGAGAGAGGGCGAAAAGCATCTCGGTGCAGGAGGGAGCAAGAGAGACAATCCTTGCTGGTGGCTGAGCAAGTTCAACCTGCTGTCCCCGGTCATCGGTTACACTGAGCCCAGATGCAATGTTTGCAAAAAGCAGGACAGAAAGCGCAAAAAAGACGGTAAAAATTTTTAACCGTTTGTACACCGTTAATCCCCCTTTCTCACTTTTAGGGAAGGAGGAGGGGGAGAGGGAGGGCTTTCGCTTGATTATCCCACCTCCTCTTTCCGCGAAGAGTGGTTGGGAACGTCCTGGGCAGGTCTCCTGGCTCCCGGATCCTTGCCTTACCGCACCTTCCCAGCCTTTGCAGGCCAGTGGCTTTTTTGCGGCAGGCTCCCCGGTTACAGTGGCGGGACCGCACCGGATTCACACCGGTTTCCCTTTTAAGGCAGAAAGCCACCCAGAACTCTCAACGCTGAATTACATTATACCACAAAAGAAAAAAAGAGTTTTTTAGGAAATCATAAGCCAGATGATTCCCCAGGCGAAAAGCATCAAGGTTGCCGGGATAAGCAGGCGGTAGACTTTCTTGAAACTTGCTTCGAAAAAGCGACAGGAGAAGATGAAGCAAAGGTGCATGGGTGAAAGCAAAACCCCGGAAAAACCGCTCAGGTAGAGAATTGGAAAGACACTGGGGAGCGTTTGGGCGTTGAAAAAAGAAAGGACCATAGGAAAGGCGATGCCCACAAAAGCAGCAGTTAAGCCAGTGAGCAGGCCGGTAACCATGGGGAGCAACATGCCCAGCAAAAGGAGCGGGACATCTTTGCTAATTAGAAAACCGGCCATTCTATCAATGTCCTGGTTGGTAAGGAGTATGTTTTTGAAAATCAGTACACCAATTACATCAAAAAGTATTGCCCAGGGAAAGCTTCTGGCAAGAAATTTTCCAAGGGTTTTTAAAGGGAGGCGCTTGGTTATTGAAAAAGTAGCTATTCCCAGGATAGCTCCTATCCAGACGGGAATGCCGAGAAGCACGCTGGCTACGGGCACCATGAAGGGCAAAAGCACAAAAAGCAAGTTTTTCATGTCCGGAGCAACTCGACGATTTTTTTCGGGCAGAGGGATTTGAAGGTGGCGTTTTACCACGAGCCAGCCCGCTCCCGTTGCTAACAGAAAAAAAGGGAAATGGTGGGTCATAATCCAGGTGGCGGGTAGGCCCGAGACGGAAGCAGCAAGCAAAACTCCCGGATAAAGCGGTAGAAAAAATTCCCATATATGACGAAACCAGTAGTTAGCAAAGGCCAATATATCTCCATCCTGGGTGTAAGGTGTAGCTGCTGTTTTTACCAAGGGGGCTGAGAAAAGAGCTCCGCCCGGCATGGGTAAAATGCCTACCAAGGAAGGAAGAATAATCCCGGCCAGCTCGGGTCTTTTGAGTACTTTCTGGACTGAGCGAGTTAATGCATCGAGTTCTCCGCTGTGAGCCAGGGTACCGCCAAGCAGGGTCACAAAAATGACACTCAAAAGCAGTGCCAGGTTGTCAGGGTTGGGCCAGAAGGTGGAGGCAACAACTCTCCACCAGCTCAAAGGGTGAAAACCCGAAAGCATCAGCAGAAAAAGAGAAACACCCAGGAGCGACCATCCCAAACTGATTTTCTTCTGGAGCAAAAAAAGAACGGCTACAAATATGCAAATTATTTTGAGCGTTGCCAGCATTTCCCCGCCTTTTTACGTTTCAGGCAGAGGGAATAACCAGAACGTAGAGATTACACTGGCGAGGGCCATTGAATTCATAGAAATAAACGCGTTGCCCTTCGCCAAGCATGAGTTTTCCCTCCAGGGCGATAAGCACCTCAGTTGGAGCGACAAAAGCAGCCCCCACTTCAGGGGTCTGAAAGTCTTGGCCCTCTTCCAGGACTTTTTTTAGTAACCTGTTCAGGGGGGGATTGGAGGAGGAAGGATTTTGGGCGATTCCCTGAATGTTAATTGCTGCATCGCTGTGGGGGACATAAACGAACACCCCTGCTTCCTTAAAACCACTTTCTCGAACCACTTCTTCAATCAGGGGGGTTACATCTATGGTTTCCTCTTTTTGTCGGGTGGTAAGCACTATGTTTTTAAACAAGTCTACTTCCCTCCCTTTCTGGTTTTTGGTGCTATATACATTAGCCTTTTACTGCACCGAACGTCAAGCCCCGTATCAGGTAGCGTTGCATGAGAAGGGAGAAAACGATTACTGGAATCATGGTGATGAGCCCGGCTGCAGCCAGGGGTCCCCAGGCAATACGCCACCCGGTTATAAAACGTCCCAGATAGATGGGAAGAGTTTGGGCATCCTTGCTGGTAGTGAGGACGAGGGCCATCAGGAATTCTCCCCAGCTCTGGATAAAAGACAGAGTAGCTACCGCAGCTAACCCTGGAGCGGCAAGAGGCAGGCTTACTCGGGTAAAGCTTTGCCATATGCCTGCTCCGTCCACATAGGCTGCCTCATCGAGTTCTCGAGGAATTTCGTTAAAAAAGGTTATCAGCACCCAGGTACTGAAGGGAGTAGTGAATACCAGATGAGATAGAATGAGTGCCCACCAGGTGTTCACAAGATGCAGTCTGCTGAAAATGACGTAGAGGGGCAACGCCGCAGCGATTGGTGGTAGCATTCTGATGGAGATAATCCAGGACACAAAGCCCATTCCACCTATTTTGAAACGGGATATGGCGTAGGCGGCAAGTGCAGCCACTACGGTTGAGATGAGAGCCACAAAAAGCGCTACTATGGTGCTGTTTCTGAGATAAGGGGTGATGGTGGAGATGGCTGTGGTAACACTCCCAAAAAATCCTCCTTCAAGACCCAGGAAATTTCCCACCGTCCAGTAGCGAGGGAAAAAGGAAGGAGGCCAGGTAAACCAATCTTCGCTCCTTTTGAAAGCTGTGGTTGCCAGCCAGTATACGGGAAAGAGAAAGAAGAAAAGGGTTATGATTACCAGTATCGCTCTTGTAATTTTCCAGAGCCACCTCATTGTCTTTCCTCCTTCAGAGTCCCAGCACTTCTCTGAGTCGCAGGAAGCGAATCAGGAGGTTGGTCAAAAGCGATACTACAATCAAAAGGATTACGCTCAGGGCTGAGGCATAGCCAATGTCCCATCCGAATGATATGCCTACTTTATAAATATAAAAACTGTAAGAATGAGTTGCTGAACCCGGTCCTCCGAAGGTCACCATGTAGACCAGGTCAAATATTTTCAAAATATCAATCAGGCGAATAATCAGCACTACCCAGATGAGGGGCTTGAGGAGCGGGAGTTCAATGTAGCGAAGTGCACTCCATCCGCTGGCTCCATCCACAAGGCTTGCTTCCACCACATCCCGAGGTATGGATTGTAAGCCTGCGTAAATCACCAGGAACACAAAAGGTGTCCACTGCCAAACGTCGATAAGGATTATGCCCAGCTGTGCAAAGAATTGAGTGCCCAACCAGGAAACCTTGCCAATACCCAAAAGCGAGAGGAAGTAATTGATAGGTCCAAATTCAAAGTTAAAAAGCATTTTCCAGGCTATTCCTGCTACAACTGGAGGTACCATCATGGGAATCAGGAGAGTACTTCTGAATACTTTTTCTCCAAAAAAGTCACGAAGGAGGAAAGCAATACCGATTCCAAGCACTATTTCCAGAGGACAGGCAACTGCCAGGAGCAAGATAGTAAACTTGACACTGGAGCGAGCAGTGCGGTCCTGAAATATTTCTTTGTAATTTTCAAAGCCAATAAATTCTGGTTTTTCCCAAGAAGCAAGGGTGTATCTGTGAAAAGACATGTATATCATGTAGGCAAAAGGATAAACGGTCAGCCCTATGAAAAGCAAAAGCAGGGGAAGAACCATCAAAAAACCAATTCTTTTTCTTCTGTGCAGAGCAGAAAGCATGACTCTCCTCCTTAAGGTGGGGGGCATACAATGCCCCCCACCTGTTCGCTTTTCATTTGCTCAGGGTTTTTATCCAGTCTTCGGCTACCATATTCAGAGTGTCAATTGAAGCAGGCTGCTGGCCAAGAAGAATTTCTGAAAGAGTACCAACCAGAATATCTTCGAGCCTTGGCTCTTCAGGAATGCGTGGACGGTGAGATGCGCCTTCCAGAGACTGAATGTAGGCGTCTTTGAGCCAGGGCGAATCGGCTAATACTTCAGGGTCGTAGACAACCGATTTTCGGGTGGGACCTATGCGGTATTTTAGCCACTGAATTTTGTCGCCTTCCTTGCTGGTTGCGTACTGGATGAACTGGAAAGCTTCTTTTTTGTTGTCAGATGCTTCATTGATACCGATACCCCAGCCACCGCTTACTGGAGCACCTCCAGGCATAACTGCAACGCCAACTTTTTCTTCAAATGGCTGCAGCTCAGGCGATTCTTTCCAGCTGGCTAAACAGGCGGTCCACTGGGGAACCATGGCTACCCTACCCTTAGCAAACGCTTCCAGAGTTTCGCCGTAGTCAGAGCCCAAGGGGTCGGGAGCGTACTGCATGAGTTCAATCATATCTTGCAGGGCTTTTACTCCCTCTTCGGAGTTGAAAGCTGGCTTGTGGTCTGCAGTGAAATAATCACCCCAGTCGAGATCCACTTCTCCAAATTTGGCTATACCCTCTTCGCTGCGGCGATAGGGACCAAAGAAATTCAAGTACATGTAGAAAAGAGTGTGGGTACGGGGGAACATTAAGGCAATACCGTATTCAGTGGGAGAGTCGGGATTAAACTTTTTGGTAAAGAACTTGGCGATGTCTTTTGCTTCTTCCCAGGTCTGGGGCACGCGAAGCTCTTTTCCGTATTCAGCCTGGAATTTGGCTTTAAGTGTCTCATTTTCGAAAAGGTCTTTGCGATAAAAGAAGAACATGGTTGCTCCATAGAAAGGATAACCAATACGCTTGTCCTGCCAGTAACCATAGACGTATCTTGCTGTGGGGATAAAATCGTCGTCATCGAAATTGGGATCCACCAGGTCTGGATTGGCTTGAGCAAAAGCTTCCAGGTCCACAAATCCAGGGGCGATGGCTCCGGCAGTCATTAAGTCCCAGGTGGTTACATCAAAAGCGCCGGTTTTGCTGGTTATGTCTTGCAGGATACGTGGGTACAGGACTTCCCAGGAAAGAGGAGTTATTTCAATTTTGACTTCTGGATGCTGGGCCATAAAGTTCTGGGCAAGCTCATACAAGGCGTCGGCATTGTCGGGTGAAGACCACACGGTGAGTTCTCCAGCGAATGCCCAACCTGCAACCAGGGTCATCAAGGCAATCAGGGCTAAAACCAACCATTTCTTGCTCATTTCAAGACCCTCCTTTTGAATTGAGGATAATAAAAATCCAGATTACTACACATTACCACCACAGGTTCCAGATAATGATGGGTTGGTGGTTTCCGTTTCTCGGTTAGGAACTGAAAAAGAATGTTTACTGCTTCCCATCCCTGACGGTAAGGATTTTGAAAAAGCGTTGCCTGTATCACCCCCTTTTTGAGATAATCAACCATTTCCTCAAAAAGATCTGTGGTGATCAGCTTGATTGTATGGCTTGCACGTTGCTCAGCAAGTACCTTACAGACAGCTACCGAGTTTGCTGTGGCGACATAGATTCCTGCAAGATCGGGGTATTTCCGTAATAATTCCTCCGTGTTTTGAGCAGCCAGTTCTTCCCTTTCATGGTTCTCTACTACCGCTACCACTTCTCCATCTGGGTGCATAGCGAGAAAAGCATTGGTGAAACCGTCCACTTTCTGACGGTGGTCCTCTATTTCCAGAGAACCAACCATAATGGCCACCCGGTATCCGGTAACAATTTTGGCAAGCAATTCACCAGCCAGCTCACCGTTTTGATAAGGGTTGACACAAACCGAGGTTAATCTCTTACTCTCTGGGGCATCTGTGGACACAGTAACCACGGGTATGTTCTTTTCGACAAACTGATTAATCAGGGGGTTCAGTTTGCTGCGATGACCGGGTGTAAGCACCAGAGCATCAATATCTTCTTGGAGAAGTTTTTGCAAAACATTTTCTTCTCCCTGCCCCAGGCTTTCAACACTGTAAACCAGGGGGTATACTTTGAAATCCTGTAGGGCTTCTATGGCCTCTTTGAAGCCCTGCCGTACGTCATCGTAGAAATAGTGAAGTTTTTGTGGAAAGACAGCTGCAAAAACCAAAGGTTTCTTTCTGGTAAGAATGCTGGCTACTCGGTTTTTGCGATAACCAATTTTTTCGGCAATAGTCAAAATCCTTTGCCGAGTTTGAGGGTCTATCCCACGCCGGTTGTGAAGCGCCCGGTCCACAGTACCAATGGAAACCCCGGCTAAAGAGGCAATGTCTTTTATGGTTGGTCTTCGCTTGTGGTCGTTCATCACGTTAACGTTAACGAGAATTTTTAATAATTATACCACACTTTCTAAAAGCGCTATTTTCGAGGGCGAATATCGTTGATGATCAATTTAGCTTTCTGTGCAAGTGGTTGCGGAACCAATATCTCTAAGGGACCCGTATCTCCAAAGTAGGCTTCTCCTCCGTAAGGCTCGGTGGAGGGGCGGAGAATTACCCGTATTCCCTCTGCTTCAAGATACCCTTTTATGAGTTCTGCTTCTACCCGGTTCGCAGCAAGCATTACTTTCTGGTATTGCATGGGCACTCCCTATTAAAGAATTTTTTCCATATTAGCGCAAATTCAGCTTTCCAGCAATTGCACGTTGGAAAGCTTTGATATCTGGAGCTTCACGGATTCCAGGTGCTTTTGCTCTGGCAAAGGGAGCTTTTCGAGTGCGTACACTTTGCCTATGCGGGCGTACTTGTTTATTCCTAAGCGATGATAGGCGAGTAATTCAATTTTACATTTGGGGATGGAAGCGAGAAACTCGGTAAGCATTGCTATGTCTTCCTGAGAATCATTTATGCCCGGTATTAGCGGGTAACGGAATAAACATTTTGAGGGGTACCGGCTGGCCAACTGCAAGGCGTTTTGCAAAATGCTTTTATTGTTAACACCCGTGTATTTGAGATGTTTTTGGGCATCAATTACTTTTAGGTCATAGAGCACAAGGTCTACCATGTCAGCTATTTCCAGGAGACGTTGCAGGTCTTCCGGTGTACCCCTGATATAGCCTGAAGTGTCAATTGCGATATGATATCCCAGCTTTTTTAGACGAAGAGTTAAAGAGCGGACAAATTCAAACTGATAGAGGGGTTCTCCTCCTGAGATGGTTACTCCTCCACCGGATTGGCTATAAAAAGCTTCGTCTTTAGACACTTCGGCAATTACTTCTTCAACGCTCATTTCCTTTCCAATAATGAAGAGCGCAGAAACCGGACATAATTCTATACACTTGCCACAGAGAGTACACTTTTGACGATTGACCCGGTGGGGATTTTGGAGATTGCAGGCATGGTAAGGGCATACTTTCTCACAGGTGCCACATTCCAGACATTGCTCAGGCCAGAAACCTATTTCTGGTTCGGGTTTCTGGGATTCTGGGTTGTGGCACCAGAGACAGCGCAGAGGACACCCTTTTAAGAACACAGTAGTTCTTATCCCTGGCCCATCGTGTATAGAAAAATGCTGTATGTCAAAGACGATTCCTTTCATAAGTCTTTCGTGTTTCTCCTTGTTTTAAAATCAAGGGTACTGGTTATCTTTTAGCTAACCACTTTAAGCTCTGATACCAGAATTGAGCATAGTACTGCCAGTTTACGAAAGCAGTACCCCAGTGAGGTGCCATGTCGGAGGAAAAGGCCATACTCCTTCCCTTTTCGTACTCCCAGACAGCGATAAAGACATCTTCGCCGAATTTGGCAATGGTTTCGGCTCCATCTTTTGCTTTCAGCTTGTTATATCCAAGAAAGAGAGGCCACTCTCGAAGGGGAATCCCTTTTAATGCTGGATGTTCAGGAAGGAGTATCTCGGGTTTAACGCCCTCGGTCGTTTCCACTCTATCATCGGTTGTTTGAATATGAACTGGCAATGCTTCTTCAACTGGGCTTCCATGGTAGTTTGCCATAGCTCTGAAACCCTGGAAAGACATCCAGCCGCCACACATGACCAGTGCTCCTCCCTCGGCAACAAAGTCGCGTATAAGGGTTAGTTTGTCTTTGCCCATCGGTACTCTGAAAACGTCTGGATAAAGGGTTAAAGTATTTCTTCCCACATCGCTCAGTATCAGGACATCGTATTTTTTGAGCTCTTCAAGAGTTTGGGGAAACATGGATAGAGCAAGGTGGTTAGGTAGATGATCTACTTCAAGGTCAGCATATTTTTGCAGGGCTTCTCTAAAGTAAATAGAAAAATCTTCATATCCTCCCAATGGGACAACATCGAAACCTTTTATGTGAAACTTCGATACTATCCAGGTTTCGCCTACCAGAAGCACTTTTAATGTTTCCTGATTTTTCAAAGGTAACAACCCCCTTTATCATCCTTTGCCATATCCAGCCATGAGGCCGGATATGAAGTACCTACCAAGGAAAATGAAGACCAACACAGGAATTATCGAGGTGATTACTGCACCGGCCATTTGAATGTGCCATTGGGCTATCTGAGTACCTTTAAGTTCAGCTAAAAAGGGCATCACCGGCTTGACCTGTGGTCCTCTGGTTAGGGCAATACCCAGCAAAAACTCGTTGTATATCTGGATGAAAACCAGAATGGTTGCCGAAATCAAACCGGGCAAGGATACCGGCAGCAAGATTTTTAAATAGTATTTGAAAGGCTTGCATCCATCAAGTATAGCGGCTTCTTCCAGATCAGGAGGGACTTTCATAAAAAAGGTTCCTGTAATAAGTGTGGCCATTGGTGCATTCAATATAACGTAAATCAGAATAAGTCCCCAGTAAGTGTTTAAGAGGTTAAGGGTTTTGAGGAACTGGGTTATGGGGATAAGGATTACGTGGTAAGGCAAAAAAGTTACTACAACAATTGCAAAAAAGAGGTAAGTCGCGAAACGAAAATTAAATCCAGTAAGAGCGTACCCGGCCATGGATCCTATCAGAATACATACAAACGTAGCGCTCAAACTGATAATCAGGCTATTTCTGAGGCCAATTTTTAGTGCTTCAAAAGCTTTGGCGTAATTGCTGGTTTGAAGTTTTTGGGGAGGAACGAGGTACTTTTGCAGAGCTACTTCTTCCTGAGTTTTGAGCGAAGTACTAATCATGGCGTATATTGGTATCATCCAGAGAAAAACCATAACACATAATAAAACGGTGATTGTTAAAACAAAAGTGCGATCTTTCATATCCTCACCCACTTTTTTATGGCCCACATGGAATAAGGGATAACCATAGCTGCCGAGAGAGCCAGAATGACAATACTCGTGGCTGTCCCCATTCCGATATCTCGAGAGTCAAAGGTGAGTCTGTACATTAAGTAGGGTAAAATTTCGGTGCTGACTCCAGGACCACCTCTGGTCATTATCCAGACCAGGTCGAAGACCTTTACTGTGGTTATAGCGAGCATTGTGGTGCAGATGAGAGTTGCGTGACCTACATTAGGGAAAATGATTCTAAATGCTACTGTCCAGTGAGAAGCACCATCTACTCTGGCAGCCTCAACCATTTCGTAGGGTATGCCTTTTATGGCTCCCAGATAGATTACCAGAGCGAAGCCAAGGTATTGCCAGAAAGCCGCTACAATCATGCAGTATATGGCTGTTTTTGGAAGCGCAATCCAACCCAGGCGCGAAGTGTTCACTCCCAACATTTTGAGAATAGAATTAATCAGGCCGGAACTGGGGTCATACATCCAAGCCCATAACACTCCGGTAATAATGAAAGAGAGAGCCATGGGGAAGAGAAATATTTGCCAAAAAATACTCTCACCTCTTCTAAGATGTGTCAGGAGGTAAGCAAGGATGAACCCCACAAAAACTGTGGGTCCAATAAAGAAAAGCAACCATAAAATGTTGTTACGGATGTTAATCCAGAACCTTTCCATGCCAAATAATCGGGAAAAGTTATATAGACCAGCAAATTTCCAGGTTGGTTTTAAACCCTGCCAGAAGGTAAATGCGGCCACAAAGTCCCAGACAATCATGCTGTAAAAAATGACAATCAAAACTATGATGGGTATAAGGAACGCGATACCGGACGCTCGATAATACCTCATTTTTGTCTCCTCCGTTCCCCATGCCGGTAGAAACCGGCATGGGGAAACTCTCTTTTTTACTTCCAGAACCAGCTACAAGCTTCAGCGAGATTTGTTCTTTCAGCAGCTTCAGCTATAGCGCTAATTGCCGCGTCAACGTCCTGATCAACCAGGAACTTGGTCAGTATGTCCATGAGCTCGCTTCCAAAAGCAGGTGTAATCATACCGCCATGAAATCCATCACAGACAGCTCTCAGGGAGCTAAGGTCACGAGCGCTTCTCTGGCGATAAGGATCCGGGTATACATCTGGAGGCACATCGTTAACAATGGTTACCGATCCTTTAATCAGGTTGAATGCTTTTTGGGCCTCGGGGGTGGTACACATTTTTATCCAGTCTCTGGCGTTGTTAGGATGCGGTGCTCCTTTAGGCAATGGGAAGGTATCTGCATGTCCCATCCATACGTTTGGAGGAATAGCTGTTACGCTAAAGTCCACTTCTGGTTCCATGCCTATGTTAAGGTAATATCCCAGAATCCAGTCACCCATCCAGTACATGGCAGCTTCTCCGGTTTTAAGCAAGGCTCCCGCTTCATCCCAGCTTTTAGTAGCGTGCCAGGGATAAATATAAGGAATCAAAGCTGCATAGCGTTCCATGGCTTTCCGGAAAGTTGGATCATTAGCAAAGTCAATCTGCCCTGTATTAGCTCTTTCGTAAAAATCTGGTCCACCAGTGGTAAGTAAGACCATGTCGTATAGATAAGTAGACCATACTTTTTCGCGAGTACCCAGGGCAAGAGGGGACACATCTGGTTTGGCTTCCTTTATTTTTTTGCAGGCTTCTAAAAGCTCTTCGTAACTTTCGGGTGGTTTTACTCCTACTTCTTCCAGGATTTTTTTGTTATACCACAACCAGTTAGTGCGATGTGCATTGATGGGTACTGAGTATACGTGACCGTCAAATTTTAGAGTTTTTACCCACATGGGATTGATACGTGCTTCGAAATTAGTCTCGGCCCAGATATCGTCGACGGCTTCCAGATATCCTGCGTCTATGTAGTCTTTTTGTTGATTACCCTGGTGGTCTTGGAAAGAATCTGGTGGTATCCCTGCCGCAAGGTTGCTCATTAAAACAGCCAGCATGGTTTCTCCTCCACCACCAGCGACAGGGTTTTCCACAATCTTTACCCCAGGATTTCTCTCCTGGTATATTTTAAAAAGCGCATCTATAGCTTCTTTTTCGCCTCCAGCTGTCCAATAGTGGAAAATGATGAACTCGTTTTCTTTTTCCTGGGCCATAGTGAAAGAGAAAGTAGCACCAAAAGCCAGGAAGATGGCTATTAGCACTACCAAACCCAAAAATTTTTTCATACTTCTCTCCTCCTTAAATACAAATTTTCACGCATCACACAAGAACCAACACCCTTTGGAATAGAGCCAGTGCCGGAATATTTCACGCTTTGTGTTTTCTCCGGATTATGATTCAAAAACCATTATGGCACCGCCTATTACACCACCGTATTCACCAAGTTCTGCTTCTTTAATATACGTGTTTTCTATCACCTCCTTTGGCAAGTGCTCTGAGAGATAGGTTCTTATCTCATGCGAAAAAAGATTGACCAACCTTTTTCCAAGGCTTCCGCCAACTATGATAACCTCTGGATTAAGTATCTGAATTATGTTAAGAAAGGCTACAGATAGATATTGAATGAGTGGTTCAATCGCTTTCAGCAATTTGGGATGTTGGTCAGATAAGAGGTCAAACAGTTTTCTTACACAATCCTCGTGGGTTCTATCAGATAAAAAAAGATTTTTGCACAAGGGTTCTCGATTTATAAATTCTTCGAGACCAAGGCCCGAGAGCAAAGACATCAAGCAACCAGTGTTACCGCACTTGCAGCTAAAGCCATTTATATCAACGACCATGTGTCCGAATTCTCCAGCACTTCCCAAGGAGCCCCTATAAAGTTTTCGGTCAATAAATATTGCTCCTCCTGTGCCAGTACTGATGGTGAGATACACTGCATTTGTAAAGTTTTTACCTGCACCGATGCGCATTTCAGCAAGTCCTACCAGGTTGGCGTCGTTGTCCAGCAAAACTGGCATCTTAAGTTTTTTCTCTAAAAACTCTTTAAGAGGAGTTTTTTCCCAGGCTGAGTTACGGAGATTGGTATATGAAAATGTAGAACCCTTTTTGAAATCAACTGGACCGGGATACCCCACACCAGCTCCCACAATAAATATATTACCGCAGTTTTCCAATAATTTACTTACGTTCAAGGCTATAAAATCGACCAGTTGCTCAGGGGTAAAATTTCTGTGTTCCTCGCTAATAGAACATTTTAGTATTTCCAGATTTTCTGTAACCAGGCCCAGGCGGAGTTTGGTTCCGCCTATATCAATACCCAGTGCACAGTGTCGAGCCAATTCGATCACCCGTATCCGATTTATTTGGTTACAGAGAATGTTCGGTACGCCTAATTATATCTTCCTGGGTTTTGGGGTCCAGAGCAACAAATAGAGCGCTATAGCCTGCCACTCTAACAATGAGGTCACGATATTTTTCGGGGTTCTTTTGAGCTTCCCGAAGGGTTTGTGCATCAACAACGTTGAACTGGACATGCCATCCCTTAAGATCCCGGAAAAAAGTAATTATCAGGTCGATAAGTTTCTTAATGCCCTCTTCTTTGGCAAGTACTGAGGGGGTAAATTTGAGGTTGAGTAGTTGAGCAATCATTTTAATCGTGGGAAGTTTACTCACCGATTTAAGCACCGCAGTAGGACCCTTTTTTTCAGTTCCGTAGAAAGGAGAAACACCTTCGGCTATAGGTTCTCCCGCTTTCCTCCCGTCAGGAGTTGCTCCAACAGCCATACCCAAGGGGACGTTGGCAGAGATATTCGATGTTGATCCACAGTAGTTTCCGCCTATGGGACCACGTCCAAAACGGGTATTACGATAATTTTTAAGCTCATAAAGGTAATCTTCCATAACTCTTTGAGCAAGCGAATCCACATAGTCTTCATCATTACCATACTTGGGGACTTTATCGCGTATTTTTTTGAGCACCATCTGGCCCGATGGGCTTTCGAAATTTTCTCGCAGCGCAGTGAGCAGTTCTTCCCAGGTTAAAGCGCGTTCTTCGTATATTAATTTACGAATGGAGGCGAGACTATTTGCAGTGTTGGCTAATCCTGAAAAAGGACCGCTAACCACGTCGTATACCGCTCCTCCTTCTTTAATGCTCTTGCCTCTTTCCAGACAATTGTCTACCAGCGTTGAGCAAAAAGCGTCAGGAACCAGTTCCTCGAGTGCGGTATCGGCTCCTGCATCCATTAAAACTTCGCATTTAGTGTAAAAAGCAAGTTGTTTTCGAAATTCCTGATAAAAGTCTTCAAAGTTTTTGCAATGCTGAGGTGTTTTTGTGGTGTGAAGGCAACAACCATTGACAGGACATTTTCCTCCATAAAGGGTAACTTCGAGTACTTTTAACGCATTGAGGAAAGACATACCAGTGTTACGATATCCCCATTTTCCAGGAACTGCAGCTTCTACGCAACCGACAATGGCATAATCTCTTGCGTCTTCAATGGTGGCCCCTTTTTCCATGAGGGCGGGTATAATTATTTCGTCGTTCTTCATAGCTGGCATTCCAAATCCCAACCTAATGACCCTGGCACATTCTTCAAGGTAAAAACGCGGGGAGGTAGTGTGATAGCGCGCCGAAAGGTTAGGAGTTGTTAAGCGTAACCCCCCTACAGCTTTTAAGATAAGAATGCTCAATTCATTGGTAGCATCTCGGCCAGAACGGTCCTGACCGCCAATGGTTACGTTCTGATAGGTCGTATACCCCATCCCAAAGCGGGTATGCGCCCAGGGACGGATTTTGTTGATAGTGAACATCTTAATGAACAGGTTCTGTAAAAGCTCTACAGTAAACTGGTGGTCAATTTTTCCTTCCTGAAAATCTTTAGCCCAGTAAGGATAGAGATATTGATCTAACCTTCCCAAAGAGAAAGAATGTCCATTACTTTCTATTTGAGTGATTAAATGAACAAACCAGGTAAGCTGTATTGCTTCGTAGAAGCTGGTTGGGGGTCGTTCTGCAATGCGGTCAAGCACTTTAGCAATGTTTTCAAGTTCTCTTTTGCGGAGCGGGTTCTCGGTTACACCGGCCTCCAGTTTGGCCAGTTGTTCATATCTTCTTATAAACTTTATTACTCCTTCCAGCACGGTAATTACGGATTCATAGAAGACTTTTTTCTTGATGAAATCGGGGTCTCTGGGATCCAGAGACTCCTTTTTTTCAATTGTTTCTTCGAGCAATCCTTTCCAGCCCTTTTCCAGGACCTTGGGGAAGTTTACAATAATGTGTCCATCACCGGAAGTGATGTTCCCTCTTCCCGAAATGGCTCCTATTTCTTGAGCTTTCAGCACAAAGTCAGGAATGATTTGCGTAGCTCTATCATAAAGGGTTTTTCCTTTCCAGTAAGGGATTACTTCTTTGAGGAGTATTTCTTTTGCTTTCTGGTCGATGAGAAATTTGTCACCTGGCCTGCGGTGAAATTCATCAATTTCATTAACGATCCAATCCCAGGAGTACTCAGGAAAAATGGGTGCTCCTCGTGGTTTCGAAGCTTGGTTGCCAACCAGTAGCTCGTCCTGATATATAAAAATAGTCATTTTTTCCAGAGTGCTGGCTAATGCTTTAGCTCTCTTCAAAATTGGGGGGTCTGCTTCATTTTGCTGGTACGTTTCGGTATAAATACGAGCTCTCTCTATACAAACTTCAGGTATTGTTTCCAGCAATGCTTCGCGCATAGAGCGAATTCGTTCTGACATGGTATAACCCGTTTCTAAAACGTCTAACACAGACTGGGTCATTTTGCTCACCTCACATTAAAAAACTCATAAACGTTTTCTCAGTACTTCAAAGTGGAAAAATTCAGAATGGTAGTAATCTTTCGAAAAAAGGATTGCCTGTCCTCTCGCATCATAATGAACATGTTCGAGCAACAAAAAGGGTACACTCCTTTTTAAACCCAGCTTTTTCAGGAAATCTTTATCAGGGCAGTAAGGTATTATTTTGGCTTTCGAGTAGGCAATAACTATACCTTTTTGTTCCAATGCCTGGAAAAGCGAACCGTGCCAGTCTCCATCAGAAAAATTTGCGGTGTAGTTTTCTGGAATAATGTCTTCCAGATAGAGCAATGGTTCGTTTTCAATGCCCCTTATACGCTTTAAGAGAACGAGAGGACTTTCAAGAGGAATCCCCAGTTTTTTAGAGATAAGGGCATCAGCGAGAATTTTCTCCTTTTCCACTCTAAGAGTGACCAGTTCAATTCCTGAATCCCGAGCCATTTCTGTGGCACTGCGCAACCTGGATATGTCCTTACCCAGGGATGAGGGATCTGCAATAAGAAAAGTGCCTTTCCCCTGGAGGGTTTCGAGAATGTGTGCCTGTTCCAGGCTACGTATCGCCTCTCGTACAGTGGACCTTCCTACTGAGAAAAGAGAAGCTAAATTCTCTATGGAGGGTAATTTGCTGCCCCTGGAGAGTCCTTCTCTAAATATGTAGGCAAGAATTTCTCTTTTTACCTGGCTAACCAGGTTTTCTTTCACTATCATTGTTATCATATTAGCAGGTCATATGATGACTTTTAAAAGTATTTTACTGCTTTTTATTCCCTTTGTCAAATGCGATGGGGTTCTATGCCAATAGTTGGAGAGTTGCTTTTTTGAGACAACCTCTCAAAATGTCTTTTTATGAAATTATCTCGATTTCTGAAACCAAAGCGATTTTTTAAGCTTTTTAGCAAAAGTTGTTTTTGCCCTTCGGGTATTTAGGGCTGTTTTTTCCCGGCTTAGCGTGAGCCCAAAAAGAGCGTATAACGACCGGATTGTCAGGAAATGGAAAAGGGATTATGACCAGGAATTCAGATTAGAGGTTTTCTGTTTCATTAAGAAGGAAGTTCAGGTTTTTTGAGATCGGGTTTTTCGGCTCTTTGTGGTTTCCTGGTGGAAGAAACATTTCTTTTTGGGTTTGGTAGTATATTGTTGGTTAGCACTATCTCCGTGTTTTCTGCCCTTCTCTTGGTTTGGCGAAAAAATGATATAATGAGCCAAAAGATGATGCGCACTAAGGCGGATATTCTGGAAAAAGTACAGAATGTGCTCAATACTCATGAAGAAATCATCTTTGCATATCTTTTTGGTTCCTTTACCAAAGAAGCAAGCTTTCGGGATATTGATATTGCAGTGTACTGCGATGAAGAACATCCTCGGCTACGTAACCTCTTTTACGATATTGAGCTTGCTCGGGAGTTGGAAAGCGTCTTGGGTATTCCGGTTGATGTTGTGATTCTCAATCATGCTCCCGACTACATCGTGTATCGGGCTTCTCGTGGTATTCTCATTAAAGACATGAATGAAGACTTTCGGTGTGATTTTCTCGTCCTCAAGTGGAAAACATACCTGGATTTTCGAGAAGTTCTCAAAAGGTACGCCCAGGAGTTCAAAAATGCCCGTAGATAAAGAAAGAATCTTATATCTTCTGGGTGAAATCGAAAAGGCCCTGAGTATCCTTGAAGAGTTTCAGCAGGAAACAAAAGAAAGGATTCTTGGTGATCCAAAATCCTTGGGGGCAATCAAGTATTACTTCGTCGTGGCTATAGAAGGCTGTGCCAGTGTTGGAAACCACAATTATTTCCCGTGAGCACTGGGGTATTCTGGAGAGTTACGTGGATACCTTTGTTATCCTGGGACGGAAGGGTGTAGTGCCGGAAACTCTGGCACAAAACTTGGTTAACATGGCAAGATTTAGAAACCTCTTGGTCCACTTTTACTGGAAGGTTAAATGATGAGAGGCTTTATGAAATCCTTCAGTCTCACCTTCAGGACATTGAGGAATTTGTAGACTGTATAACCAGGCGGTATTTTTGAGAAAAAATATCACCATGTAGTTCATATTATGTAGGGTACTCAACAGGGGAGTATTCCGCAAAGTTTTCCTCTGGAGTTTTCTAAAGCCATTGCTCTTTCCTAGCTTAGCGTGAGCCCAAAAAGAGTGTATAGCGACCGGGATTGTCAATGATCAGGAATTCAAAGTTAGGGATTCTCCGTCTCATCAAGGGGGCAAGATGGTTCTGGACATTAGCCATTTTGAGGCACTGTTATAATGGGATGGGTAAAAGGAGGTGTTGTGGCTGGAAGAAATGCACTGGAAGCATCGATTTTTTAACGATTCTCCACGCAAGCACGTGCTTTTAATAACCAACCACGGTTGCCATGCTCCACAAATTGTGGTTACGGTAGATACTGGGGGACAAAACATATACGTTAATAATCTGAGCAAAGCTCTGGTGAGATTGGGTTATAAGGTAACTATTCTCAATCGTGGTGGATTTCCACATCCAGTGACTGGAGAAATGCAAAGGGGAGTTACTTACTATGATCGGGTGTGGGGTGATGAAGGTTTATTCTCTCGTGTTGTATATCTCGAAGATGGTTTTCAAGAATTTGTACCCAAGGAAGAGCTGAACCTGGAGCACCTGGAAAAGGAAAAGGACTTTTTTATGGAAGTGGTTAGAGAGCAGCTTGCCCTGGATTTGGAAGGTTTTCATTTTATTTCATCCCATTATTGGGATGGTGGCTTACTCGGTGTTTTGATAACGGAAGAATTAACCAAAAGAGGCTTTTCCGAGCCAGCCCATGTTTTTACTCCTCATTCTCTGGGCGTTTTAAAAAAAGAGAGGTTTCGGGATGCCTCCTCGCAGGATGTTGCCCGCTTTCGTTTTCAATACCGTATCGCTCAGGAAGAGAGGTGCATTGCTAATTCCTGTGGTGTAGTTGCCACCTCCCATGCGATTGAAAGAGCTCTGAAAAGATATCATTCTCGCCCTAAGCGAGTTTTCTGGTTTCCTCCAGCAGTGGATACTGAAGTGTTTTATCCCCGTAAGATTAGTGAGTGCTTACTGGCTCTTGAGGTGCTTGGTAGGGCACTGAATATTTCCAGAGAAAAAGTTGTCAAACTTCTCGAAGAAAAAGTGGTTTTTCTTGAGCTAAGTCGTACTGCACGTACTAAACAAAAGGGTTTAGTGCTTAAGGCTTTTGCTTCGATGAAGAACCGGAGAAAGACGCTACTTGTTATGAATGTGGATTCGGCTTCTCCCCTTTATCCCAGCATCATGAGAAGTTATCGCAGGTTAAGTGCGGATGAAAATGTGGTTATTGTTGATTGGCTTTTGAACGAGGAAGAAGTGGCTCAGCTTTTTGCTCTTGCTCAAGTTTTCATAACTGCTTCTTTGATGGAGGGATGGGGGATGGCAGTTCAGGAAGCTGCGGCTTCCCGGTGCGCCGTTATCTCTTCTCCCTTTGTGCCTTTTGTTTATGAGGTGCTTGGGGAAGCTGCTCTGATTGTGGATAAAAACACTCCTCTGGCTTATGCTGAGCAGATGGATCTTTTAGTTGAAAATGCTGAGTTGAGGGAAAAGATAGGAGAAAAAGCATATCTGAAGTCTCAACAGCACTCCTGGATGAGCAGTACCCGAAGATGGATTAATGAAATGGAGGAGGCGGGACTAATCGTTGTGTAGCTCAGTACCTGGCACGACGCGAAAAAGAAACTACCTTTTGGCAACGGATCTTGATGGTACTTTGTTAGGTAGCGGGGAGAAGTACGGGAGTGCACTGAAGCTTTTCAAGAAAGCCCTGGCTTTGAGCTCCTTTACTCTGGTTTATGTAACGGGGCGTAACCTCCAGGAGATTCAGGAAGCTATTGAGAGCTATCATTTGCCTTTGCCTCGGGCTGCTATTGCTGAGATAGGAACCAGGATTTTCTACCGAGAAGGAGAGACCTTCATAAGAGATACGGATTGGGATAAGGCGTTGGTGCAAAGTGCTCCTGGTTGGAATCGAAAAAAAATAGCGGAAAGCCTTTCCCAATTCGGGTGGCTTTTTGAGCAGAGTGAGAATCATCAGAATCCCTTTAAAATAAGTTATTATTTCGCCAGTGCATCTTTAGTGGAGAATCGTCTTGATCAGATAAGGGGAAAAGTCGAGAGGATTTGTTCCAATTTCGAGCTTGTGGTAAGCTCTGATCCAAATTCTGAACTTGTGTTTTTGGATATTGTTCCCCAGAAAGGCACTAAAGCCGGAGCCTTGGAGTATCTTAGGAAGAAGCTCGGTTTTGGCAAAAACCAAGTGATATATGCAGGAGATAGTGGCAACGATTTGCACGCTTTAACTGCGGGCTATTGGTCTGTGGTTGTGAAGAATGCTCCCGAGGAATTAAAGAAAAAAATTGCAAATATTGTTCGCAAGCAAGGTATAGCCTCGCGAGTTTATTTCGCTTGTGGTTGTGGCGAGCTTGACGGGAAGTATGTGTCCGGCTTGATAGAGGGTCTGGCCAGGTTAAAAGTCATTCCGCTCCATTTATTGAATGAGCGTAAATAGATTTCATCGACCACACATTCAATTTTTCCACTCGTATTTTGCCGTCTCTACAAAATATTCGTAGAGGCTGGGAATATGCCTCAAGTGGCGGGTAGTGCCTTACTGTTTTGCAAAAATCTCCGTTCAGAAAAACTTCGATGACCGAGTTATCAACGAATATGCGGAGGTTCACGCGCTGATTGTTGGATAACCGGTAATCTTCATTCATGAATCGTTTACTTTCATTGTCGTAGATTATAGATTCTCCACCTGGAAGGATTAGACCCCACTCTCTTGCCGCAACTTTAGAAAAAATGATTTCTATTTCAATCTGGTTGCCGCCGGGGATCTCAAATTCTCTGAATCCAGAGCTGTCCGTAAAACCTTTTAGCTCAAAGTAGTCTTTGATAAGGGTTTCCCTTCTTAGCTGGGTCAATTCTGGCACCGGTTCTATCTTCAGCGAGCCATCCGGAGAAAGGCTAATGCGACGAGGCAAGGAAAGGACACCACTCCAGCCAGATCGGAGTTGTTCTTCTACGGGTCTTTCTTCATGGATCCACCCAAAAAGAATCCTCCGATTTTTGTTATCGAGAAGTGTTTTTCCTGCGTAGAAACTTCCATAGTCTACAATTCCGAAGGTTTCTGGTTCGAAGAAAAGATTTTTGAAGTTTCCTACTGCCCATTTGGTGAGTTTTCTCGAAGAAAGAAGAACCCATTTCTCGCCCAATGGAAAAAAGTCGGGGCATTCGTCCCCTGCTGCAGGGCCCTGATAAAGGGGATGGAGGTATTCCCACTTCAGAAGATCAGTAGATGTAAAAAGAAGAGGAGAGCCTTCCAGGTAAGACTTTCCTGCGCCAAGGAGCATATACCATCGATTATCCGTTTGCCAGACGTGAGGATCTCGAAAGGTCTCGTTTAATTCGGCTGGTTTTTGAAGGTAAGAAATCACCGGGTTTTGGGGGTATTTTTTCCAGCGTATCAAATCCTTGCTCAGGGCAAGACACTGATTTTGAGGATAAACGCCAGTATAAAAGGCAAGGAATAGATTGCCTCTTTTTATGATGCTACCCGTCCAACATCCTTCCGAATCGGGTTTTCCTTTTTCTGGAAAGAGTGCTATGGGAAGGTTTTCCCAGTAAATGAGGTCTTTACTCACTGCATGGTCCCAGTGCATGTTCCCCCAGAAAGGCAACCCAGGATGGTATTGAAAAAAAACGTGATAATTTCCGTCATAGAAGTAAGGGATGGGGTCATTCATCCATCCTGGCGGGGGAAGGAAATGATATCTGGGTCTCTGTGGGTCTCGTGAGGCTTCAAGCAATCTTCTTCTTGCTTCCTGAAGAACCACTTCCAGAATGTCTTCCAGAATCTTCTCCTGTTGATTAGCAGGGTCAACTGCTTTGAGTGAGGGCTTATTTTTGTGTGCCAATTGGAAACCTCCATCTTCATGGTTTTGAATATAATAAATCCGAGTTTATGCAAAGTAAAGCTTATAGGGGACAGAAAGAATTGATTTACGGGTTCGGCCTGTTTTGGGCCGGGTTTTGAAGAAAATCCAGGACTTTCCGGGAAAAGCCGTACTGGTCGAATTCGCTATTTAAATAAAAAACTGTTCCGGCATGTCCGGTGTTAGGTAGAACAATCAACTCTGCCTTATTTCCTTTCTCGCGCAGTTTTTGGTACAGCAGTTGCGACTGTTCAGGAGGGGTAACCCGGTCTTTTTCGCCTACCGCTATCAGGTATTGGATGTGGGTTTTTTCAACCTGGTTAACCGGGGAAATTTCGGGGAGATTTTCTTCTCCCCCGAAAAGATGTAGAAACACTTTTTCAACGATGCCGCGAAATTCGGTTTGTAGATAGCCACGGTAAGCGGGAAGGTGGTAAGGACCGCTCAAAAGAACTACTTTTTTAATGTCGGAAAAAATTACAGGTGGCAAAAGGTCGTCCTGAACGGTGAGAAGAGCTACCAGGTGTGCCCCTGCTGAATGTCCCATTAAAATCAGGTGATGAGGATTCCCACCGTAATTTGAAATGTGTTCATGGACCCACTCTATAGCATGCTTGGGGTCGTTGAAAAAACCAGGGAAGCGAACCTCCGGGTACACACGATAATCAACATTCACAAAAATGAAGCTGTTCTGGGTAAAGCTTCTGGCAAAGTGGGAGTATAGTAAGTCCTCTCTGGACCCTCGCATCCAAGCTCCTCCATGGAAAAAGACCACTACGGGGAGTTTTTCTCCTTTTTGGATGCTTGTGGGAACCAGGATATCAAGTCGCTGACGTGATTTTTTACCGTAGGCTATGTCTTTGTACACTATGCTTTCTGTGTATTCTGCGAGCTTTTCTGCAGGCATGCGAATTTTTTTGTTTTTGTGCTCACAGGAGAGTTCGAAACGCTCACAGAGTGTTTGCATGATTTTTTCGTTTTCTGCGAAAGAAAAAGCGAATTGCTCTTTCAGGTCTTCAAGCAACGATTTTTGAGCGTTTTGAAAGACGGCTGCCCCCAGAGCAAGGAGTAAAAGAACCGCTACTGCACTGCTTCGTAAAGTAAGTTTTTCTTTTTGGGGGCTGGAATGTATCCAGCCCCTCAATTTTCGGATGCAGGTTAACAAGGCTTTATTCTTCACTCCACCTGGTAAGTGAGGGTTTGTTCTCCAAATTTGCTGCATACTGCTTTAATCTCTATGACATCGCCTTCTTGCGCATCATTTAGAAGATAAAGGGCCTTTTGCTCTGCTTGGGTGAACTGGGATAGGAATACTTGTTCAATGACTACTTTCCCGTTTAACGAAATGGTTAGCGAGTTGATATAGTGGTCACCTCGAGGGTCGCCAACCTGGTGAAGAATGGAGAGTTCCAGTACTTTGGTTTCTGGGTTGAAAACGGCATTGATTCGTGAGGGAGGATGAGCCAGAGCAACTGCCGGGAGCAGCAACAACAGGGCAAGGAATAGACAGAAGGTAAGTAAAAGTTTTTTCCGTTGCATCGTGCTTACCTCACTTTACTTTGGTCATGGGTTGGCCGCAGCAGACCAGTTCTCCACCGCCGACTTCTTTCACCTCAACAACATTGCCACAGATTTCACATCGAAAAACTTCACCTACTTCTTTGACAGGCGGCATCTTGGTTTCACCTCCAGAAGGTTTTATAATTTAAAAAACCTTTTGAGGTTGAAAAAATTCCTGGTTTTGACGGTCGAAAATTGTGGAAAGACAAATCCTTTACATCATTATCCTCGCCATTTCTGTTTTGGTTGCCGGTACAGCAGGATATATCATTATTGAGGGATGGCCTTTACTCGACGCTTTTTATATGACAGTTATCACGCTCACCACGGTCGGTTTTGGAGAGGTTCACCCTCTTTCTGCATCCGGCAAGATTTTTACCATTTTTCTGGTAGGTTCTGGAGTTTTCGTCGTAACCTATTCTATATCTTTTTTGGTCGGTCTTCTTGCCGAGGGGAGAGCTGGTGAATTCTTGCTCAGGAGGCGGGTCAGAATGGAACTGCGAGAAATAGAAGACCACTTTATCGTCTGTGGTTGTGGAGTGGTAGGTTCTGAAGTTGTGGAATACTTTGCGCGGACTCGGGAGAGCTTTGTGGTCATCGAGCGAGACGAATCTAAAATAAAGGAAGTGCTCAAAAATTATCCAGAACTGCTTTTTATGGTTGGTGATGCCACGCGGGAGGATGTGCTGAAAGAAGCAGGGATTGATAGGGCACGGGGCCTTCTGGCTTTGCTGGGAAGCGACGCCGATAATGTTTATACGGTCATTACTGCTCGTTTTATGAACCCTCACCTGCGAATAGTGGCGCGGGCTATTCAACCGGAATCTATCGAAATTCTGAAGCGGGCTGGTGCGGATTACGTAATTTGTCCTCAAAAAATTGGTGGTTTAAGGCTTGCTGCTGCAGCACTGCGTCCCCAGGTCACTTCTTTTTTGGACCTGGTTCTGCGCAGCGAAGCTTTTGATTTGAGTATTGAGGAAGTAACCATTCCCGAAAATTCACCGGTTGCCGGAAAAAGCCTTCGAGAGCTCAATCTTCCAGGGAAAATAGGTTTAATTGTAGTGGCAGTAAAGCCTGGAAATAGGCCAACTTTCGAATTTAATCCTCGGGCGGACACGGTCATCGGAGAAGGAGACATTATCATTGTTTTGGGTAGATTGCAACAATTGGCCGAGCTGCGCAAGATGGTTACCCCTGAGTAATTGTTTGCTTTTCTTGATTAAAGCTTAACTGGCAGGTCCTGATTTTCAAGAAGAATTTGAGGAGGTGAAAATCGGAAAGCAACGCTTTTTATAAGCATTCCGGATTTGAGAGCCTGGATAAAGAGCGTTTTGAGGGCAGGATCTACTGAGTAATTGGGTTGGAAACAGGATACTCCAGGTAATGAGGTTACAAAACACAACAAGGCGCGGTTTTTTTGCTGGGCGTAGCTTATTAATTCCCGGATGTGACGCTTGCCTCTTGATGAAGGGCAATCTGGATATAGTGCTGTATTGCCTTTTTGAAGTAAGGCTCCCTTTAATTCGCACATCCATTTCTCTCCTTCACTTTCCAGTAGAAAGTCGAATCTATTTCCTTTCCACTGTGGGTTGCGTTTCAGCACTTTTGGCTCTTTTAACCAGCGTACCAGATTTCTGGCCAGAGCACTGGAGAAAGCAAGTTCCATCAAATTGGTGTCAAGAAGCGCAAAAGCATTTTTCTTTACTTCTATACCGATGAACCTGCCTTCGGTTTTTGGTGCTTTGCGAGGCAGAAAACAAGCTCTTCTGCCTCGCAAAAGGAGGTCGGTCAATCTGCCAGTGTTGCCAAGCGAAAGCCGTATTGTCCTGGTTTTCCAGATTGCCTCTACCAGGAAGCGATTAATGCGTTTTTGAAAAACACAAAATTCAAGATCTGGTAGTTCCAGACATAAACTATCAAGCATTATTAATTACTTTAATTAACGTTATTCTGATTTATTGGGAATGGATTGCCAGGTCTTTTACCTCCTTTAAAGCTGACAATGTCCATTCTCTACCTGCTTTAAAGAATGCTTCGATATTTTCGAAGGGTACATCCTGGGGGAGGTCGCAACCTGTACTGAGCACAAAGAGAGGGTGTTCGCGCATTGTGTTAAGAAGTTGCAGAGTATCGCTATATATTTTTTGGGGTTTCTCCTGAAGCATTTCAATGGGGCTGATATTTCCTATTAATAAAATGTCTTTACCAACTATCTCTGCTGCTTTTCCAAGGTCAACCATGCTGTCGAGGCTCAATCCGGAAACACCACACTGCGCCATTTCTTTAAGGAGATGGGTAGTATCGCCACAGACGTGAAGCGTTATTTCGAGGTCGTCGAGCACTCCAACCAGCTCTCGGTAAAGCGGAGCCAGATAGTTTCGGAATTGTTGAGGTCCAAAAATAACCGCGGTGGGTTCGAGCACCATCAGGGTATCTGCTCCAGCTTCAGAGAGGGCTTGAGCGTAACGAAGGATGATTCGCTGCGAAAACTGCAAGATTCCTTCAAAGAAGTCAGGTTCAGTTAGGCTTTTAATGGCGATTTCATTAGCACCGGTGAGTAAGCCGGCCAGAGTGAGTGGGCCTATCACAAAAGCCCCCACTGGGCAAGGCAAAGCCACCTTCATGTGGCGCAGGGTTTCAAGATACACCATTACCCGCCCATCGCCCAGGATGTCAATGTTTTCGAATTTTTCCAAATCTTCCAGGCTTTTTACAGGATGCTCCTCTACTGAGGGGGTTTCTTCAAGCGGAAATCTGACCGGCAGACCCAGAGCACTGGCTTCTACTGATAGGTCCATGAGGAAAAACATGGCATCCGGGCGGAAACGGTCATAAAGCCTGCTGAGAGAACGAAATTGGACAATATGATTAAATTGATTTTGTTTTACAGTGGTACCCGTCAGTTGTAAACCGGGATATCCCATCAGAGGAACGACAGGTCTTCTTCCCTCTTCGTAGAAGTGTTGAGCCAGGTTGGTCAAGTTAAACCTTTCTTTTTTTCGATAATTCATTTTTATCACCTTTTAATTAAAAGAATTAATTTTCAGATAAATTATATAACTCTTTTAATTAAAAGTCAACACCAAAAAACTGCCTGGCTCATTACTGAAAAACCTAAAGAATTCTTTCCATGTATCTGAAGACTTCTTCCAGTTCTTTCAACTTGTTTTCAAAGTCACCCTGTTGCAGAGCATTTTTTACGCAGGTTTCTATATGCTTTTTTAAGATGACCGAGTTGGCCCTTTTTAAGAGGGCTATAGTAGCCAGAATTTGTTTGGATATGTCGACACAGTAGGCATTTTCTTCGACCATACGGATAACTGCTTCCAGTTGCCCCCGGGCTGTGTTGAGAAGCTTTAAACTCTGGGCATGCTTGGTCATTCAGGTTCTTACCCCTTTCACGATTACTTTTCGATGGCGAGGTCCGTCAAATTCGGCGAGGAAAATTCCCTGCCAGGTACCCAGGACTAATCTACCTCCTTCCACCACTACCAGAACTGAGGAACCCATCAAAGAAGCTTTTATGTGAGCGGGAGAGTTTCCTTCGAGGTGAGCATAGGATACATTTTCGGGAACCATCCTCTTCAAACCCATTAGAATATCCGCTATGACGTCCGGGTCCGCATTTTCGTTAATGGTTATCCCGCAGGTGGTGTGTGGAACGTAAACTACGCAGAAACCTTCTTCGAGCTTCATTCTACGCACGGCATCCTGAACCTTTCCAGTGATATGAACAAATTCTTCACGAAGATGAGTTTGAACTACAAATTCTTCGTGCATGTTTTAACCTCCCTTCCTGGATTAAGGCAAGAGTTCCTCAAGTCGTTCTTCTGGAGAGCGATCGGTTGGTTGCTTTTCAGTGGAAAAACGTTGTTCCCGGTTTTCTTCGGAAGTTGCCCAGGGAGTTAGCGGAAAACTCACAGTTATGGGAATTCGCAGAAAAGGTTGGTCTATGATGACTTCTCCCGGCAAAAGGGAAGACGCTTTTTCTCGCAGCGCTCCCTGAAGGTGCGCATATTCTTCCTTGCTCAATTCGGCTTGTTTCTGGCGACCCACAATCGTAGTGGCTGCCTGGGTGATGACTCGGTAGTCAACCTGTGAAGCGGTCTGCTCTGCCCCAATAAGCACTACCCGGAAGGACCTCCCACGCTCAGCAACATCCCTGAAGATACTTGCCAGAGCCCCTCCCCCGGTACGAGGAGCATATTTGTTCAGTTCATCGAGGTAGATGAAAACTGGTTCAGGAAGCTCGTCTTTTTCTTTGAGAAACATTATTTCTTTAAGCACAGCACCAACCACGAAAGCTTGGACTCTCTGGTGTAGCTTGGAAATATCAATTACTGTAGTACTGCCTGGATGGTTCCACTGAAGATGGTAATCGGGTTCTGGCACTTTATCAATGGGACCATAGCATTTTTTCTCTATTTTTCTCCAGAGGAGATCTATACCGGTTCTCTGAGCAGTTCTCAGGCGGCGGGCTACTGCCATTATGGTTCGATCTTCGAGTTGTTCTTTTCTGAGTTCCTCGACCAGCGAACTGCTCGTTTCCCCTTCCTCATTAATTTTAAACATCTCAACAAAATCCCTGAAACTGTTGGGAAGACCAAAGTGCCCAAGAATTACTCCAGGGTCTTCACCAGTAACTTCCAGGTAGACCCGTATCAAGTTGCTTTTTGAAAGACCTTCGGTTCGCATTTGCAGTCTTTTTCGATAACATGCTTCTTGCAACTCTTTTTCGGCATCTGCGAGTAGTTTATCGTACCTCGCCCTCAACAAGTCTTCAATGACGGTTACCGCAAGTAAAAAGTTGGGGTTGGCACTCACTTCCTCCACATCAAACATCAAGGATACCAGGTTCAGCTCCACAATATCCAGAATATCCCATCCATAAGCAAGGGTTCCTTTTCTGGTGCGCGAAATGCGTGGAGTCCCCCGGTAATCTTTTGGGGGAACATACACCCGCACATTTTGGAAAGGCTTGGGCTCCACCCCGAAGCGAGAAAACATCTCTTTCCATTCCCGACCCTGACGTTTATTTTCCTGGGCTTTCCATTCTGCGTTCCAGTAGTCAAGAAAGAGAAGACTTTCTCCTTTCACGTTAAAAATCACCGAGCGGCTGTTTTTAAGTTCCCGGGCAAGCGCGCTTTCCAGGGCATTTTTCTCGGCGTAATTCTGAAGCATCCAGAGTAAAAACGTGGCATAGGAGGTTTTGGCAGCTACTCCGGATTGACCACTGATGTTGATGTGTGCCCCATTGTCTCCCAGCAGGTATTTCAAGTCCAGGTAAGCTACTTCACCATTGGAAAGAATCCCAACCGGGATTTCTCTTTTTTCCTTTTTTATGACATCGAAACCCAGGGCAGCGTCGGTTTCTTCAGGATCGATGAGGAAAACCTTTTCTCCGGCTGGAGGGGGCAGAAAAGGAGTAATGGTAACCAGGTCTTCGCCTCGCCAGGTTTGAGCACGGGTAACTGCTACCTGGCAAAGATAGATGGGAGTTCCGCTGAACGTTCCTTCAAAGTAAGCCTCTTCCTGATAACCGGTGGTTATCATGCCGTCCCAGGTGGTGACCACCTCGATGACTACACCGTAAGTTCTAAATTTTTTCTCTCCAAACTGGTAGTCAACCTGAATCAAACTGTCGATACCAGGCACCGGTTGTCCGGAGTTCACTCTTATCCAGAAGCTGTAGGGAGATATTTCTTTCAACCCGGTGACAGTGCCTACCAACTTAGGCATTTTTGACCCTCCATATGAATTTATGACATAAACTTTGAATCCACTGAGGAGCGGAAAAGTACTGGCCCAAGTAGTTTTCAAGGGCTATCATGGGAAAAATATTTTCAGGTAATCTCCGATATGGAAAATCTCGGGTGAGAGAAGGAAGCACAGACGCAATGGAGTTGAAAAACTGCCCCAGCTCTTCTTTTTTACTTTCCAGCTCTTTTTCCCGTAGCACCACTTCTAATCGTACCAAGCCTTTTAGGGGGTAAAGAGGGTTTGCATCAATAAGACGCGTGAAACAGAAAACTCTTACCGTATCCGATTTGTCTCCCAGATAGGCGCTCAGGAAAGGGGTGCGTTTACCGCGGTCAATCCTGAAAAGAAGGTTCATAAAATCCTCGGAAGGTGGTATTTGCAACCTTTGAATTCTTTTTACTAATCCACAAGGTCCCTTTCCACTCTCAAAAAGGTGGGTGTCAAAATGAATGGTACCATCCATTATGATGGGAGCATTTTTGCTAAGTAAAGAATTGACCACCTGTTTTTCCAGTTCCTGCATGGCGTTGAAAACTGCTTGCTGAGCAGTCTCCTGATAGGGAGCGTTGCGTGATTTGCGGCTTGAGGTTTTTACAAAGAAAAAGAGGTTGTCGTCCACTGCAAAGGAAGTTTCCGCTTCTCCCATATCCAGGAAAAGTTCTTCCGGAGTACCAACAACCCTGCGCAAGCGGGGAGGGTTTTGGGGTGAAAACCCCGGCTTAACTCCGCCTTCTTTTGACCATTCCACATATCCGGCAGCTACTTCTGCCAGAAGGAGGACGTAGTTTTTCAGAAACAAGCGGGCGTATATTCGCATCCTGCCGTCCACAAAATACATTTTCTCTGGGATAGAAGCGCTGATTTCTGATTCCCAATTTTTCCATTGCGTTTCATCGGCTTCCCATAAGCCTGACGGGGTGAGAAGCTCCGGTTCCGAGACCATCTCTTCGTGGTGAAAAGCCCCTTCCTCATAAAACCAGTGGTCGAGCTGAACCATATTTTCAGAAAACAGTTCTTCCCAGCTTATAATTCCTCTTCGGTGGTTATCCATGAGGCTTTTCCTCCACTCACGTTAAGGCGAACTGGAAAATAAGTAGCGAAAAGAGGGTCGTGGGTTACTATGCCTACCAGTTTTCCGTCTTTGCCCATATTTAAAATAGCATCCGCTACTAACTCCAGATGTTCTCTATCTAAGGCAGAGAAACCTTCGTCTATGAAGATACAGTTGGCTTCGCTTTTTCCACTTTCATTGCCAAAGCGCACCCGGGAAAGAGCTATGGCTAAAGCAAGAGCAATTAGCGTTTTTTCACCCCCTGAACATTCCCCAGGTGAACGTTCCTGACCTCCAAACAGGTTATCGATGACTGCCAGGGTGGCCTTTCCTCCCTCCATTTTCATGGAAACTGTGTATCTTCCCTGAGAGATGTCAGCAAGGATGGTAGAAGTTTCTTTCTCCAGCTGCTCAAAGAGCAAGCCCAGGAGAAAGTTCTTAAATCCTTTACTTTCCAGAGCTTCTTTCAAAGTTTTGTGAAGGTCTCGTTCCCGGGTGATTTTTTCCAGTTCGGCTTCTAATTGTTCTTTTTCCTGGATTTTTTCCTGCAGATTCTGGATTGCCTGGCGGTTACTACCCAGTTTTTCGTTGGTTGCACGTATTGCTTCTTTTAGTTCGACCAGTTGCGCAGCGATGTTTTGTGCCAATTCCGAAAATCTCGCATGTTCTGTATGAAGTTCCGCTTCGTAGGCTTTTATTTTCGACTCGGTGTCTATGAGTTCTTTTTGGAGATGTTGCAGTTTCCCCTCAAGGTGGACTTTTCGTTCCTGCCAATTGCCGGGCTTCTGGTCTTTAAGACTTTTGAAATAATCTTCACTCCAGCCCAGCCGTCCTATTTCCTCCAGAAAGAGCTTTTCCTGGCTTTTGCTTTGTTGAGCAACTTCCTGAATTTTTTGTTCCAGTTCTTTCAATTCCTGGGTGAGTTCTCGAAGCTTTTCTTCTTGAGCTTTTTTACGTTCTTCCAGTTTGCCTTTCCGGTTTTCCAGGTTGGAGGAACTTTCGAAAAGTTCCTGAATTTTGTTCTGGGTTGTTTCTATGATTTCCTGGGCGTTTTGTTCAATTTCACGATTGGGGTCAAAAGGCAGCTTGTTTTCTTTGAGAATGGAGAAAATAAATTGTCTTTTTTGTCGCAAGTAGGTTTCTTTCTCTGAAAGCTCGCGGGTGATATTCTGGATTTCGCTTTGCAAGTCCCCGATTTGTTTTTTCCAACTTGCAAGATAAGTTGCTGCTTCCTGTAAGTCTTTTGAGACGTTGTGTAGTGTTTCAAAGAGCCCTT
Organism: Atrimonas thermophila; assembly: GCF_045864955.1. GTDB lineage: Bacteria > Atribacterota > Atribacteria > Atribacterales > Thermatribacteraceae > Thermatribacter > Thermatribacter velox. Next base: position 2,036,188 of record NZ_AP028803.1, on the reverse strand, counting down.
CTACTATTTCATTTTTGTGTTTATAAAACCTTTGCAGGGAATTAAAGTCTTTTATCCCCTCTTTGTCAAGCTGATGTTCTTTTAGAACTTCTATCATGTTCTTTCTGATTTCCAGAATTTTTGCCTGCAGATTTTTTAGGTTTTCAATGTCTCTTTCCAGTTGAGCACTTTTTTCTCGCAATTCTTCCTCGATACTCCGCTTTTTCTCTTTCCATTTTTCGAGTTCGCTGCTTACTCTGGTTAGTTCTTCTCGGAAAGCACGATACCGTTTTTCTTCCTCCAGAAAGTCTACCGTAGGTTGCTCAGAAACAGGAGGTGCCGGCTTAACAGTGCCACAGAGGGGGCAGGTTCCGCTTTGCTTCCATTCTTCGTTGAGTTCGTTAACAAGGTAGGTTTTCAGAATCTTGCGATGAGCTTCTTCCATAGTAATTTCTCGTTTTTTCATTTGAGAGAGGGTCTCTTCGATGATTTTGACCCGGTTGAGAGCTTCATCCAGTTCTTGCTTCAAGAGAATTTTTTCTCGTTCCTTTTTGGTTTTTTCTTCTTCCAGGAATTGTTTTTCTCGCTCCAATCCCTTTCTTTCTTCTTCTAAAGCAGCGATACTCTCCAGAGTGTGCTCAATCACTTTGAGCCAGCTTTTCTCAGTTTGGAGCTTTTCCTGGATGGCTTGCGTTTTTTCGCGTAAGCGGAACAGGTCTTTTTCTTTATTATTTATGGCCTGGGAGAGGTCGCCTTCCCGCTTCAGTAGATCCTGGTGTTTTCTTTGCAAGAGAGCAATTTGTGGTTTGAGGGCTCGCGTTTCTTCAAGAGCAGGTTTTACCTTTTCTTGCAGGGTATTGGCAATAAGCTGGTAACGGTCTTTTTCTTGTAAGAGATGAACAAGTTTCTTGGCGCTGGTTTTGATTTCCTGGTCAAGGTTGGCAATGGAACTGTTCAGCTCTTGAATGCGTGATGCTTTCTGGGTGTGTTCTTTTTCCAGCTGGATTAGGTTTTCCTGACAGCGAATTAGTGGTTGGTAGAAGTTAAGGTTTACCTCCAGGGCTTTTTGTATATCGCGATCCAGTTGGGCTCTCGCTTCAGCTTCTTTGATTTCTGCTTTAAGGGTTTCGATTTGCTGACTGAGGCTTCGGCGCTTTTTTTCTTCATCTACAGCTTTTTCTACCAGGCGCTTTCGATGTTCTATGGTTTCTTCCTCTTTTTTGAGTTTTACAATGCTCTTTTCAAGCTCGCTTCTTTCTTTTTGCAAAATTTCAATTTGTTCTTCCAGGTCGGCTTCCTTGAGGAGACGCAATTTATCCAGACGGGGACCGAGATTACCTTCTAAGAAGTCGAGCCGGTTTTTAACTTTCTGGTGTATTGCATCCAGAATATCCAGCCCAAATAAGCTGCTCAGGATGTTAAAGCGCTTGGCGGGCGTAGCTTCAACAAAAGAGAGTGTTTCTCCCTGAGGCAGAAACACCGAAGCCCGGAAAGTGCTGGCATCGAAGCCTATCAGCTTCTGTATTTCTTGATTTACCCGTTCTTCTCCAGAGTGAATGGTTTGCCAGTTTCCTCCCAGCCTTTGTTCTAAGGCGGCACTGCCTCCCTGCTTTCTGGAAAATTCTCTGATGATTCGGTAACTCTCTTTTCCCAACATGAATTCAAATTCCACCCGCAGGGCTTCATTAGGGTGTCCTCGATGAAGCAGTTCCTGTTTGCTGCGTTCAGAGCGCACTCCTTTACCGTAAAGGGCAAAAAAGATTGCTTCCAGTATAGAGGACTTCCCTGCTCCATTGGGGCCAACCATTACAAAAAGGTTGTGTTCAAAATCGAGCTCCAGATTTTCGAGGCCCAGAAAGTTTTTTGCCTTAATGCTAACCGGTCGCATCTCGCTCAACTTCCTCTAAAACTTGATGATAATAGATTTCGAACAACCCTTGCAGTTCTTCGGGGAGATTGTTGCGCTGACAATATTCCTTGAAAAGTTCCGGCATAGTATATTTACTGATTTCCCGCTCTTTTTCTGGCAGGTCCTCTGTTTCGACCTTGCGAGATAAGACTTCCAGTGAGACAATCTGCCAGTTTTCGCCTTCCAGGCTTCTGATTTCGGATATGAATTCCGGAGTTAGTAATTCTTCTTTTATCCTCAGCCGGATGTAGTTACGTTTTCCTTGTGCTCGGCTGGTTATCACTTTTTCCAGGTTATTTATGGTTTCAGTTTCTTCAAGCAAAAGACTGAAAAGCTGTGCAGAGGAGCTAAAATAGTAAGGTCGCACCTCGGGTTTTTGTCCCTCTTTAAATTCTACAATGAGAAAACTTCCTCTTTCGCCCTCTTTCTGGAAAGTGTCGCAAATGAGGGAAGATGGATAATAAATTGGGAAGGGAGCTTTTTCAAAGGGTATCAGGCCATGCAAATGACCAAAAGCTCCATAATCAATGCCTCGGGGTAGTTCGGCAGTTTTTAAGAATATTTCTCGTGCTATGTTGGCTTCCTTATAAAAAGCTAATTCCTCAAGGGTGCAGTGAGCAAGCAAAATGTGCCAGTGCTCCGGATGGTAATGTTGCTGCCATTTTTGGAATATCTCTGCTAACACTTCTGCAACCTCTTCCTGGATGGATTTACCAGGGTATTTTCCAAGATATCTGGAAAGGCTCAAGTACGGTAAAGGATAAATGCATACGCCGAAATCCTCAATGAGTAAGGGGGTAAAGTTTTTAGATACCGTGATGGAGTCTGGGAATATCCCCTGTAGGGCTTCTATCGCATACCAGTCATGGTTCCCCATGACCCAGACCACCTGAGCGTGGCGACTCATCTCGACCAGAACTTCGGTTGCTAAACGAATAGCGTCGCGGGGAGGATTATGATACTGATGAAACAGGTCTCCCGCATGCAGGACGAGATCCACTTTTTCTTCCCGGGCGATTTTCAACATTTCCTGAAGGCACTCTCTTTGCTCTTCGAGGCGGTTAACTCCCTTGAAACCTTTCCAGGAAACAAGCCCCAAGTGCCAGTCTGCGGTGTGCAGGATTTTAAGATTCTTTTTCATAAAAAGTACCTCCTTTTTTATTTTATCACGGCTGTTTGAGGGGGAAAACCTGCTAAAATAAGGTGGGTTGTTAGAGAAAAGGAGGATTTACGGTGGCAGAAGTTTATTTTGTTTCATTACGGGCTCAGGATGAGAAAAGCTCTGTTCTTGAACGAGTAAAGAGAATGACCAAAAAACTTTTGGAAGGGCGTCTTGAGAAGGATGACCTGGTTGCAGTTAAGGTCCACTTTGGAGAACGAGGTAATCACGGCTTTATCAAACCGGTATTTTTGCGCTATATCGTGGAAGCAATTCGGGACCTGGGTGGCAAAGCCTTTTTGACCGATACTAATACCCTGTATACCGGGTTTCGCCATAATGCCTTTGATCACCTGGAGACGGCTTACTTTCACGGTTTTTCTTACCCTTCTGTTTCTGCTCCAGTAATCATTGCTGATGGGTTGCGGGGCAGCGATTTTAAGGAAGTAGAGGTAAATCTCAAACACTTTAAAACGGTAAAGGTGGCCAGTGCTATTCACGAAGCGGACTTTTTACTGGTGGTTACCCATGTTAAAGGTCACATCGAAGCAGGGCTGGGAGGGAGCATCAAGAACGTAGGCATGGGGTGTGCTTCCCGTTCAGGGAAACAACTCCAGCACGGGGAAACCTTTATCCCTTCTCCGGACCAGGAAAAGTGCATTGGTTGTAGGCGTTGTGTGGTGCATTGTCCCGCTGAGGCCCTTTATCTTGATACCAATGGTAAAGCTCGGGTTCTGGTGGAAAAGTGTATCAGCTGTGCAGAATGCGTCATTTACTGCCCTACTGAAGCGATTGGCATTTCGTGGTCGTCTTCAAGTGTTACCCTTCAAGAGCGAATGGTCGAGTATGCCTATGGCGTGATTACAGGTAAAAAGGGTAAGGTAGGTTTTATCAACTTTTTAACTGAAATAAGCCCTGATTGTGACTGTGCTCCCTGGCATGACGCCAGTTTGGTACCAGATATTGGTGTTTTGGGTAGCCATGACATTGTGGCTGTTGACCAGGCTTCTGCGGATCTCGTAAATAGCGCTCCCGGCCTGTTTAATTCGGGCCTTAAGAAAGCACATCAGCCCGGCCAGGATAAATTTAAAGATGTGCACCCTCAAGCCTTGTGGCAAACCCAGATTGACTATGCCTGTGCCCTGGGGTTGGGTGAGAAGAGATACTCGCTGGTTGAGATATAGGTCTCTGTAGCGCATTGGTTCACTCTTTCGGGGTTACCTGCTCCGGGAAAATTTTGCCAGGGTTCAGAATCCCCTTCGGGTCAAACACCTGTTTTATCTTGTGAAGCAAGCGCAATTCAGCAGGTCCGAGGAAAAGGGGAAGATATTCTTTCCTCTTGAGGCCTACTCCGTGTTCACCGGTCAACGCTCCTCCCAACCTTTTTACTTCCTGGTAAAATTTTTTTCGCAACTCTGGTTCCAGTGTTTCCCACCCTGCGCTTTTCAAGGGAGCAAGGGTGACATGAAGATTGCCATCACCAAGATGCCCATAAAAAGGAGCCAGGAGGTTGTTTTCCTTGCTGAGCAATTCTATAAAGCGCACAAAGTCTTGCAGGGCAGCTAAGGGTAAGGAGACATCTTCGTTAATCTCTAAAGGAAGCGTCTGGTGAATGGCTTCGGGAATTGCCCGACGAATTTTCCATATTTCTTCTGCGCTACTGCTTTCGTCGGCCACGAAAACTTCTTGAGCGCCTTCTGCAAGCAGTTTTTCCCCGATAAGACGATAAACGCTGAAGACCTCTTCTTCGCTTTGCCCGTCTATTTCAACCAGGAGATGGCATGGCGCTTCCTGAAAGGGGTAAGTTGAATCACAGTATTGATAAGCAAATTCCAGGCTTTGACGGCTCATTAACTCAATCGCTGCAGGCACAACACCCAGTTCCCCCATTATCAGCCAGGGTGTTCTCAGGGCTGCTTCAATGGAGGAAAAGGGACAGAGCAATACTGCTCTCTCTCGAGGACGAGGAAGCACACGTAGATAAATTTTGGTTACTATGGCCAGGGTTCCCTCAGAACCCACTAAGAGATGTAGAATATCGTAGCCAGTAACATCTTTTTGGGTTTTCCCACCAAAACACAACACTTCTCCCCAGGAGGTTACTATTTCCAGGCCTCGCACATAATGTCCAGTAACACCATATTTGACGGCTTTACCCCCTCCAGCATTTTCAGCAATATTACCCCCGATCTGGCAGGTTTCAAGGCTCATGGGATAGCCAGCGTAGAATAGCCCGAATTCTTTTAGCTTGCGGTTTATTTCGTTGGTGATTACACCTGGTTCCACTACCACGATAAAATTTTCGCAATCTATTTCCAGAATACGATTCATGCGTTCCAGGGAAAGAATCACGCCACCTTGAGCCGGTATGGCTCCTCCGGAGAGCCCGCTGCCTGCCCCCCGGGGGGTAACCGGGATGCTTTTTTCAAAACAATAGCGCATTATTTTTTGAATTTCTTCCACCGTTTTGGGTTTTACCACCACTTCAGGAAGATGTCGCAGGGTTTCGTCTGGAGTTTCATCCTTTGCATAGTTGGTAAGAGCTTCAGAATGGGTTAGTACAAAGGCGTCACCAACCACTTTCCGAAAGAACGCAATATCCTGGTTGTCGATTTTTTTAAACTGTTGATTATGTTGGTTCATGGGTTTCCTCATCAATAACCTCAAGTATGCTGGTGATGATTTCACGGGCATCTCCCACCAGTCCCAGGTCGGCTATCTGGAAGATGGGGGCTTCAGGATCTCGATTGATGGCCACAATCCATTGTGAACCTTGCATTCCGGCAAGGTGCTGAATTGCGCCAGATATGCCCACTGCCAGGTAAAGCGTAGGATTCACGGTTTTTCCACTTAATCCTACCTGTTGGGGGTAATTGGCCAACCCTCGTTCCACCAGTTTTCTGCTGGCTCCAAGTGCTGCGTTCAGCTTTTCAGCCAACTTGGAAAGTAACTCCAGGTTGCTTTTGTTCTTGATTCCTGCTCCTCCACTCACTACTACCTTCGAAGCAGTGAGTTCTTTCTGGTCTCTATGGATAACTATTTCGCTTTCCAGGAACTCTGGCTCTTCGTTTTCGGTGTCCTGATTGATATCTTGAATAATTTCTATTTTTCCTCGACGGGAGGTATCGAGACGGGGAGGAAAAAGATTGGGTCTCACTGAAGCCATTTGAGGGAGGGTTCGAGTTTTGATGGTTGCCAGGATGTTTCCTCCTATGGCAGGGCGAACTTGAACCAGTTTGCCGTCTTCGGAGTCAATATCAAGTGAAGTGCAGTCGGCAGTCAATCCGGTATGCAACTTGGCTGCAAGATACGGTAATATGGTTCTTCCCCAGCTGGTTGCAGCACCAAGGATGATTTCGGGTTTCAGGTCTTTTATCGGAGGCAAAAACACTTTCGCAGATAGATGAGGGAGTAGCATTCCAAATACTTCGTGCACTACGCAGTAAACTCGATCTGCTCCATAGTGGATTGCTCGTTCAAGTTCTTCGGTATTCAACTGGGTTGTTCCCAGAAGGAACAGTACCTCTCCCCCAATTTTCTGGTTTAAGTCCTGGGCAACGCGTAGCATTTCAAAGGAGGCAGTTTCTATTTTCCCCTGAAAGGTTTCTCCCAGAACCAGAATTTTACGCTCCAACCTCATCGTTAAAGCAAGCCCCGCTCTTCGAGGAATTTTTTAAAGGCCAGAGCCATGGTTTTTGGCGATTGGTCTCTTAATAGCGTGCCCTTTCTGGTTACTTGAACTTTTTCCACTTTTTGTACCCGGGTAGGAGAACCTTCAAGACCGACTCTGGAAGTTGCAATGCCCAGCGCAGTAGCGTCCAGTTTCACTATGGGCGTTTCATGGGCTCTGATTTTGTCTTTGAGAGTGGGAACTCGCACTGCATTCTTACCTCGGGAAACGGTTAGCACAAAGGGAGGCCGAGCTTTTATGATTTGCCATCCGCGTTCAATCATTCTTGTAATGTGAAAGGTTTCTTTCTCTACCACGACTTCGGTAACGTAACTGAACACTGGTAAGTCCAAAAAAGCAGCTACTTCAGGTCCTACCTGTCCGGTGTCTCCGTCAATCGCCCTTTCGCCGAACACTATGATGTCCCAGGGACCGAATTTTTGCAGTGTTTTGGATAGGATGTAGGAAGTGGCATACGTATCAGAAGCGGCAAGTCGGGGGTCGCTTATCAGGTAACCAAGCTGACAACCCCAGGCGATTGCGTCTCTCAAAACTCGCTCACTGGAAATTGGTCCCATTGAAAAAGCTGCCATTTCTCCTCCAATCTCTTCTTTTATGAGCCGGGCTATCTGTAAAGCTGCAACGTCCAGTGGATTTATGGTAAGAGGAACACCACTGCGTTCCAGCGTTCCAGTTTCGGGGTTGATACGAGCTTCTCCAATTTCAGGAACCTGCTTTACACAGACTGCAATCCTGCAAGTTTTACTCAAGTTTTGCATTCCCTGGTTAAAGTACTGATTGTTTTTAAATTTCATTCTACCAGATTCACTTCTTTTTTAAAGAAGGCTTTAAGAATACTTGGAAAGATTTTAAGGCAAGTTTTGGTAGTATACCCGGAGAGAAGCGTTACAATGTTCAGTGTATTTTTTGTGACTCCTTATTGGGATGTCAGAATTGCCCTGTTCTGACTGTGGGGAGTAATCATTATTGACTTGACGAGCAGGTTGTCGATATAATTAACCCGCACGATTGTTTCCCCTTGATTCAAAGCAGGAAAGGAGTAGAAAACATGAAAAGAACTTATCAACCTCACAACTTGCCAAGAAAAAGAACTCATGGTTTCAGAGCTCGCATGAAGACAAAGGCGGGACAGGAGGTGCTTAGGAGGAGAAGAAAGAAGGGTCGTAAGCGTCTTACCGTTTAACGGATGGAAACACTGAGGAAGAAAAAGGACTTTGACCGGGTTTTCTGTGAGGGCAGAAAGGTGGATTTGCCACCCATCCGGATGTGGTTTCTCGAAAAAGAGAGTGGGTCTTTGCGAGTATGCTTTGTGGGCAGGAGCAAGAAAGCAGTGCGCCGAAACCGCATTAGGAGAAGGCTTAGAGAAGCTTTCCGGCAGTACTTTTATGACCGTTTTCGAGAAAAACCGGTGGATGTAATATTTTTTAGTGATGAGCGGCTTCTTAGTGAAGATTTTAAAACCATAGTGGAGAAGATGGCGAGGTTACTTGAGGAAAACCTTTGTGGACAAGGAGAATTGCTGTAAGCGTGGGCATGGATCGTAAACTTCTGCTGGTTTTTGATCGGTTGATTGTTTTTTATCAGCGATTTGTTTCACCTCTTTTTCCTCCCAGTTGCCGTTTTGAACCTACCTGTTCTGAATATGCTCGCCAAGCGGTTCAAAAATACGGTTTAGGGAAAGGATTGTGGCTGGCTTTTAAAAGGGTTATCCGCTGCCACCCTTACTCGGCTGGAGGATATGATCCAGTGCCTTAGCACTAATCTAATTAAAAGGTGGTTTTATCTATGTGGTCGCAGATCTGGGATGGTTTGGCTCAAGGAATGGAGTTTATACTCCGTTTCTTTTACAATCTTACCGGTAATTACGGGGTTTCTATCATTTTGCTGACTGTGGTAATCAGGCTGGCTCTGTACCCAGTCATTCATAAACAAAACCTTTCTACCAAAGCGATGCAGGAAATCCAGCCTGAAGTAAAGAAACTGCAGGAAAAGTACAAAAAAGACCCCCAAAAACTCAACCAAGAAATCATGCGTCTTTACAAGGAAAAAGGAGTTAACCCCCTTGGTGGGTGCTTACCCTTACTGATTCAATTACCTTTTCTGTTCGTTCTCTATCGGGTTCTGGTTACCTACGATTATGGACAGGGGTTTTTGTGGCTTCCCAATCTTTCTCAAAGGGACCCCTATTACATTTTGCCACTGGCTATGGGTGCTACGACTTTCTGGCAACAAAAAATTGCAACGCCGGCTATGGGTGGAGAAGCTTCTCAACAGAATCTGCTCATGATGGTGTTTATGCCTCTTTTCCTGGTATTCATTAGCTGGAGCCTGCCTTCGGGTGTTCTGCTTTACTGGTTTGTTTCCAATCTTTTTTATATTTTCCAGCAATATATGGTTGAACTGCAGGTTCGCAAAACCCGTGCACTCGCTTCGGGAAGCTTACCATCTGCCCAAGAAAATTCTTCCTCTCGTTCTGGGGTTTCCAAAAAAGGGGGAAAAAAGCGTGAGAAGAAGCGTTGAGGTGTCTGGAAAAAGCATTGAGGAAATTTTAGAAAGAGCTGCTAACTATTTTGAGATTCCTAAAGAAAAGCTGGAATATGAAATAATTTCTGAAGGTAAGGGTATTTTGAGCATTCTTGCTCCCAGGGCTTTAAAAGTTCGAGTGTGGATTAAAGAAGACAACGAGACTGGCTCTTCTGAGGAGCAGTCCATAGACGAATCTGGGGAGAAGAAAAGTCAGGAGCCAAAGGCAATTGCCGGGGAACCTGAACATTCCGAGCCATCTGAAGTAGACCACTTGCTGCTTAACAAGGCAAGAACCGAGATTGAAACGTTCATAAACGGTCTTTTTGAGAAAATGAAGGTTAATGTTTCTGCTGAGGTAGTAGCTAACAAGGAAAAATTGCTGATTTCAATCGATGGGGAGGACTCTGGACTTTTAATCGGTAAAAAAGGGGAAACCCTGCAAGCTTTTGAGTTGCTTTCCAAAATGTATCTCATCAGAAAGGGTCTTAGAGAGGTTCCCGTTGAAGTTGATGTGGCTAATTATAAAAAAAGAAGAGAAGAAGCATTGCGCAAGTTGGCTAACCGTTTAGCGAAAAAAGTAATTCAGACGGGAAAAAGGATAAAACTGGAACCTATGTTAAACCGGGAAAGACGTATTATTCACGTGGCTCTTAAAGGTCATCCTCAGGTTACCACCTACAGTATAGGTCAAGAGCCGGAAAGACGTGTGGTCATTGACCTTAAGGAACGCTCCAAGGCTAAAAATAGCCGCAAGAAGTCCTCTCGTCGCAACAAAAAGCGTGAACAGGCAAAGTAGTTTCTGTGTTAGTGAAGATACTATTGCTGCCATAGCGACACCCTCTGGTATGGGGGCCATTGGTATTGTCAGGATGAGTGGCCCCCGAGCAATTCCCATAGCTGCTTCCATTTTTAAGACTTATTGTGGAAAAAGACTTGAGGACTTGCAAGCCTTTCATTTTTATCTTGGCAGAATTGTAGACCCCAGCAGCGAGGAAGTTCTGGATGAAGCCTTTATAGTTATCATGCGTGCTCCTCGCAGCTACACCCGTGAAGATGTAGTTGAGTTTCAGGTTCATGGAGGACCTTTGATTCTGCACAAAGTACTCGAGCTTTGTCTTCGTTACGGGGCACGGCTTGCTCGTCCTGGTGAGTTTACTCTGCGCGCGTTTTTAAATGGCCGGATAGATCTTACTCAAGCTGAAGCAGTAGCCCAAATGGTGCAGGCACGCTCTGAAAAGGCTCTTTCTGCTTTTTATCGCGGCTTGAGTGGCCAACTCAGTCAGAAGGTCAAGAGCTGGCAAGACAGACTTTTGCTATGTCAGGCGTATGTTCAAGCCTTTTGCGACTTTGCAGATGCTGTTGAAGGTTCGATTGAAGAACTGATTTGGAAGGAACTCGAAACCCTTGAGAAAGAACTTGCTAAAGAAGTGCAGAAAAGCGAGCGTTTTGCCATCTTTCAAAACGGAATTCTGGTGGTCATTGCAGGTAAACCAAATGTGGGAAAATCCAGCCTCTTCAACCTGATATGCGGTGAGGAACGGGCCATTGTAACCCCCATTCCGGGAACTACTCGTGATGTTCTCGAGGTTTCTCTGACCATAGATGGGGTTCCTTTTCGCTTTGTGGATACGGCGGGTTTCAGAAGTTCACAAGACGTGATAGAAAGAATTGGTTTGCAGAAAGCCGAAGAGTTTCTTGAAAAAGCGGACCTTGTGGTGCTGGTTTTCGATATGGGCCAGCCTCTTGAAGAGGAAGATTTCTCGCTCGTTAAAAAACTTGCTCATAAACGGCGTATTCTGGTCTTGAATAAAAGCGATTTGTCACCTCAAATTAACAAAGAGGATTTGAACAAACTGTGTCCTGAAGAGGAAGTCCTCGAGATTTCAGTTTTGCAGCGCAAAGGAATAGAAAAATTGTTTGAAAGGCTGGTTAACGTTGCGCAACTTAATGTGGACCTTGAAGAAACTCCTCTGTTGGTTACCCAGAGACAGCGTGAAATTCTTGAGGAAGTTTTGAGGATAGTTCAAGAAGCCAGAGGGGCCCTGAAACAGGGTTTATCAATAGACGTGGTGGGTATTCTCCTCGAAGAGGGGTTGCAAACTCTCCGCAGGTTTACTGGAGAAGATGTCGACCAGAAGCTTCTGGACGCGATTTTTTCGAACTTCTGTATTGGAAAATAACTTGTTCCACGTGGAACAAGTTATTTCAAGAAAGTGGTTTTTTCTGGGGAAGACCAGCTTTACGAGGCAAGTGGGAAGGCGTAGGCATGCATTTTTCTATTTCGATTAGATAATTTTTTCTGTCTGTCCAGGGCACATCTATCTCCCAGATTTTTCTGGCTTTACATCCCAGGATTTTAAGAGCCCCTTCTGCGTCTTTTAGTTCCTGGAAGTAGCGAAGTCCCTTGTAAAAAAAGGCTGATTTGCCAGTTTTCAGGAAAGGGATGGTTATTTCCAGTGCGACATTCAAGGGGGCTAAAGCTTTGCTCAATACGGTATCAAAATTTTCTCGCAGAGATTTTTCTCTGGCGGCATCTTCAGCTCGGGCACATATCACACTGACATTGCTCAGATTTAGTTTAGCAATCACCTCTTCCAGGAACAGGCATTTTTTGCTTTTGCTCTCAAGAAGTACAAAGTGGGTTGCAGGTCTGAAAATGGCCAGAGGAATACCTGGAATACCACCACCACTTCCAACATCTATAGCTTTGTCCAGCTGGGATTTCGCGAAGGATTCCACAGTGAGAAGAGTTAGCGAATCAATAACCAGATTGACCAGTATAGCTTCTCTGTTTTTATGTGCCGAAAGGTTGAGGTTTTGGTTAACCAGATGGAAATGTTCTACGAATTCCACGGTCCTATCTATTGCTTCTTTCTCTGCGGGGACTTTTAAAATTTTCAATGCTTCAACAAGAATTTTTCTACCCTTTTGCACAACTTATCCACAATTTTTATTCAGAGTATTTTGAACTGCAATTACTCTACAATAACAAAAGTACTATGGCAAGAATGTTCTTCAAACCTATATGAGATAGGCCTTCTGAAGCACCGATTTCTATCTTTAGCGAAGGGTTATTTCCGTGCCCTGGGCCTCGTCTCATTTACTCCACAAGTTATCCACAGGAAAAACGTAGCATTGAAATTCTGAGTCGAAGTTAAAGAAATTAATAGGCACGAAAAGGTTGCGTTAAATGTTTACGCAATCCCACCACTTTTCTCTTTCTGGAACAAAAACTAAAACAGCTTTGCAATGCTTTTTATTGAAAGGGCAAGTTCTTGATTTTGGTAAACAAGGTTCAGACCTGGTAGGGATAATTTTCCGACATCTAAAGCATCATCTGGTAGAATAAAATCCTGCTTTCAGGTGGTTTGTTTGAACTGGGTGGTTGTTAATACTTGTCAGAGGTTGGTAGTCAGAGGAAAGACGCGAGTGTGTGTTCCACGTGGAACAAGAAGTGGTGTTTCGAAGATGAGAACAGATTCTCAATGTTTTAAAGAGATTGGAGGGAGAATACGAAGTGTGCATTCGAGAAGGTGAAAGAGTGTACCTCCTTTTAGAAGATGGGAAGGATTACCTGATACGCGTTGAGAAAGACAAGGTTTTCGGCACTCACCTGGGAGGGATAGCTTTCAACGAAATTATTGGCAAAAGGTTTGGAGAGCTGGTGCTTACTACTTCTGGCAGAAAAGCTTTTTTGCTCCAACCTGGCATCGTCGATAACCTGTTTCACATGAAGCGTCGGACCCAGATTGTTTACCCTAAAGACCTGGGTTTCATCGTGCTCATGCTCGACGTGAAAGAGGGAGATCGAGTAATCGATGTAGGATTAGGAAGTGGTGCGATGTGCGGAGCGCTGGCCAGGCTGGTGGGCGATAGGGGTAAAGTTTATGCTTACGAAAGGCGCGAGGAGTTTATCAAGGTTGCAGTGGAAAATCTTAGCATCTGGGGTGTTCTGGAGCGGGTGGAAATTAAAAATAAAGATATTAAAGATGGTTTTGAAGAGGAAAACATCGATGCTCTCTTTCTGGATGTTCCGCAACCCTGGGACTATCTGGAAGTTTGTTGGAGAGCGCTTCGAGGGGGCGGTAGAATTGGTATTGTTTCTCCGACTACTCCTCAAGTAGTAGCCGTACTTGAAAAATTGAAAACACTACCCTTTATACAGGTGGAAGTTTGGGAAAGCCTCTTCAGGAAGTACAAACCCAATCCAATAGCTTTCAGGCCTTACGATAGAATGGTTGCTCACACTACCTACATGATTTTTGCTCGCAAGGTGTTTTCAGAGAATCCCTAATTTTGTCTTTTCTGCTATATTATGTTAAATTTAATTGGGCCAATTTTAGATAAGAAGGAGGTAGAGAGGTGGCTGGTATTGCAGGTATTTTTGCATCAAATCAGCATGAAAAGGTAGAACAAATGCTTGACCTCATTGGGTATCGTGGTCCGGCTGGTAGAAAAGTGGTTGCATTGCCAGGAGCTACTCTGGGAGTGGTTTACAATACCGTGCAGAAGGAAGCGCGGGAGATTCTTGAAAAAGAAAATAAAGCAATTGATTGGAGAGGACCAGATCAGTTTGCCGTTGCTGCACTTGAGGATGGCTCACCACTTCTTGAGCGTGACTTTCTGGGGGTAGCTCCCCTTTATTATGCTTATGATGCCCGAGGTAACCTCTGCTTTGCGTCCGAGTTCAAAGCTCTGCGCCAGCTGAGTGACGAGGTTAAAGAACTGCCTTGTGGTAGCCGTTTTGAGAAAGGAGAAATCAAAAGTTATTTTGAACTTGAAGAAAAACCTTTTCTCAAGAGTGACGCTAAAGAGATATCTGGAAAATTGCGCACGCTTCTTGAGGATTCAATTGCTAAAAGACTTGGTGGTGTAAGAGAGGCTGGTTCCTGGCTTTCGGGAGGGCTTGATTCAAGCACTATAGCTGCCTTACTCAGCAATACAGTGGATAAACTTTATACTTTTGCAGCAGGTTTTCCCGGTGCTGAAGACCTTGAATATGCCAGGGTGGTGGCTGAGCACATTGGTTCTCAACATCAGGAAGTGGTTATCACTCTTGAAGACGCGATTAAAATTTTACCCGAAGTGATTTATCACCTTGAATCCTTCGATGCTCTTCTGGTGCGCTCCAGCATAACCAACTACGCGGTGTCAAAGGTAGTGGCTGAACATGTCCCTGTGGTTTTCTCAGGAGAAGGAGGAGACGAGCTTTTTGCAGGCTACGATTATCTTAAAAATATTCCTAAGGAAGGATTGACTACTGAGCTTATCGACATTACTGCCCGACTTCACAACACTGCTTTGCAAAGGGTAGACCGCAGCGCTGCGGCTCACGGACTGCTGGTCCATGTTCCTTTTGTTGACCGGGACGTAGTTTCCTTTGCGCTTTCTATTCCTCCTGAATACAAAATCAATGACGGGGTAGAAAAGTGGATTTTGAGAAAAGCGGTGGAAGATGCACTGCCAGATAAGGTGCTCTGGCGCAGAAAAGCCAAATTCTGGCAGGGAGCTGGTGTAGAAGAACTTATTGCCAATTACGCTGAAGAAAGAATAACCGATTCGGACTTTGTAAGAGAGCGAAACTTGCCCAATGGCTGGGTTCTCCGAAGTAAAGAAGAGCTTTTCTATTACCGAATTTTTAAAGAACATTTTGGTGAAAGGATGGACCTTGACTGGATGGGGAGAAGTAAACTGGTTTAGTTTTTTGTGTTTCGCTATTGGACTGTTGGTTTTCGATCAGGGGCTCTGCTTTGGCAGAGCCCCTTCTTTTTTGGACGTTCAAATTTTGTTTACAAATTGTTAAAAATTGCATCATAATTGGTGAATAGAATAGAACTTGTTTGAAAAGCGAAAATTGCAGGTAGCAAGGAAACAAGGTGGGAGGCATTCTTGATGTCAAAAAAAGTTAAGGTTCCTATTATCATTACAGTGATTATTCTGGCGATTCTCCTTATCACCTTCCGCTTTTTGAAAGATAAGGAAAGTCCGGAGGTTGTGAGCCAGGAATTGCCTACCGTGAAAGTGGAACGGGGTTCCATTGAAGAAGTGGTTTCAGAATTGGGTACTCTGGAACCCTGGGATGAAATAGAGCTGACACCTGAGACAGGTGGTGAGGTAGCCCAGATTCTGGTTGAAGTGGGTCAGAGGGTTAAAAAAGGCGACCCGCTGCTGGTTTTTGACACTTCAGATTTGGAAATTTCTTTGAAGAAAGCGCAGGCTCAGTACAAAGCCGCGCAGGCCGAGTTGGAAAAAGCACTTAAAAAACCCGAAGAAGTAGAATTGAAGCAAGCAGAAGCCGCCTATCAACAGGCTCTGGTCGCTTACGAGGAAGCAAAAGATACTTACGAGAAGAATCAAAAGTTGTTTGACACTGGTGCCATTTCTCTGGAGACCTTGAAAGAGAGCGAGCGTAACCTTCGGCTTGCCGAAGCCAATCTGGAGGTAGCCAAGGCCGAGCTTGCGGATATCAGGGAGGGTACTTCTCCTGAAGACATTGCCATATTGCAATCTCAACTGGAACAAATCCAAACCGATATCGAGGTTATCGAAAAAGATATCCAGGATGCTACTGTGGTAGCGCCCATTGAGAGCACAATTCTCTCCATTGAGATAGAAGAAGGAGAAAGAGCAACTGATGAAACGGTGCTCATGGTTTTGGGTAACGTTTCCCTGATGCGGGCGGTAACCTACATTAACGAAGTAGATATTCCTAAGGTGAAAATTGGCCAAAAAGTGCGTATTTCAGTTGATGCTTTTCCTGACCAAACCTTTTGGGGAGAGGTTACTGAAATTGGTTTGAATGGGGTGGTTCAGGAAAACGTGGTTACTTATCCGGTGAAGATTAAGATACCCAATCCCGAGGGCCTGCTTTTTTCAGGGATGACTGTTGAGGCAGATATTATTATCGAGGCGCACCAAGACACTCTGCTTTTGCCGACTGAAGCGGTGGAAGAAAGAGATGGTGAATATCTGGTTTTTGTGATGGGCGAAGATGGGAAGCCTCAACCCAGGAAGGTTAAGGTGGGCTTACAAAACGAATCCCGGGTAGAGATAGTCGAGGGCTTGCAGGAAGGAGATGAGGTCTTACTGGGAGTTTCTGGAATGGTTAGCCCGAGCGCAGGTGGAGAGAGACCTCGGATGTTCATCGGAGGCCCTCCACCAGGGAGGTAGAATATGGGTAAACCAGGTAGTGAGGTTCTTATCAGGGTAGAAGATCTGGTCAAGATTTACCGTACGGGTTCGGTAGAAGTCCCTGCCTTGCGGGGTGTGAGTTTTACCATTGAGAGAGGAGAATTCGTGGCTGTGATGGGTCCTTCGGGTTCTGGAAAGTCTACCCTACTGAATATTCTGGGCTGCCTGGATACACCAACCAGTGGGGCCTATTTCTTAGAAGGGAAGGATGTTTCGAGGTTGAAGGAAAATGCGCTGGCTCGGGTGAGGAATCAAAAAATAGGTTTTGTTT
This sequence comes from Atrimonas thermophila, assembly GCF_045864955.1. Taxonomy (GTDB): domain Bacteria; phylum Atribacterota; class Atribacteria; order Atribacterales; family Thermatribacteraceae; genus Thermatribacter; species Thermatribacter velox. Next base: position 2,019,462 of record NZ_AP028803.1, on the reverse strand, counting down.
TTCAGAACTTTAACCTGCTACCGCGCTACACCGCTTTCCAAAATGTCGAGCTTCCCCTTATTTATGCTGGAGTGCCACGCAGGGAACGCAGAAAACGTGTAGAGGAAGTGCTTCAAGCGGTAGGGCTTGGCGACCGCATGGATCATCGTCCCAATCAGCTATCAGGTGGTCAAGCACAACGGGTAGCTATTGCCCGGGCTCTGGTCAACAATCCTTCTCTAATACTTGCTGATGAGCCCACCGGTAATCTGGATTCTCGCTCCAGTGAAGAGATAATGGCCATTTTACAAAAGCTTAATCAGGAAGGTAGAACCATTGTACTGGTAACTCATGAGCGGGACATTGCCCTGCATGCAAGGCGTATTCTGCACTTTTTGGATGGTAAGCTCTTTAAAAACGAAGAAGTGGATAATCCCATCCAGGCTAATATCCGCCTGAGCGAGTCGGGGGAAGAACTTTTCAAAGAAAAGGGGGTCAAGGAACTCCTTTGAATCTCTCTGAAAGTTTGCGGACGGCTATTTTAAGTATTCTCTCCAATAAGTTGCGTTCCTTTTTGACCATGCTGGGAGTGGTTATCGGTGTGGCTGCGGTTGTAGCCATGCTGGGGCTTGGCGAGGGAATGCGGGAACAGATTATTGCTCAGATTGGTGCTCTGGGTTCTAACCAGGTAACAGTTGTTCCCGGCACGGTACGGCAGCGCCCCGGCATGCCCTTTGCCCGCCCGGGAGAGAAGCTGATCGACTGGCAAGAATTTAAGGAACTGGAAGCCAGAAAAATCCCCCAGATTGAATATTTGGTTGCTCAGAATACCACGAATCTGGTCATAACCTATAAAGGAACGAGTACCCGGGGCAGGGTGGTCTGCACTACCACTGGTTATCCCGAAGTGTATAACTTTCAAATTGAACGGGGCAGGTTTTTTAATGAAAGAGAACTAATAGAGAGAAGCCGAGTGGCAGTACTGGGTAAAACCATGGCAGAAGAACTTTTTGGTAGCGAGAACCCCTTGGGCAAAAAAATACGCATAGGCAGGGTTATTTTTGAGGTGATAGGAGTTACTGGCGAAAAGAAACTGATGGGCCAGGATTACGGTAATCAGGTAATGATACCCCTCACCACCGCTCAGACCAGACTAACTGGTTCCCGGGATATTCAGTTGATTACTGCTAAAGCAAGAAGTGAAGAAGACCTGGACTTGGTAGCTCAGTTTCTGGAGGGATTTTTCACTCGCAAGCTTGAAGACCCTGATAAGTTTTCCATTCTCAACCAGCAGGATATTCTGGAAACCATTCAGCAGGTTACCGGAACCATAACTCTCTTTCTGGGTGCCATTGCTGGCATTTCGCTTCTCGTGGGGGGTATTGGCATCATGAATATCATGCTGGTATCGGTAACCGAGCGGACCAGGGAAATTGGCCTGCGCAAGGCCATAGGAGCTAAACCTGCGGATATTCTGCTGCAGTTTGTTATAGAATCCTCGATTTTGAGTTTTCTGGGAGGTGGCATAGGCGTTCTCCTGGGTTTGCTGGGAGCGGATTTTACCTCTCGTTTTTCCCAGTTTCAGCCTCAGGTTTCTCTGAGCGTGGCTTTGCTTGCTCTTTCCATTTCAGCTGGGGTAGGGCTTTTCTTTGGTATTTATCCGGCAAGAAGGGCGAGTAAGCTTAATCCTATAGCTGCTTTACGCTATGAGTAAGGAGGCCTGAAGAATGTTTGGCTTGAAAAAAGCTTTTTGGATAGCTTTGTTTTCCGGAATATCAATTTTATCTATCTCTTGCTTTTCCTGGTCTCAAGAATTGCTCACTCTTGAAGAAGCGGTTAATAAAGCGGTTTTACATACCAAAGAAGTGCTTAACGCTCAGGATAGGTACCAGATCGCCCAGCTGGATTTGGAAATTAGCAAATCTACTGACTTTTCTCCTATGGTGAATATAGAGGGTTTTGTTCCTTTGTATGGAGATACTCAAAGCAACATCGCTCTGACCATGAGCGATACCATCTACCTTAAGAAAGCTTCAAAGGAAGAACGCCTGGCTCAGCTTGCTTTGCAAGGTGCACAGGACGATCTTATCAAAGCCCAGGAGGAAGCGAAGCTTCAAACCATCTCCAAGTACTGCTCGCTTCTTCAAGCGCAGGAAGATCTGCGAGTTATTCAGAAGAACCTGGAACTGGCGCGGAAACTTTATGAGGATGGGAAACTGCGCTTTGAACAGGGCAATGCTTCCCTTTCTTCTTTACTGGAACTTGAAAAAGAGGTGAAAGAAAAAGAGGCTCTTCTTGTTCAGCAGGAAAAATATATTGCTTCGCTTACTCAGGAACTTAACTTGTTACTGGGTAACCCTCTCAATGCGTCTTTTCAGCTTGCTCCTTTGCCAGATTTTGAGGCCCTTCCTCATCCTGAGCTTGAGGAGGTGATTGACTCAAAGCTTGAGGTCAGTCCTGAGAAGAAGTCGTTGCTTCGGGAAAAGGAATCTTATCAGATAGAGCTTGAGGAGCTTGCCAAACAAAAGAAGGTGGGCATTTCTCTTTTTGCTGACTATCAAGGAGAAAACGCCGGTTTTAATGCTTCTTTAAACTGGCCTGATTGGACTCTGGAGTATCAACTGCAACTTGGCTCCAGCGTGCAGAATTTTTTTCAGGGGGTAGGAAGCGGTACTTCTTTGAGTGAAGACGGAAGCTGGACGATTGGAGTTGAATTTTCCTTTCCTCTTTTTGATGGTGGTGTGGTTGAGAAAAAGGAAGAACAAGTTCGTCTTAACCTGGGTATGCTGGAGAGAAATCTCGAGGTGTGGGAGAAAGAAGCTTTACTTACGGTGGATACCCAATACCAGAGCTTCGTTCAGGCTGAGAATGAGTTCCTTCTTTCCAGGATTTCGTTGGAGAACGCCGAAGGTACCTATCAGATTCTTAAGAAGCAGTTCGAACTTGGTGCCATAACTGATCGGGAGCTTCTTCAGGGGGAGGTACAGCTTGCGGGAGCGCAGAGTGATTATCAGAAAAACAAAGTCGATTATTTTTTGAACTGGATTCAACTTTTGGCTCAGAGCGAAAAGCCTCTGGATATAGTGCATGTTATGGAGCAGCTTAAGCTTGCTCGCTAAAAAATTTGAAGGAGGAGGTTGGAAAGCTTGAAGAAAGTTCTATTTGTTACAAGCTTGCTGGTTTTGGGGATATTGTTTTTTTCTCTGGCTGGTGCGCAGGAAAAACTGTCCTCGCTTTCTCTTGAAGACGCTATCAAGAAAGGGCTTGAGGAGGGTAAAGATGCTGCGCTCTACCGTGTTCAACTACAGGTTGCCCATAATGAGTACCAGAAAGCTATGGCTGATCTCTTATTGAATCCTTCCGTGATTTCCAAATTGTCAGCCGAAAATTCCTGGAAGTGGGCACAAAGGGAAGTAGAAATTAACCTGAGTGAGCTGGCACTTTCCATTGAAGAGGCTTATTACAACGTTTTGAGAGCAGAACAGGCCTTGCGTTTGGCTCAAAGTGGTGCAGAGAGGGCTAAAAAGCAGCTCGACGATATTCAAATTCGTTTTTCGCTGGGAATGGTAGCTGAAATAGACCTCTTGCAGGCTCAGCTGGAAGCAGAACAAGCCGAACAAGAAATCAATAACGCTTCACGCGACCTGGAGCTGGCCTGGCAAAATTTGAACAGCCTTATTGCCGTTAATCCGGGGACGCGTTTTGAATTAACCAGTGCTCTCAGTTTTTCCCCCGTGGAAATAGATTTTGAAAAGTCTCTGAATTATGCTCTTTCTCATCGTCTGGAAATTCAACAGGCCGAAGATAACCTCAAGCTGGCAGAGAAGAAAGTCGAGGTGAGTAACACCCCTTATACTCCCTCTCTTGATAAAGAAGCTGCTCAGCTTGAAAAAGAGCAACGTTCAATACAACTTGCCAAAACCCGGGAAAGTATAGAGCTTGAAATTAGAGAGGCCTATTTCACTTTGAAAAACGCTGAAGAACAGGTTCCCCTCCGGGAGAAAGCATTGCAGGTAGCCAGAGAAAACCTGAATATTGCCCAGGCTCGTTTCGAAAATGGAGCAATAACCACTCTGGACTTGCTGGAAGCGCAATACAACCTCTACCAGGCGGAAATTTCTTATCTTCAGTCTATTTATGATTACAACGTGTCTTTAGCCCGCTTTTTTACCAAACTCGGTTTAAGTTTTGACGAGCGTACTACTTTCCTTCAGAGTTCGGCATCTCCTACCCAGGAAGAAGATGCCTCAAAAACTTCTGAAACTCCTGCTTCTTGACAAGATGTGCTATTCTCAAAGTGAGCTTTAGACCAGAAAGGAGGCATTGTGAATGCGAACCAGGAAGCTGGGGTGGACAGACCTTGAGCTGAGTGTCATTGGTCTTGGGACCTGGGCGATAGGTGGGGGTGGCTGGAAGTTTGGCTGGGGTCCTCAGGATGACGAAGCTTCTATAAAAACTATCTGGAAAGCACTGGATGCAGGAATTAACTGGATCGATACAGCAGCAGTTTACGGTCTGGGTCATTCTGAAGAAGTGGTGGGGAAAGCCATAAAGAGTTTGTCTCAAAAACCGATAATTGCTACCAAGTGTGGTCTTACCTGGAATGAAAAAGGTGAAATTATAAACTGTTTGAAAAAGGAAAGCGTGAAGAGGGAAGCCGAAAACAGCTTGAAACGCCTCCAGGTAGAGGTTATCGATCTTTACCAAATTCACTGGCCCATTCCCGATGAGCAAATCGAGGAAGGTTGGGAGGCAATATCCGAACTTATTGAAGAAGGAAAAGTTCGCTACGGTGGGGTTTCCAATTTTAGCGTTTCTCAAATGCAGCGGGTCCAAAAAATTCGTCCTATAGCTTCGCTCCAGCCTCCCTACAGTATGTTCCGCAGAGAAATAGAAAAGGAAATTCTTCCTTTCTGTGCTTCCAACGATATCGGAGTTATTGTTTACAGCCCCATGCAAAAGGGCCTTTTGACTGGGAAAGTAAATCCTGAATGGGTGAGCAAACTCCCGCCTGACGATCATCGTCGTAACGACCCTATGTTTCAGGAGCCTCAGCTCAGCATTAATATGGAGTGTGTAGAAAAGCTTCGGAAAATCGCTGAGAAACATGGTAGAACCCTTTCTCATCTTGCAATTGCCTGGGTTTTACGTCGTGGAGAGGTTACTGCGGCAATAGTCGGAGCAAGGAGTCCGGAGCAAATTGCCGAAACTGCTCTTGCTGGCGATTGGGAACTGGATGAAGCCACCGTTTCTGAAATAGAGAAAATTCTTAAAGAGCGGGAGGAGAGGATTGCTGCTCTGGCTTGAGAAAGGAAGGTGCCGGTTATGGAATACATTCAATTACCTGAAGGCAAAATGCCAGTTATCGGGCTGGGTACCTGGGATTTGCGAGGTGTGCAGTGTGAAAAAGCAGTATTGCAAGCTCTGGAACTCGGGTATCGCCATATAGATACTGCCGAATTTTACGATAATGAGGAATTTATTGGCAAAGCCCTTCGCAGGTCAGGTATTGCCCGTGAAGAGATATTCTTGACCAGCAAAGTATGGTATACGCACCTTCGCTATGCGGAAGTTCTGAAAGCTCTGGATAGGAGCTTGGAAAAACTCCAGACTGACTACCTCGACCTGTACCTCATTCACTGGCCAAATTCGGAAGTGCCTCTTGAGGAAACTTTGCAGGCGATGGCGGAGGCTAAAGAGCAGGGTAAGATTCGCCACATAGGAGTAAGTAATTTTGAAATAGACTTACTTGAAAAGGCAATCAGTATTTCACCTTATCCAGTTGTGAATGACCAGGTAGAATATCATCCTTTGCTTTCTCAAAAGGAGCTGCTTACTTACTGCCAGAACCACCGCATTGCGCTTACCGCTTACTGTCCTCTGGCTCGGGGTAGAGCGGTAAGGGAACCGCTTATCAGGGACATTGCTGCCAAATACGGTAAGACCCCGGCTCAGGTGGTTTTACGGTGGTTGATTCAGCAAAAAATGGTGGTGGCTATTCCCAAGGCAGCGAGCCTGGAACACCAGAAGGAGAACCTGGAAATTTTTGATTTCCAGCTTACCGAAGAGGATATGCAGGCTATATCTGGTCTTGCTCGTGGAGAGCGAGTTGCTTCACGGCTTTAGTTTTTGCTGCTCATTACGGTTTTTAAGCGGGCAGGAAGTGCATACTGATGCAGTGCCCAGCTCTACTATACGGTAAGGGAAGTTGAGTTTCCTGTCCGCTCTTTTAAGGAGTATTGCTATTATTCCCACGCTTAGAAAGGTTCCTGTGTAAGTGAGTGAAGGTATCTTCAAAAAATAATTCAGCAAAGCATAGCTGAGTATTCCGGCAAGAATTGGCAATATGTATATCATGAACGCTGTGCGCAAAAGGAAAAGATCTTCTACCTCCACCATTACCTGGTCTCCGCTTTTGGCTCCAACTGAGTTAATGGCGCACACGGTGTAGAAGTCGTCTTGGGAGTCATCAATCAACGATGAACTAAGCGGGCAATGCTCTTCACCACAAGAGGCCCCTTTTTGCATTTTAACCCAGGCCCTGTTACCTTCCGTCTTGATTACCAGACCTATTTGACGCATTTTAGCCACCGCCCTGTGGTTTGTGCTTGGTGCACTTACTTGACAAATTCTGGATATACCATATAATACCACTAAATCTATTAAATTGGTAGTATTGGGGGGAATGACCATTAAACTTTCTACTCGTTCGCGATACGGTGCAAGGTTAATGCTAAGACTGGCTCTCAACTACGGTAAGGGTCCAGTCTTTTTACGGGATATTGCCCGAGAAGAGGGAGTATCCGAAAAGTACCTTAGTCAACTGGTGATTCCGCTCCGCAGCAGTTCGCTGATTGTATCTTTAAGGGGCTCAAAGGGTGGTTATACACTGGCTCGCTCACCCAGGGAGATCGCTTTAGGAGAAATTGTAGAAGTCTTAGAAGGGGGACTGGACCTGGTTGATTGTGTGCACAATCCCTCTCTTTGTGAGCGGTCGAAGCATTGTGTCACCCGGGATTTATGGGGTGAACTTGAGGAAAGCATTAGAGAAAAACTCTTTTCTACCACTCTTCAGGATTTGGTAGAGAGGTATCTTCAGAAAAAGAATACTCCCACCTACAGCATTTGAGGAAACAAAGATGCGCAAAGCGGTTGGTCTTTTTTCAGGAGGATTGGATAGTACTCTTGCAGCTTTACTGGTTGCCAGACAGGGCATAAAAGTTGTGGGCGTTCATTTTTTGAGCCCTTTCTGGAAGAAAAGTACTCATGTTCTGAAAAACGCTTTGAAATTTGGCTTTGAAGTCCTGGAAGTGGAGTTGCCCGAGGAGTATCTGGAAATCGTTCGCAACCCAGTTTACGGATATGGAAAGAATTGCAATCCCTGCATCGACTGCAAAATTTTTATGCTACGGGAAGCCAGGAAGATAATGGAAAAAGTTGGTGCTTCTTTTGTTTTCACTGGAGAGGTGGTAGGACAGAGGCCTAAATCACAGCTTTTCTGGTCTTTACGGGTTATTGAAAGAGATAGCGGTCTTGAAGGTTTACTACTTCGGCCGCTTTCAGCAAAGCTTTTACCTCCTACCATTCCTGAGCGGGAGGGTTTGGTGGACCGAGAAAAACTCTTGGATATTTATGGTCGAAGCAGGAAAGTCCAATTTAAACTGGCTGAAGAGTGGGGGGTAGAAGATTTTTCCTCTCCAGCAGGAGGATGTTTGTTAACGGATGCTGTTTTTTGTGCTCGTCTTAGAAGGCTAATGCAGGAAAAGACTTTCTTTAGCTTTCAGGACGTGGAGCTTTTGAAGCTGGGAAGGCATTTTGCAATGAGTGATACATTCAGGCTGGTTGTGGGCAGGAACCAGAAAGAAAATCAGAGGATTATGAGTTTCTATGAGGAGGGAGACTTTTTGTTTTTACCGCGAGGAAGCAAGGGTCCAGTCGGTTTAGGTAGGGGAGAACCAAAATCAGGTGATGTACAGCAAGCAGCTGCTTTGGTTGCTCGTTACTGCGATCAAAAAGGAAAAGCTCTTCGTATAAATGTCCTTTCCGATGAGGGCGAATTTTCGCTTCGTGTTTCTGCTCTTTCGGATGAAGTTATTGCTACTTATCGCATTTGAGTTACAGGTAAGTTTTGATTGGAGGGAAAAACGTGAAAATTGCTCAGGATATTACCAGACTCATTGGCAATACGCCGCTTGTTTACCTTTCTAAAATTGGGCGAGGTTTACCTGGGAAATTGGTTGCCAAGCTGGAGTTTTTCAATCCCTGCGGAAGCGTTAAGGACCGCATTGCTGTTTCCATGATTGAAGATGCCGAGCGCAAGGGGCTTATTTCTAAAGATACGGTTATCGTGGAACCCACCAGTGGCAACACGGGAATCGCTCTGGCCTTTGTGTGTGCACAAAGGGGTTACCGCCTTATTTTGACCATGCCTGAAAGTGTTTCGATAGAGAGAAGAAAGATTCTTTCCCGGTTTGGTGCGGAAGTAGTGTTGACTCCTGCAGAAGAAGGTATGAAAGGTGCGGTAAGAAGGGCTGAGGAAATTCTGCACAGTACACCGAGAGCATTCATGCCACAACAGTTCAAAAACCCGGCCAATCCGCGTATTCACAGGGAGACTACAGCACTTGAAATATGGGAAGACACGGAAGGAATGGTGGATATAGTTGTTGCTGGAGTAGGTACCGGAGGCACCATAACCGGTGTAGCCGAGGTTTTGAAAAACAAAAAGCCCTCCCTTAAAGCGGTGGCTGTGGAGCCAAAGCGCTCGGCGGTACTTTCTGGAGGCAAGCCGGGAAGCCATAAAATTCAGGGTATAGGTGCTGGTTTTGTCCCTGAGGTTTTGCGTTTGGAGCTCATTGATGAAATTATTACTGTAGAAGATGAGGACGCTTTTTCCATGTCTCACCTTTTAGCCCGAGAGGAAGGCATTCTGGCCGGAATATCGAGTGGAGCTAATGTCTGGGCTGCTCGAGAGGTTGCTGCTCGAGAAGAAAACAAGGACAAGTTGATCGTGGTTATTATTCCGGATACCGGAGAACGCTATCTTTCCATCTGGTAAGCTGGGGAATATTCAATGTTTTCTGGTGTTGAGCCTGGAAAGAAAGTTTTGGTAGCCATGAGTGGCGGTGTGGATTCTTCGGTAGCTGCTCTTTTACTTAAAAAGCAGGGCTACCAGGTAACAGGAGTTACTCTGCGTCTTCGCTCTCTTAAGGAGAGCCAATTAAGACCCCTTGATGATGGGGCAATAGAAGATGCCGCAAGAGTTTGTAAACATTTGGGAATTCCGCATATGGTTCTGGATTTCTCTTTGCTTTTTAGAGAAAGAGTGATTGCACCCTTTCTTGAAGAATACCGCAGAGGGCGCACTCCTAACCCTTGTATCATGTGTAATCGCTTCATCAAATTTGGTAAACTTCTGGAGTGGGCTCTGGAAATGGGCTTTGACGCGCTGGCTACAGGTCACTATGCGAGGTTGGTGGAAGAGAAAGGAAATCTGTTTTTAGCTAAGCCTCGAGACCGCACAAAAGACCAGACTTATTTTCTCTATTATTTGCAGCGGGAATCCCTGCCCTATCTGGTTTTTCCGCTGGCTGACTTTACCAAGGAGGAAGTGCGTTGTATTGCCGCAAAGCACTTTTTGCCGGTTGCTCACAAACCACAGAGTCAGGATATATGTTTTGGAGAGTATCAGAGTATGGTTCGTGAAGCTATTGTGGCACGTCCTGGTCCTATCGTCGATCTCGAGGGCAAAGTTCTGGGTAAGCACCGGGGTATACCCTTTTATACCATTGGTCAGCGGAGAGGCCTGGGTGTAAGCTCAACGGAAAGGCTTTATGTGGTGGATATTGTTCCCCAGCGCAATCAAGTTGTAGTAGGTCGGAGGGAAGCATTGCGGGCTGCAGGTCTTGTAGCCAGAGCACTCAACTGGTTTGTTACTGAAATACCTGAGCGGGCTATGGCAAAAATTCGTTACACCCATCCTGAGAAAGCCTGTCGGATAAAATCTTTGAAAAGTGATACCATAGAGGTGCTATTTACGGAACCGGTTGAGATGGTTGCCCCGGGACAGTCAGTGGTGTTTTATGAAGGAGATTTGGTGCTTGGAGGAGGGATTATAGAGGAGGTTATTCGCAATGGAAAAGATAATCCAAAAAATTCAAGAACTCAAGATAAAGAAGAACGCTGTAATACTTGCTCATAATTATCAGCTTCCTGAAGTGCAAGACATTGCTGATTTTACAGGTGATTCCCTGGGCTTGAGTATTCAAGCCAAAGATACCCCGGCCGATATTATCGTTTTTTGCGGGGTTCGCTTTATGGCAGAAACAGCGAAAATCATTTCTCCTCACAAAAAAGTCTTGCTTCCCCGCCGGGAAGCAGGATGTCCTATGGCAGATATGATTGACAGGGAAAGCCTGCTCCGGCTTAAAGAAAAACACCCCGCGGCGAAAGTTCTCTGTTACGTGAACACTTCTGCTGAAGTTAAAGCAGAGTGCGACCTGTGCTGTACTTCAGCGAATGCTCCCCTGGTGGTGGAGAAAGGTCTACAAGCAGCAGAGGAGATAATTTTTGTTCCTGATAAATATCTGGGCTCTTATGTTGCTCGCAAGACGGGGCGTAAGTTTATACTCTGGGATGGGTATTGCCCGGTGCATGTTAAGATACTCCCTCAGCACGTTGAGAAAGCGAAAAAGGAGCACCCTCAGGCTGAAGTACTGGCGCATCCTGAGTGCCGCCCGGAAGTTCTGGAGCTTGCCAATCAGGTGCTCTCTACAGAAGGAATGTGCCGGTATGTGGCTCGCTCTTCTTTAAAAGAATTTATTGTCGCCACCGAAGTAGGGATTCTCCACAGATTGCGCAAAGAAAATCTTCAGAAAGGTTTTTACCCTGCTTTCGAAGGTGCGGTGTGTGAGAACATGAAGCTAACCACTCTGGAAGATGTGCTCCAGGCCCTTGAAGAGGAAAAACACGAAATTACTCTTTCTCAAGAAATTATCGAGAAGGCTTCACAAAGCATTGAGAGGATGCTGCAGCTTAGGTGAAAAAGTGTCCAAGGAGGGATGGTGTTGCTTTCCAAAAGGTTTTGGTGGTGGTCATTTTTAATCCTTGTGGGGTTGGTGATTGCCTGGTTGGTTGCTTTTCCGGTGAAGTCTCCTTCGGACTGGGATGTGGAAGATATTGTGATGGAAGCATCCATTTGGGGAGCAATTTTTCTATCTTTTCTAATTTTCCCTCGCAAGTGGAGTTTGCTACTTTTCTGGGGATGGCTTACTTTTCTTTTTGCCAATACTATAGATCTTCTTGACGAGTTCACTTCAGAGCCCGAGTTTTTTGATACTGTGCTCGAAGGTTTTCTGTGGCTTGCCGGGTGGGTAATAATTACTCTTTCCTTTCGCTGGGAAAATCTCGCCTTAGAAAGAGAAAAAGAGATAGATCCCTTGACCGGTCTTTTGAACCGCTACTTTCTGGAGCAAAGATTTCCCAATATTTTCCAGAAACTTGTAAGTCAGAAATCGACAGTCGCCTTCATCCTGGCGGACCTGGATGGTCTGAAAGAAATTAACGACCGCTTTTCGCATCAGGCAGGAGATTTAATTTTAAAGGGTTTGGGGCAGATTTTCAGAGAAAGTGTGCGTAAAGGAGATTATGTCCTGCGCATTGGAGGAGACGAGTTTCTTTTGATACTGCCTGAGACTGGCCAGAGAGAAGCCGAGGAAGTGATTAAGCGAATTAGAGAAAGATTGAAAATCTGGAATGACTCACTTCCTTTCCCTGTGGATTGCAGCTTCGGGGTCTACATTTTCAATCCTCTTTATGAAACGGTGTCTCTGGAAGAGGCTCTTTACGAAGCCGACCAAAAAATGTATCAAGAAAAAAGGAACAAAAAAAGCTCTTTGCTGTAACGTAAGGGAGGTTATTCCATTATTTCCACCCGCTTTGCATAACCTTGCACCGGGTAAGACTCCATAACTGGACCTTCAAACCACACTCGAACCCGCATTCCCTCTTCAAGGAATAAGCAGGTTGTTTCCTCCACTTCTGCGCCGTTTCGGATAATTACTGTGTTTTCGGTTATTCTGACCCAGGCCAGGCCATGCTGAGGGTTATTGCCTGCTTCTTCTTCGACAAGTATTGAGCAGTGATATGCATCTCCGCCTTCCTGAAAGTCTTCGATGAGCCCCACAATGTCTGGCTGACCCAGAGTTGCAGGGCTCTGACAACCAGCTGCAACCAGGAATACCAGTGTTTGCAAGATAATCAGTATGGTGAATAATTTTCTGGTCAATTCTTCAGGCCTTTTCAAACTGGTCTTTACCTGCACCACATACCGGACATACCCAGTCTTCAGGAAGCTCAGAGAAAGGGGTTCCTGGAGCTACGTTGGAGTCAGGGTCTCCCTTTTCAGGGTCATAGATGTATCCGCAAATTTTGCAGATGTAGCGGTCCACGTCAATCACTCCTTACCATCGATAATTTTAATTTTGTCTATTATACACCTTGGGAATGAGTTGATGAGTTACAAAATTGCAAATTTTTATAAAGCAGGTTACAATGAAAAAAATCACAGTGTACTGGCAAACCAGTGGATTGAAAGCGAACTATCCTGTTAGTGAGAAGGAGTGATACTCGTGAACCGTTACGAAGCACAAATTCTGCGCTCGCTTAAAGAAGGTCCCAAAAGCTTCTGGAGATTACTTGATGAGCAGGATGAGCACATCAAGGGTTTTGCAGAGCGGCTCAAGAGGCTTCTCCAGGAAGAACTGGTTTGCGTGGTAGATGGGAAATTTACCCTTTCTGAAAAAGGTAGAGCGAAGTATGCCGCCTTGAAACCTTACAAGAGTGTAACCTGTCCCAGTTGTCGTGGAGGATACAACCCCTACGCTTTTCGGGAAGCCTTTGCGGAGTATGCAAAGCTGGTTGATGGGAGGCCCCTGCCCAACCTTGACTTTGACCAGGGTTTTATGACCCATGAGGACATTTTTGCCAGGTTGGCTTTCATGTATGAGCGGGGCGACCTGGAAGGTCAGGAAATACTCATCCTGGGCGACGACGACCTTTTCAGCCTTGCTCTGTGTGCCACTGGTTTCCCTAAAAAAGTCACCGTTCTTGAGGTGGATGAGCGCCTGGTTTCTTTTATCCAAAAAAGAGCTCGGGAAAAACAGTTTCCGCTGGAAGCACGCACTTACAATGCTTGTGATGCGTATCCTTTAGAAGAACATGCTTTCGACGTATTTATAACTGATCCTGTAGAGAGTGAAAAAGGATTGAAAGTTACCCTTTCTCGGGGAGCGCAAAGCCTCAAAAAAGGAGGAGCTCTCTATTTTGGGTTAACCACCATTGAATCTTCCTGGAAAAAGTGGTATCTGGTGGAGAAGATGTTGCTTGAGATGAATTTTGCTATTACTGATATTCTACGTCGCTTCAGTTCCTATCCAGACCGGGATAACCAGTTCGATCGCACTTATTATGAGCGTACCATGATGCTACGGCTCCTGGACTTTGAACCCCCGCTTCCAGCTGATGCCGACTGGTTCCGCTCTTCTTTTTTGCGCTGTGAGGCAGTGGAATTGCCGGTTCCTTTGGTTATTGGTAGCGTTGCTTTTGATAAAGACTTTTATCTGGATGAGGAGACCATGGCGACCCCAGGTTTCGAGGTCGAGGATCGCCCCGGCTCCTGAACCAATGACGAAACAGAAAGGCTTGGGAAGGCAAAATTTTATAAAAAATTTTTTGCAGGGTGTAGTCAAATTGTATAAAGTGTCGTATAGTATTATTAGCGAGTTAGGCTTTAGCGCCTCATCTTTCTGGGTGATGAAAGGAGGTGAAAAGGATTCCTGGTAGGCCCGGAAGGAGAGGTGTTGAAAGCGGCTGGATGCACCTGCAAAAGGGAGAGAAGAGGAAACAGGGATACTCTTCGGTTCTCCTTGGCAGGGCAGAAGGCTTAAAAAACCTGAAACTACCAAGGAGGTTTGAACCATGAAGAAGCTCGCATTGGCACTTGTTTTAGTGCTTGCCTTTGCCCTTCCGGCACTGGCAAATCCCTTTGTGGATGTGCCTTTGAACCACTGGGCATATGATGCAGTGCAGAGCCTGGCAGCCAAAGGCGTTATCATCGGTTATCCCGATGGGACCTTTGGTGGTAACCGGGCACTCACTCGTTATGAGTTTGCCCAGGCAATTGCTCGTGCTCTCGGTTACATGGAGCAGTATGTTGACGAAGCAGGTTTTGCTTCTCAGGACGATGTAGCAATGCTCGAGAAACTGGTTCAGGAATTTGCCGATGAGCTGAAGTCTCTGGGTGTCACCGTTGACGACCTCAAGAAGGCTCTGGGTGAAAACAGCCAGGCCATTAAGGCTCTTGAGGATCGGGTGTCTAACCTTGAGAAATACGCAGAACCAGTAAAGGTTACCGGAGAGTTTGACGTTGTGTACACTGCTTATGCACCAGCTGATGCAGCAGCAGGCAAAACCGATGTTTCTCTCTCTGATGAAACCACACTGACCATTGCTGCTGATATTAATGAATACACCACAGCAGGAATTGAGCTTATTATCGACGATACTTTCTCCACTCCAGTTGTTTCTGCAGACAACTTCTACATTGAGTACCAGAAAGACGAATGGTATCTCAAATTTGGAGATATTGGTCTCGATGCAATTGGGCTTGGTCTGGTACTTGGTGAGTATCAGCCCAACGATGATGATTACGATCTGGACTTTGAAGGTTTCAACGTAGTGTACACCCCAGAAGATAGCGACATCGTCTGGAAGCTGATTGGTGCACCTAACGACTGGTACACTCTGCGTGCTGAATGGGAGCAGGTGGGTCTTGGTGTTACTCTGATTCCAGAAAGCACCATGATTTTCGACGCTACTTCTGACCTCATCGTGAGCGCTGATGCCTGGACCGATTTCGACGAAGAGGATGTAAAACTTACCGTGGAAGGTGCCTATGGCGTACTTTCTGGAACCTATGCTGCGGTTGGTGAGCTCTGGTTCAAAGCAAGCGACGATGTGGACTTCACCATTGATGCACACTATGTAACCGCTGGTTTCACTCCAGCAAGCTCCACTGCTTCACCCAGCGATTTCAACGACGATGAAATGGGCTTTGGCGTTGCAGCCGACTTCAACTTGAGCGGCGACGAAGATGAAGACAAGTGGACTCTCTCTGCAGAATACGATTGGGCACAGCAGATTTCCACTGGCACTGTTACCACTAACGATATTGGTGCTACGCTCACCTATGTACCTTCTGATGCTGTAGAGAACGAACAGTTTGTGCTTGACTTTGACTACAGCCTGAACACTGCATCCTTTGTGGTATTCGGCGGATATGAAGACTACGACCTGGAAGTGGAAGATGAAAACGAAGATGCCTACCTGGGTGCACTGGTCCAGTACGACTCGGCAACTTCTCAGCTGGTGGCTGTTGGTCGCTTGACTTACAAGTGGCTTGAAGAGAACACCACTCTCACCATTGAAGGCCGTTACGACAGCGCCTGGACTGCTTCTATGCCGGTCAGCGTCTACGGAGAAGTGGAATGGGCAATGGCTGACAACACCACTTTGACCGTTGGTTACGAGTACCAGACTTGGGGTGCCGATGAAGACTGGCCCGATGACTTTGCAATCGACACCGATCGCGGCATCGTAGACACTGCTGGAACCATCACTGCAGAGCTCGACGTAACCTTCTAACCAGAGCTTGACAAGGGAAAGCCCCGGGTGGTATGCCCGGGGCTTTTTTTATGGGTTTTTTGAGAAAAGGTTTACTTTCTGAATTCGTGAGGTGTTGCAGGACTTTTATAAGTATTACAGGGCTCTAAATAAAAATCAATAATTTTCAAATGCTCACCGTGGCATTGGTAAAGTTAGGACTGATGGTTTTTTATTTTATCTGGAGAGATTTGCGCTTTGCTATCTTTGAATGTGCAAGAAATCCAGGCAGATGAGTGAAAGAAACCCGCCTTTACTTGTTTAAAAGGTTGGGCGGGGAGGGATCCCCGCCTGTTTTTCAGGGTACCAGAGTTAGGATTTGTTTGGCCTGTTTTGGATAGCGAGCGATGAACAGGAGTTCGTCTTCGGTGAGTGGTTTCTGCTTTTCGACGTTGGCAAAGCGCACCAGTTCCAGTATTTCCCGGGCTTCCTCTTCGTCTTTGAATTCCACTTCCAGATTTTCGTACACATTGCGGAACCCCTTGATGCCGCTGTATTCTCCTACCACAATTCGTCTTCCTGTTTCAATGATTTCTGGTTCACCACGACCGAGCTCTTCAAAGTCATAGAGTTCGTAATTTTTGCGGTCTTTCAAGACGCCATCAGCATGGATGCCCGAGGCATGGGCAAAAGCGTTGGCACCAATACCGGGCTGAGTGATAGGAATGGGCACTTTGAAAGCGTAGGATGCGTATTTACAGGTTTTCCAGGCAGCCTTGAGATTGGTGCGGGGATCAAGCTCGTATTTTCCAGAAAGTCCGTTAGCGTATTTTATAGCAAGAAGCACTGAGACCAAGTCAGCGTTGCCTGCCCGTTCGCCGACTCCATTAATGGTAGTATTGATGTAGGCATCGCATCCTGCATCAACCGCTGCTTTAGCTCCACTAACTGAATTGGCTACTGCCATACCCAGGTCATTGTGACAGTGAAGCTCGATAGGCATTTTTACCCGTTCGGCGATATAGCTTATACGCTCATAGATAGTGAAGGGGCTGTCATAACCAAGAGTGTCGCAATAGCGGAAACGCTCGGCACCAGCCTCTTTGGCTGCCAGTGCAAACTCGACCAGATAGTCGAGGTCGGTTCGTGAAGCATCTTCGGCGTTTACTCCTATTCCCTGTGCTCCATGGTCTTTGGCACTTTCTACTGCTTCGGTCATCATTTTAACAATGTCGTCGCGGGTATATTTGCCTTGGAACTTCCCTTCCAGCATTTGGTCAGAGGTGGAGATGGAAAGGTTGAGGTATTTGAGCTTAGGGACCATCTGGTAGGCCAATTCCACGTCGGCTTTTATAGCACGCATCCAGCCACTGAGACGAATGGGATGGATGACACCCATCTCGGCAAGTTCCAGATTGGCATTTAAGTAGTTAGTTTCGTGGCGGGTGGTTGGAAAACCAAATTCGCTCTGAAACACGCCCATTTCGTTGAGGAATATATTGACCATGGTCTTTTCTATTTTGGCAAGGCCCAGATGAGCGGTCTGTACCCCATCGCGATTGGTAACGTCGATGATGTAAATATGTGGCACTATGAACACCTCCTAATTCAGTTTTTTGAAAAATTCCTGCATGCGTGCCATACCTCGCTCGATGTTCTCAAGCGAGGTGGCATAAGAAAGGCGCAGGA
Organism: Atrimonas thermophila; assembly: GCF_045864955.1. Classification (GTDB taxonomy): domain Bacteria; phylum Atribacterota; class Atribacteria; order Atribacterales; family Thermatribacteraceae; genus Thermatribacter; species Thermatribacter velox. Next base: position 2,002,134 of record NZ_AP028803.1, on the reverse strand, counting down.
AACCTTCCATTCCAAAGGCAATTCCCGGTACGCAGGCCAGGTGCGCTTTTTCAAGCAAAAGATCTGCCAGAGTGAGTGAGGAGTCTATGGTTGTTGTTTCGAATTTTCTGCCGATGTAGGCTGAGAAATCGGCAAATATGTAGAACGCACCACGAGGCACCGGAAAACGGACTCCGGGTATTTCCGAAAGGTACTGCATCATGACTTTTCTCCTCTGGTCAAAGGCGGTTACCATTTCTTCAACCACTGATGCATCACAGCGAAGGGCTGCCAGTGCTGCTTTCTGGCTGATGGAGGTGGGACAGGATGTGGAGTGGTCCTGGAGCCTTCCCATAGCCTGGATAACTTCCTGGGGGCCTGCTGCGTAGCCAATGCGCCATCCAGTCATGGAAAAAGCTTTGGAGACGCCGTTCACCACCAGAGCACGCTCTTTCATACCCTCCAAGGAGGCAATGCTTTTTACCTTTTCTCCGTCGTATACCAGGCGTTCGTATATTTCGTCTGAAATGACGAAGATGTTATGTTTTTTGCACAGTTGTGCAATTTTCTCGAGTGCTTCTTGTGACCAGACTACTCCCGATGGGTTGGAAGGGTTATTAAGGATAAGTAGTTTGGTATTTTCGGATATGTTTTTTTCTACTTCTTCAAGAGGCACAAGCAGCGTTTCTGGGTCGCAGTCAAGAAGTATCGGTTTCCCCCCAGCCAGGACTATTTGCTCATAATAAGTGACCCAATAGGGTTTGGGAAGAAGCACTTTGTCTTTCGGGTTGCAGAGCGTCATCAGAGCGTTAAAAAGAACATGTTTTGCACCGCAGGAGACGATGACTTCCTCTTTTGTGTAGTGAAGACCATTTTCGTTTTTCAGTTTTTCGCATATTGCTTCTTTTAGTTCCGGAATGCCCGAAGTTGGTGTGTATTTGGTGAAGCCCTGGTCGATGGCCTGCTTGGCTGCTTCCTTAACCGGTAGGGGTGTATCAAAGTCTGGTTCCCCTGCGCTGAAAGAAATCACGTCCAGACCCGATTTCTTCATTGCTTTGGCCTTTGCGGAAATGGATAGCGTTGCAGAGGGCTTTATTTTCTGAGCTCTTTCCGATAAAAGCAAAATTGCTGCACCCCCCGTTTAGATTTTCAATAATATACCAGAGTTTGGGAAAATTTGCTATTATTAGAACGGAGTTTTCGTTTGCCGAAGCGATGGACAAACTTTACAACATAGGAAGGAGGAGTTTTTTATGAAAATCGGTGTTTTTCTGGTACTTTTTCAGAATGACCCTCTGGAAAAAGCCCTTGATTACGTGAAAAGTGTTGGTGCTGAAGCAGTGGAGATAGGAACTGGAGGTTATCCCAGCAACGCTCATTGCAACCCTGAAGAAGTGCTTAAAAACCCAGACGAGATTAAAAAGTTTAAAGAGTTGGTGGAGTCCAGAGGTCTCGAAATAAGTGCTTTGAGCTGCCATGGGAACCCGCTTCACCCCAATCCTGAGGTGGCCCAGAGACATCACAGAGAGTTTGAAAACACCATTTTGCTTGCTGAAAAGCTTGGTGTGCAGACGGTAATTACTTTTTCTGGTTGTCCAGGAGATTCTGAGAATGCCAAATATCCCAATTGGGTAACCTGCCCCTGGCCGCCAGAGTTTCTGGAAATAGTGCGCTGGCAATGGGAAGAAAAATTGATTCCCTACTGGAAAAAGATGGCCCAGTTTGCACGTGACCACGGGGTAAAGGTAGCGCTTGAGATGCACCCTGGTTTCTGTGTTTACAACCCGGAGACGCTACTCAGACTACGTGATGCTGCTGGAGACAACATTGGAGCCAACTTTGACCCCAGTCATCTTTTCTGGCAGGGAATTGACCCCATTTTTGCCATACGGAAGCTGGGTGATGCAATCTTTCACGTTCACGCTAAGGACACCAAGATTGACCCGGTTAACAGCCTGGTAAATGGAAATCTGGACACCAAACCCTATACTGACGAAATTAACCGTTCCTGGATTTTCCGTACCGTTGGCTATGGGCATGATTTAGGCTTCTGGAAGGATTTTGTCAGCAATTTGCGGCTTGTGGGTTATGATGGGGTGCTTTCCATAGAACATGAAGATTCGCTGATGTCGGGTCGTGAAGGTTTTGAGAAAGCAGTTGCACTCTTGAAGGAAGTAGTTCTCAAAGAAAAAGTAGGGGCTGCCTGGTGGGTATGAATTAGTGGTAAAGAGCCTGGCTCTGAGCCAGGCTCTTTTTTGATACCTTTTTGGTTTATATCGTGCTCCTTTTTTGATTCCACCTGATTTTTGCTTCGACAAAGTTTTTGTGCTTCTGTGTTCTCTTCCTAAGGAAAATCGATAAACCCACGAGTTGAAAAATTTTATTGGCTTTATCAGAGTGGTTCTGGCAAATTTTTTTATCAAAAAGCCTTTGGAAAGTTGATTTTCCGAAGGGGGTTTTCGGGTGATACGGGGAGTATACTCTTCGACTTCAGGTTTTAACCTGAGGGAACTGGAACAGCAGGTTTGGGCCAATAATCTGGCAAATATTGATACACCAGGTTTCAAAAAGGACCTGGTAGTTCAGGAAACTTCGGGTTTTGAAAAAGAGCTTTTTCGCTTTGCAAATGGAGAACGAGTTTACCTGGGAAAGCTGACTTTCGGAACGGCTTCTGGTATCAAGCAAATTACCGATTTTTCTCAGGGTACCATTGAGACCACGAGCAACCCTCTGGACCTGGCCATTGACGGGAGGGGGTTTTTCGTGGTCATGACTCCCCAGGGGGAAGCGTATACCCGGGCTGGTAATTTCACGCTCTCTCCAGAAGGAAAGCTGGTAACCTGGGAAGGATACCCGGTAATGGGCGAGCAGGGAGAGATTGTGGTGGGTAACTCCGGGCGTTTAGAAATCAACGAGCGAGGAGAAGTGCAAGTTGATGGTAATCTGGTTAACAGGCTCCGGATAGTTGATTTTGATGATTATTCTGTACTTATCAAAAAAGGGCAAAACCTTTTCATAGTCGAAGATACCGACATTACCCCTTACTCAGCTCAAAATTTTAAGATTGTTCAGGGAGCTCTGGAGCGGGCTAATCTGGACCCCGTGGAAGCCATGGTACACATGATTGAGGTTTTGCGGAAGTACGAGAGCGTCCAAAAAACCATTCAGAGTCATGATGAAGCTCTCCAAAAGGCGACCAGTGAAATTGCGCGTCTTTAAGATTTGAAACCCAGATGTGTTAGGAAAGGAGGTTTTGAATATGCGTGCACTGTGGACGGCGGCAACTGGAATGCAGGCCAAACAACTGGATATTGATGTGATTGCCAATAACCTGGCTAACATCAATACCACTGGTTTCAAAAAAAGCAGGGTTGATTTTCAGGATCTCATGTATCAAACGGTAAGAGTTAAAGGTGCTCCCAATACTCAGGAAAATCAGATACCTACTGGAATAGAGGTGGGACTGGGAGTTCGCCCAGCAGCAGTCCAAAAGCTTTTCTTTCAGGGTGATGCCTATGAAACGGGAAACCCGCTGGACATAGCTATCGAAGGCGATGGGTTTTTCCAGGTTTTACTTGCTGATGGCACCATAGGGTACACCAGAGATGGTTCTTTCAAGCTTGATGCCCAGGGAAGAATAGTCACCAGCGATGGGTTTCCGCTTGAGCCGCCGATTACCGTACCCCAAGATGCCGAATCAATCACTATCGGCCAGGATGGCACAGTAACGGCAAAGATTGCTGGAGAAACGGAGCCGCAGGAGTTAGGAGTTATCGAGTTGGCACGCTTCATCAATCCGGCAGGGTTACAGAGCATTGGGCGCAACCTGTATGTTGCTACTGTGGCCTCAGGCGAACCCCAGGTAGGCACACCAGGTTTCGATGGATTGGGAACTCTGGCCCAAGGCTTCCTGGAGACTTCCAATGTTCAGGTAGTGGAAGAAATGGTTCGCATGATCAGCGCACAGCGTGCCTATGAGATCAATTCCAAGGCTATAAGCGTTGCCGATGAAATGATGAGCATTGCCAACAACATGAAGCGATGAGGAAAGGATATTTTAGTGTAGCAATCGCGATAATTACAATCTTTTTCTTACCTGTTTCTCTTTGGGGGCTGACCTTAGAGGTTTATCTGGAACCGCAGGTCAGCTTGAATCAGGAAAATATTACCCTGGGAGATATTGCACGAATTTCCTATCCACTCCCTGAGGGAGAAAAAGTGGCTGAGTTGACCGAGCTGGGTGTGCTTTCTCCATCACAGCCTGAGCGCGTAATTACTGCCCAGGAAATCTACAACCACTTGTGTGCTCGGGGTATACCGCAGCTTGATTATATTTATTTCTCGGGTGCTATGGAGTGCAGGGTGCGCTTGCAGGGACAATGGGTTTCTGTGGTGCAGCTTGAGGGGGAAATTGGAGATGAAATCAGAAAACGTTTTGAGTTTGTAAAAAGACTTGAAGTTAGATTGGCGTCTCCAGAGCAGGTTTTTCTTCCCGATGGATGTGAGTATCGCATTTCTTTGCCTACCTCCTTTAACCCCTGGGGGAGTGTCACCGCCGAGCTGGACATTCTTAGTTCAGAGGGAGAGGTAGTAAGCAAATTGCCTTTACGTTTGGAAATACGAGCATTTCGCAACGTGGTTCGAGCCAAGGAAACCCTGAAGAGGGGAGAGGTGATAGATGCTTCTTCAGTGTATGTAGTTGAGGAAGTGTTGGATTACCGAAATTTCAAAGCCCTTGATGATCCAACTAAAGTGGTTGGTAAGGTAGCCAGGAGAAACATTAACCAGGGAGAGCTCATTACTCCTTCTTCCTTCGAGGAAGAGGCACTGGTGCAACGGGGAGACCTGGTAACTATGGTGGCCAGAAATGGAGGCATAACGGTTACCGCTTTGGGTAAAGCACGCTCTGATGGTGCTCTGGGTGAGGTTATAATTGTCGAAAACCTGGATTCCAGAAAACGGGTGCAGGGAAGAATTATCGGGGAGAGAATGGTAGAGGTGGCGGTTAAATGAAGAAGGCGCGTCTTTTCTGGTGGTTAGTTGCTGTTTTCGTGGTATTTTGGATAGCGCTTCCTCAGGGTTTTGCGGAATCACTGTGGAGCGATGATGCTTGGTTTGCAGACCCTTATTCTGATTACCGGGCTTCTCGAGAGGGGGATATTCTGACCGTCATCATAACCGAAAATTTAGAAGGGAAAAACAGTGCCACCAGCAGTGGAGGAAGCTCGGTGGATATTTCCATGGAAGCAGGGCAAGGAATTTTTGATTTCGTGCCACCTGCTTCTTTTAAAAGACAAAGCACTCGCGAGGGAGAGAGGAGTAATCAGAGACAGATGAGCTTGAGCGGGGTTATTACCTGCCAGGTGGTAGAGGTGCTGGAAAATGGAAATCTCAGAATTGCTGGCAGTAAAGAAATTTATTTGAACAAAGAACGGGAGATAATGCATATTGAGGGTGTGGTAAATCCGAGGTTTATATCCGCTCAGAATACAGTTTACTCAACTCAGCTGGTTGACGTGGTTATTAAGCTGGAGGGAACTTTGAAACCCAAGCAAAAATCAGGACTTCTTGGTATTCTGGGTGGCCTTTTTGGTTCTATACTGGATATCCTTTTTTAGCTTTCCGGTTCTGGAGGTGGCCTGAGCACCGTGAGCAGAATTGTTGTTTTCATAACGGTGGCGGTCATGACGGTTCTTTGTTGTGCCGTTTTTGTTAGTGCAGAAACGGTACGTATCAAAGACATTACCCAGGTTGAGGGAGTGAGGGGAAACCAGCTGGTAGGTTATGGGCTGGTAGTTGGCCTTTCAGGAACCGGTGATAGCAGAAGCAGTCTGTTCACCAACCAAAGTCTTTCCAATATGCTGTCCAAGTTGGGGATAACCGTTGATTCTCAACAGGTGCGCTCCAAAAACGTTGCGGCAGTGATTGTTACTGCCGAGTTGCCTCCTTTTGTAAGTGAAGGAGAGAGGATCGATGTTACCGTTTCTTCATTAGGTGATGCAAAGAGCCTTCAGGGAGGCGTCCTTCTTTTGACGCCTTTAAAAGGCGTGGACGGGAAAGTATATGCAGTTGCTCAGGGACCGCTCTCGGTAGGCGGTTTTGCCGCTGGTGGAGGTGGAAATCAGGTTCAGCAAAACCATCCCACAGTGGGCAAAATACCCAACGGCGCAATCGTGGAGCGGAGTGTAAGCACTTCTTTTGTGAACTCTTTAAAAGGAACTTTTTCTCTTCTTTTGCAGAATCCTGATTTTGTAACTGCTACTCGCATAGCAAGGGTTATCAACCAGGAACTTGGTGGGCGGAGGGCGCGAGTTATCGATGCTAACCGTGTCGAGGTGAGCATACCGGAAAGTTTCAGTGATAGAGTGCCGCAGCTTTTAGCCATGATTGGAGAACTCCCGGTGGAACCTGATGTTCCTGCCAGAGTAGTGGTTAATGAACGTACCGGGACTGTGGTTATTGGAGGCAACGTTCGTATTCTTCCTGTGGCACTGGCTCATGGCAACCTAACAGTGAGCATTCAGACACAATATGAAGTGTCTCAACCGCCTCCTTTTTCGGGGGGAGAAACTCAGGTGGTTCCCCAGCAGGAAGTTCAGGCTGCCCAGGAAGAGGGACGCTTATTTCGGGTGGAATCGGGTAACACCATTGACGATTTAATAAACTCTCTGAATGCCTTAGGGGTGACTCCTCGTGATTTGGTGGCCATTCTTCAGGCCCTCAAAAAGGCAGGAGCTTTGCAGGGGGAGTTGATTGTAGAATGAGAGAGGTAAAGTTAGAGAACTTCTGTTCTCCTTCAGAGATCATTGCCGAGCAATCAAAATTTTCTCTTGAAAGGCAACGGGCAAGATTACGCGAGGCCTGTCAGGATTTTGAGGCCTTTCTGCTGAGCTTTATTTTCAGGAAAGCAGTGCAACCTCTTTTTGTCGACCGGGAATCCCCTTTTCTGGGAAAGGAAGAAGTGTGGTTTCGAGAAATGTGGCTGGATGAAGTGTGCAAAAAAAGCTGTGCGTCCACCAATCTTCGGATAGGGGAAATGCTTTATCGTGCACTGGAACTTCCCTCGTCTTCTGGAAAGTGTTAATATTATGTTGGGAGATGAATCATGGAGATAGCCCGTTGCAAGAAGTGTGGAAAACTGTTTAGGAAGAACCTCGATGCTATCGAGTTATGTCCTGTCTGTTTGGAATCTCAGGAAGAAGAATTTTTGAAAGTGAAAGAATTCTTCCTCAGAAACCCGCGTTCTACCATTGAGGAGGCCAGTAAAGCTACTGGTGTAGACAAAAAGGATATTCTCCATTTTCTCAAACAGGGCAGGCTACAAATTGTCCAGAGCGAGCAAGGCGTTGATGCTGGTTTAAGGTGTGAACGCTGTGGAAAGCCCATTTCATCTGGCCGTTTTTGCGAGAAATGTCGACTGCAACTATCGTATCTTTTTCGGGAAGAGGCCGCTGCCGATTCCTCAAATCGACAAAACAAGGATAGGTTTTATTTTCGAGATGCTATTTTGAAAAAAAAAGAGAAACCAGCTGACTAATACCCCTAAAGTTTTTGTTGTAATTGCCGATATAGTATTAATAGCAGGAGATAGAGGGGGATACAATCATGAAGATTTCTGCGAATCAGCTGGAGAGTATTTTGAAAATATATGCTGAGAAAAGTGGTAAGTCCAGATCGAAAACCTCCCAGGGTATAAGTTCAAACAAAGGAGACAAAATTTCTTTTTCTCAAAAGGCTCTGGAAATCCGAGAGATTTATCGCAAACTGCAGGAGGTTCCTGAGCTGAGGGAACAACTTATTGCGGAAATAAAAGACAGACTCTCCAGGAATGAGTATCATGTGGAACCTGCCAAGGTAGTGGAAAAGATGATAATCAGGGACATTGCCGATTCTTTCTTTTCCGGAGGCGAATGAGGTGTCCGTTTTCGAAGAGGCCGGGACGGTCCTTCTGGAGGTTTTAAAAGAAGGCTGTACTCTTCAGAAAAAGCTTCTTGAGGTAGTCCGAGAAGAACAAGAGATACTGATTCAAAACCGAATTGGAGAACTTGGTGATGTGGTGAAGAAGAAAGCCGACCTAATTCTCGAAAACCAGGCCTTTGAGCGTAAGTTGACCGGTGTCCTGCGTAACATTGCCAGCTTTGCTGGTCTGGAAGAGAAAGAAACGTGTATTTCCCAGGTTCTTCCTCTTTTCCCGGAAGAAATTGCAATTTCCATAAAAGCCCTGCAGAATGATATTTGGGAAACCAGTGCTGAGGTGCAACGGGTTAATCAGCAAAATGCCATTTTGATCAAGGATACGCTCAATTACTTCAACGCAGTTTTTGCTCTGCTTGCCAGGATTGAAAGCTATAACTCTTTTGAAGCGTATGACCCTTCGGGGAAGAGAGAGACCGGGAAAGCCCTTCAGGGCATTTTGATTGATGGGAGGATGTAGCAGGTATGGGTAGCAGCTTCTTTGGACTGGAGATAGGTAAAAGCGCCTTGCAAGCCCAGCAGCAAGCTATGGATATTACCGGTCACAATATTGCCAATGCCAATACCGTGGGTTACACCCGTCAATCAGCTAAAATGACAGCGAAGACTGTTCCCCTTTCCGGCATCTTCGTGCCTCCTTATCTCAAAAGTGTGGGTAGCGGCGTTGTTGTAGAGGAGATTCAACGTTTAAGAGACCGTTTTATAGACCTTCAGCTGCGTCAGGAATCTCGTATCGAGAGCTACTGGAGCACTATTGATGAAGGCTTGAATCAGGTAGAGATAATCTTTGGTGATCCACAGGAAAGCGGTTTATCGAATATTATGAACAATTTCTGGAACGCCTGGCAGGAACTTTCCAAAACGCCGGAAAGTGAAGCAAGTAGGGCCTTACTGGTTGAAACGGCCAATCTCTTAGCGGAGGCTTTCCAGCATACGCACTCTCAACTGGTGCTTGCCCAGGAACAGTTTGATGAACAGGTAGCGCTCAAAGTCGGTGAAATCAACAGTTATTTGGAACAAATCCACAGTGTAAACCAGCAAATCGTTCGTTTGAGCGCTGCTGGTGGCAACATCAACGACTATAAAGACAAGCTGGACCTTGCTGTCGATGAACTTTCCAAAATCATTGATCTCCAGGTTCAGGAAGAAAACAATGGTACCTATACCATTATTCTTCAAGGAAGGGTTTTGGCAAGTACTAAGGAACTTAACCTGCTGGAGGTGCAGGTTGACCCTTTGAGTGGGTTCAATCAGGTTTATTTTCAGGGTACTACCCAAAGGATTGACTTTGCCAATCAGAGTGGAGAGTTGAAAGCTATTTTTGACCTGCGGGATTCTCTGCTGGAAAATTACAAAAGCAACCTTAACCTTCTGGCCCAGGAGCTCATTGAAGAAGTGAATGCTTTGCATCAAACCGGTTATACCCTTCAAGAACCTCCTGCACCAGGTGGAGTCTTTTTTGCAGGAAGCACTGCAGAAGACATAGCGGTTGACCCTGCTATTTCCGGGGATTATCGGCTGGTTGCTGCTTCTGCGACCGGGGCACCAGGAGACGGAGAAGTTGCTTTGCGTATTGCCCAATTGCGGGAAAGTGATTTTGTGAATGGAGCTAACCCTGATGATTATTATCGGGGAGTAATATCCCAGCTTGGTGCAGAAAGGCAGGAAGCACAGCGCATCGCTGAAAACCAGAGCTTGCTTGTAGACCAGCTCAACATGAGAAAAGAAAGTGTTTCAGGTGTTTCTCTCGATGAAGAGATGACAAACCTCATCAAGTATCAGCATGCTTACAATGCTGCCGCTTCGCTGATACGCACTCTTGACGAAATGCTGGATACAGTGGTTAATCGCTTAAAGTGAGGTAGGGGGTAGCGTTGATGCGAGTGACTCAGAGGGTTCTCAGCGATAGGGTAATGCAGAATCTTAATAACATCCTGGAAAGAATGGTCAGGATAGAAGATGTTCTCTCTTCGGGCAAGGCGATTCGTAGACCCTCTGATGACCCCATTAAAATTAACAGCATATTGTCTCTAAAAACTTCAATCAGTAAACTGGAGCAATTCCGTTCTAATGTTGAGGATGCCAGAAACTGGTTAAACCTGGTTGACGAAAGCCTGGGTTCGGCGACTGAGGTCATCCAAAAAATACGTACTCTTGCCTTGCAGGGAGCTAATGGGTCCCTGACCGCTGAAGACAGGGTGATTATAGCTGAGGAAGTGGAAAAACAACTGGAAGAACTGGTTTCCATTGGAAACATTTCCTACGCTGACCGCTACCTTTTTGCAGGAACACGCCTGACTGAGCCGCCCTTTGTGATACAAGGAAATCAGATTACTTATTTGGGGGACTCGAATTCCCTGATTAGGGAAATTGAGTCCAAAACGGTTATTGACATTAGCTTTCCGGGGGATGAAGTGTTCTTCAAGGGGTTTGAGGCCCGAAGTTCCAACCCGGTAACTCTTAACCCTGGTGACCAGTTCAGTATCAATGGGACAGTTATCACCATTGATGCTACCATGACCACCCTGCAGGACCTGGTTAACGCTATTAACAACGAACCCTCTTTGCGTTCCACTGCATATGCGGTAACTGATGGATCCACCCTTATTTTACGCTCCCGTACTGAGAGCACACTGGTTCTTTCCGATGTAAACGGTACACCGCTTCAAGATTGGGGAATACTTGATGCAGGAGGGAACATTCAAAATACCTCCGAAGCTGAGGGGATCCTTAAAGTAGTCAAAGACCTGGTTGAACACCTGCGTGGAAACCAGCCGCAAAGCGTTGAAGAAGACATAAGTAAAATAGACCAGGAGTTGAACGACTTGCTGGGTATCCGTGCCCAGGTAGGAGCCAAAGTCCAGCGCCTCGAGAATGCCCTTAACCGTTTTGAGGACTTCTCGCTTAATTTTAAGACTTTGCTGTCTTCTAACGAGGATATAGATGTTGCAGAAGTGGTTATGCAGCTTAAGGAACATCAAAACGTTTATCAAATGGCTCTTGCTGCAGCTGCCCAGGTGACCCAACCAACCCTGCTTGACTTTCTTCGTTGAGGAGCGAATGAAAATGCAAATTAAGACTGCTTATTTTGGTGAACTGGAAGTTGGAGAAGATAAAATTCTCTTTTTCCCTTGGGGTCTTCCCGGTTTTGAACATCTGCGGCGCTTTATCTTGCTCGAAGAGAAAGGGTTTTTCTGGTTACAAAGCGTGGAAGAAGAAAACATAGTTTTTGCCCTCTGCGACCCTTTTCTTTACTTTCCTGACTACGAGATCGAGCTTTCCAGCACTGAGTGTCAGGCGTTGGGCATCACTTCACATCGTGAGGTGATCGTCCTGGCTATAATGAATATTCTTTCTCCTCAGGAAATAGGGGTTAACCTTCTGGCACCGATTGTGATAAACTGTGGATTGAAGATTGGTAAGCAGGTAGTTCTTGAGGGAAGCCCTTATGGCCTGCGCCATATTTTGAGGCTGGAGGGTGCAAGCACAACCTCTCAATAAATTCAGGGTGCCCGAATGTTAGTAATCAGCCGGAAGGTTGACCAAAGTATACGTATTGGGGATAACATTGAGATAAAGATTATTGGCATTGAAAAAGGAAAGGTTAAAATAGGTATTACCGCTCCTTCAGATATTCCCATTTATCGCGAAGAGCTCTATCAATCGCTGGTTGAGGGTAACAGAAGCTCAGTTTTTGTCTCTCCTGATAGGGTGCAAAATTTCAAGAAAATCTTTGCTGAAAGCAAGCCGAATTTGCCGCGGAAATAATTACGTTCTGAAAAGGTTTTAAGAAAAAAACCAGTTGATGCGGGAGGTATGTTCTATGAAAAGAAGGAGTCATCTGACCACATTTACTCTTCTTACTTTGTGCCTTGCTGTTTTCGCGGTATCTATCCCAGCAGCTTTTGGTGCTGCCAGAGAAGCTACTCCTTTCACGTTAAAGGCACTTTCTGGTGAGGAAGTCAGTCTTTCTCAGTTAAAAGGTTCTCCAGTGGTTTTGGTTTTTTTCTCTACCAATTGTCATTTTTGCAAGCAAGAAATGCCCATTTTACAAAAGCTCTATGAAGAGTATGCCTTGAAAGCTGACCTGAAGGTGTTTGGCATTGCAGCGCGAGAAAATCCAGAACGACTTAAAAAATTTGCCTCCAGTCTGGGTGTCAATTTTCCAATTCTTCTTGATGAAACAGGTCGTGTTTTTATGGAATACATGGTAATGGGTGTTCCTACCGCCTTTTTTGTGAATCCTAAAGGTGAAATTGCCGATTTGGTTATTGGAGCAACCAGTGAAAAAGCTTTGAGAGATAAGCTGAACAGTATACTCTGGTATCGAGGGTTGAGAGAGGTCGAAATTCAAAACTTGTTTAAGTTGAACCAGCAAGTTACGGTTCTGGATGCTCGCAAAAGCCCGTCCAACATCTTTTCAGGGGAGCAGGGAGTCGTGTATATTGCTTTTGATGATTCTCAAATAGAATTTTCGAAATTCGATAAATCAAAGCTATATCTCGTTCTGGCTGATGACAACCAGCAAAGCCTGAAGTTGTGTAAAGAAATGGCTCTTCAGGGTTTCAGGCGGGTTTACTTCATGTTGCATGCGAGTTAGGTTAATCGTTGATACCTGTTTTTGGGGGCTTTCCTCGACGGCACTCCTTGTTTTTTGTGTTTTCTTCTGGTGGGTTATTCCCATCGAAGAGCCACCAGCGGAAAACAATGTCCCTTTGCTGCAAACCACCCAGCCATTGATAGAATTTCGAGAAACTGAAATTGTTCACCTTGGTGAGGCAGGCAAGGAGTGGAGTCTAAAGGCAAAATTAATCAGCCAGAAAGACATGGAGGTCGAACTGAAAGAGATAACTGGCTATTTTTTTATCGACGAAAAACCGTTTTACAGTATTACAGCCTCCCGGGGCAAGGTGTCTCTGGAAAGCGGTGATGCTCTGTTCTGGGAGGTAGTTATGCAGGAAGTTGGTGGTGAAAGGCTGCTTCGTGGCCGGCTCCTGCAGTGGATTGCTCGGGAAAAGAAGTGTATACTGGAAGAAGCGAATCTCAAAGATCAAAATCTAACCTTGCGCGGTGACAAAATGACTTATGAACTCAAAGGGAACAAACTCCAAATCAGTGGGGATGTGGTGGTGAATGTTAAGCTGGTCAGGTAAGTTGCTTTGGAGTGTTGCTTTTTGCCTTGGTCTGGTGTTACTCGCTGGTTATTTCTTCCCTATTCTGGCCCAGGAAGGTTTTTCAGAGATTACCATACGCACTTCTTCGGTGGAATATGACGAAAATACTGGAAAAATCGTGGCTCCTGGTGCATCCACCATAGAGTGGGGAGAGGTGGTTATACGTTGTCCTGCCCTGGAAATTGATACTGAAAAGCGGGAACTGAAAAGCACTGGTGAAATAGATATTACTTGGGGAGAGTATCAGATAAACGCTTCGGAACTTTTTTACCAGGGAGAGGCAAACCGACTTTGGCTCGAAAAAGTTGAGGGTAGCGGAAAAGAGGTTGTTTTTGCAGCACCTCAAGTTCAGATTGATTTTGAGGCTCGTCAACTTCTTGCCGAGGGTGAAGTAAGTTTCAAGTTGGAACCCTTTGAACTGGGGTGTACAAAGCTGGTTTATTCTTTTCAGGACAGGACCTGGATGGCCTTTGAAGTGCATCTTTCTGGAGAAGGATGGGAAGGTCAGGCGCAAAGGGCTGTTTTTAAAGAAGGTTCTCCTTTCATAAGCATTCTGGGTGGAGCAAAAATTGTTAAGGGAAATCACTCCATGGTTGGCGATGAAATACTTATTTATCCTGAAACTCGTAAGATTCAGGTCAAAGGAGAAGTGTCCATTAATATTCAGCCATGATGGGGACTGAGACTTTGCGGAGAGAGTGGAAGATACTGCGCGGTGAGGAGCTGGTTAAAGAGTATAACCGGAAAAAAGTGGTTAACGGTGTCAGTATTGAGGTGAAAAGGGGTGAAGTAGTGGGTCTTTTAGGTCCCAATGGCGCCGGCAAAACCACCACATTCTACATGATTGTAGGACTTATCCACCCTACAGAGGGAAGAGTTTTTCTGGATGAACGTGCCCTGAACGGTATACCAATGTATGTTCGGGCCAGGATGGGTATTGGATACCTGCCGCAGGAACCCTCGGTTTTCAGAAAGTTGAAGGTTAAAGAGAACCTGGACCTGGTACTCGAAATGCAGGGTTTGCCACGTCATGAGGTTCGCAAAAGAAGAGATGCTTTGCTGGAGGAGTTTGGCATTGCCCATCTTGCGCTCTCTTCAGCCAACCTCCTTTCAGGCGGGGAGCGGAGGAGGCTGGAAATTGCCAGAGCCTTGGCTACGGAGCCTTCTTTTATTCTTCTTGATGAACCGTTTACTGGTATTGACCCTATTGCGGTTGAAGAAATTCAACATATCATACGTTATCTGGCTCAGAAGGGAATTGGAGTCCTTATTACTGACCACGCGGTGCGGGAGACCCTGGCCATAACTGACCGTGCATACATCATGTTCGAAGGTAAAATTCTGGTTGCTGGTTCCCCTGAGGAAATACTCCAATCTGACCTGAGCCGAAAGTACTATCTGGGAGAACGGTTTAACCTTTAAAACATGAAAACCCTGGATCGCTATATACTCAAGCAGCTGGTCGTTAACTTTATTTTTGGAATTGGCCTTTTCCTCTCTATTCTGACAGCGTCAGACCTTATTTATCGTCTTACCAGCTTGTGGTTGAAAAGCGGTCTTTCCTTGGTTCGGGTGGTTCAGATTTTCCTCTGGAACATTCCTTCTTTCTTGGTGTACATCATCCCTATGGCTGTGCTCCTGGGTTCCATTTTAACCACCAGCCGTCTCTCTTCAGATAGCGAAGTCGTTGCACTCAGGGCTGCGGGGGTGAGCTATTTCAGGTTTACTGTCCCTTTTCTGATTTTTTCAATTTGGGCCTGTTCAGCTACGATTCTAATTCAGGAAACTTTTGTTCCCATGTCTGCGGAAAAGCTGATGCAACTTACCGAAGGTACTTCGCTCACCGGTCTACTTTTTCAAGAAAACACCTTTTTTCGAGAAGAGGCTGGAGAAGGGGTGGAACGCATTTTTTATGTGCGTCAGGTAAATTCCCGTGAAGGAGTGCTCAGCGGCGTTACGGTGCAGGAGTACGGCAAAGAAGGTATCTTGCGCATCATCAGCGCTCAGGAAGCTACCAACCAGCAGGGTAAATGGATTTTTCGGAAAGGTATTCTTTATGAAATGGGCCCTGGGGGTGAGGTAAAGAGAATTGTCCGTTTTGAAAGGGAGGAAATCAGTGCTCAGCAGAGCCTGCAGGAGACGCTTCAGCAGCAGAAAAACCCCCGGGAGATGAGCCTGGCCCAGCTCAAAGGTTATATCGAAAGGGAAAGTGCGCACAATAAAGATACGACCCGGCTGGAGCTTATCTTGTGGCAGAAGACGGCTATTCCCTTTGCAAGTATTGTTTTCGTTTTGCTGGGGGTTTCTCTGGGGGTGATTTCGCCGCGTTCGGGTAAGGGTGTGGGTATTGGAGTGAGCATTCTGGTGGTATTCGGGTATTACGTTCTTTTCTCGGTAACTGGTGTTCTTGCTGAGGGTGGTGTTCTTGACCCTCTTACAGGTGCCTGGTTCAGCAACCTGGTGGGAGGAGTAGTTGGTTTTTTGCTCATTTTTTTGAGAGAAAGGAGTTAATCTCTGTGAGGGCCTCTTTTTCCAGTTTTCTTTTGATTCTTTCCATAATTTTACTCAGCGGTGTTATTGCCTACGTGGGTGATTTTTTGGGGCGTCGCATTGGGAGGAAAAAGCTCTCCCTTTTTAAGCTGCGGCCCCGCTACACGGCTTTCCTGGTAAGCATTATGACCGGCATATTGATTGCTACAGTTACCCTTCTGGTTTTGAGTGCGGCTTCAGAAGATGTGCGGACAGCTCTGTTTGGTATGCAGGAGTTGCGGGAGCAACTGAATTCACTGAATCAGGAAGTAATTGCCCGCAGTCTGGAGCTTGAAAACACCGAAAAGCAACTCGAAGACTACCAGTCAAGGGTTCAGGAGCTGGAAACCAAGGAACGAGAGCTACAGAATTCCAAGGCCGCTCTGGAAGAACAAACCCGGTTGCTTGGAGAAACAGTAGCCCAGCTTGAGAAGCAGAGAGACGAACTGCAGCAGGAGTTGACATCGCTTCGGGCAGAACTGGCCCGGCTCCGCTCCAGCATAGTGGCTATCCGTCAGGGAAGAATTGTCTTTCAGGATGATGAAGAAATCCTGCGAGCCATACTGCCGGGTGGGATGAGTGAAGATAAGGCCCAGGAGGCGTTGCTTGCGGTAATCCGCAAGGGTGACCAGCTTGCCCTCCAGAAAGGCGCCGGTCGTCACTCGGAAACTGGACAGGCTGTTTTTGTTCCCGAAGAGGACTTCCGCCAGGCCATCGATAAAATCCACAATGCTTCCAATGATGTGGTAGTCAGGCTGGTTGCTGCCATAAACAGCCTGCAGGGAGAGCCGGTGATTGCTCGCATGTATGTGGATGAAAATCGCAAAATTTTCTCGCAAGGGGAAGTTATCTATCAAAAAGTGTTGACTATAGATGAGGGAACTAACATTGATGCCCTTCTGGGTGAAGTGCTGCGAGAGCTAAACGCAGTTGGTCTTAAAAAGGGCATTCTTCCCCAAGAAGGGAAAGTGGGAATTATCTCGGCCAGCAACCTGACCGAGGTTTTTCAGGAGCTGGAAAACATTCGGGGGAAAATAATACTGCGTGCCGTAGCTGAGGAAGATATTTTTACTGCCGGACCCTTGCGAGTGCGTCTTGAAGTGCTAAAAGAGCAAACCCCAGAGGGGTAAGCTACCCAGAGCAAGCAGAGTGGTCAAAACAATGCCGCTTGACACAAACTGGGCGTCGAGCTGATACAGGGAGGCTATGACGTAGGAGGTCATGAGAGTGGGCATGGCGCTCTCCATGACCAGGGCTCCCCGCTCCAGAGGTGAGAAGGAAAAAAATTGAGATACCCCGAGCATGAGCAAAGGCAGGAAAAAAAGCTTGATCGAGGCTGCTCCGAAGAGCGGTTTCAGGTGGCCCCGAAGGTTTTGGAGGGAAAGAGAAATTCCTATAGCCACCATGGTTAGGGGTACAGTGACGTCAGCCAGGCGGTTGATAGTTTCTTCGAGCAATCTTGGTAGACTACCCAGTTCCCTGGTAGTCAGGGCAAGGAGCAAAGCGATAAAGGGCGGAAATTTCAAAATTTGAAAAAGCTGTTTCCATGAAAATCTGCTCTCGGTGACACTGACACAGAAAAAAATCCCTACTGTGAATACCGATAGAAAATTAGCCATCTGGTCAAAAAAGATAGCCGGAGGTAACGCCTCCTCTCCAAGCAGAGCCATAACAAAGGGGTACCCCAGGAAAGAGGTATTCCCGAAAGCAGCAACCATGGCGAAGGAGACAGCACCTCTTTTGTCCAGCTTAAAGAACTTACGAGCAGCATAGAAGCTGATTATGAAGAAGATGCTCACCATGGCCCAGCCAAGAGGTGGGATTTTCCACAGTGAGGCCTGGGGAGAGGCGTGAGAAAGAGAACGGTAAACTAAGCAGGGAAAGCTGATATATAGCACAAAGCGGTTGAAAAGGAAAGCCGCTTCGGTGTCAAAGGCCCGTAACGTGCGTAGCAGAAACCCAATGCCGATGAGAATAAAGATGCTTGCCAGGACCTGATACATGATTAGCCAGCTTTTACAGGGTTGGATAGAGTGCCTACACCCTCAACGTAGACTTCTACCAGGTCACCGTCCTTCATGGGTCCCACTCCTTGAGGAGTTCCGGTGGCAATGACATCTCCTGGTAGAAGCGTCATTATTTCGGATATGAAAGCAACCAGCTCAAAGACCGAAAAAAGCAGGTTGGAGGTCGAAGAGGACTGTTTTAATTCCCCGTTGAGGCGACACTCGATGTGAAGCGCAGAAGGGTCAAGGTTGGTGTTTATCCAGGGGCCAAGTGGAGCGAAAGTGTCAAAGCTTTTGGCACGAGTCCACTGCCCATCCTTTTTCTGAAGGTCTCGGGCTGTGACATCATTAAAGCAAGTATAACCAAGGATAAAGGAAGGAGCTTCCTGAGGTCTCACCGACCGACACTTTTTTCCTATGACTACAGCCAATTCTGCTTCGTAGTCAACTCGCTGCGAAGAAGGGGGCAACACAATGTGTTCCCCGGGGCCAATCACTGCTGTTTGCGGTTTTATAAAGATAATGGGATTTGGTGGCGGGGTGTTACCCATTTCAGCGATGTGGTCTGCATAGTTCAGACCCACTGCTACAATTTTGCTCGGCTTAACTGGAGCCAGAAGTTTTACCTCATCCAGTGTAAGGGACGGTTGGTTTTTTTGCTCTTCTGGATGAAAAGGGGAGACGATGGGGACAACGGTTTCTTTTCCTTCAAGACGGCCCCATTGAGGGGCTTTCCATTTTGGATGTATGAAACGAAGAATATACACGTTGCAACCTCTCCTTCCAGTAGTGGGTTTCTTTCATTTTGGCCAGGGGTGGTATGCTGGTTACCATAATTTTTTTGAGCATGGAAAAAGCTTGAGGTAAATAGCGCCACTCCCGATAAAACTCGAAGTAAGCTTTCCAGAGTAGCTTCTTTACCTCTTCGGTGTCCAGGAAGTCACCTTTGAGGACCGGGTGTGCTCCATCAAAAAGCTTCCAATTGAGTTTAACAATGCGTCCTTCTTTGAGGAATTTTTCATAGATTTCGGTTCCTGGGAAAGGAGTGAGGACTGAAAATTGCACCAAATCCGGAGCAAGGTTTTTGGCAAATTCGACAGTGCGCAGAACGGTCTCCCGGGTATCCCTGATGCTTCCCAGAATAAAAGATGCCCAGCTTTTAACGTTGTATTTGCGGAGGATATTTATTGCTTTTCTGGCTACTTCTGCCGATAGTTTCTTTTTGTAGTCGTCAAGGATGGTTTTTTCAACGCTTTCCACTCCCAGGTACACCATGCGCAACCCAGCTCTGGCCATTTTTCTCACTAAAGATTCGTTCTGAACGATGGTATCCGCCCTTGAAAAGCACCACCACTTTAGCTTTAAGCGGTTCTGCTCTATTTTGGAACACAGCTTTTCCACACGTTCTGGGGAAAGCGTAAAATTGTCATCGACAAAAGCAATACCTCGGTATCCCAGGTCAAAATATATTTTTTCTATTTCCTGAAAAATGTTTTCCGGAGACCGACTACGCCACTTCCTCCCTGAAAACTGGGAAGAAGCACAAAACGAACAGCCAAAAGGGCATCCCCGGCTGGTCAAAACATTCACTGCTGGTTCTCCTTCTACCTGGGTCATCCAGTATTTAGAAAGGGGTAGAAGTTCTCGGGCGGGTAAAGGCAAAGCATCAAGATCTTCAGGGGGTGTTGTTTGAGGAGTACGCACGAGTTTCCCCTGGCACAAAAAGGAGAGACCAGGCACAGTGGTCAAATCGCTTTTTCTGTCCAGGGCCTCTAAGAATTGAGACATCGGAATTTCTCCTTCTCCCCGGATGACCCAATCCACCCATCCTGAACGTAGCACTTCTTCGTCTAAAAAGGTGGCGTGATATCCTCCCATAATTACGGGTAACCCGAACCGCTCCTTGGCTTCTTTTGCTACTTTAAGGGCTTGATGTACTTTATTGGTTTCTGAAGTGATGCCTACCAGGTCACAACGAGAGAAGGCCTGGTGTAGCTTTGACTTGGGTTCCACCTGAAGGTCGACAATTTCCACCTGATGACCTTTTTCCCTGCAGACAGCAGCAAGGTAAGCAAGGCCCAGGGGAGGCAGTTTCAAACCGATGAGATTGTATATTCCCGGGGACGGGGGATTTACCAGCAATATTTTCAATTGCTTCACCTCAAAAGCTCTTTAGCTTTTCTATGATTGCTTCGCCAACTTCATAGGTTTTACAGGCAGTTGGATCATCAGGAGTTGGCTTCATATCATAGGTTACCTTTTTGCCCTCTTTAATGACCTCAGCTACCGCTTTCTCCAGTCGATTGGCTCTCTCTTCTTCTCCCAGGTGGCGAAGCATCATCACTCCAGAAAGTATCATAGCAATGGGGTTGACTTTGTAAAGACCTTTATACTTGGGAGCGCTACCGTGGGTGGGTTCAAAAACGGCATAGTGTTCACCAATATTGGCTCCAGGGGCCACCCCAAGCCCACCAACCAGCCCAGCGCCAAGATCTGAAATGATATCTCCATAAAGATTGGGAAGTACCAGAACGTCGTATAATTCCGGCTTCTGTACCAGTTGCATGCACATATTATCAACGATGCGGTCTTCAAATTCGATGTCCGGATACTCTTTGGCTACGTTGCGGGCAACCTCCAGGAATAAACCGTCAGAGTATTTCATGATGTTGGCTTTGTGTACTGCTGTGACTTTACGGCGCTTGTATTTACGGGCGTATTCAAAGGCAAAGCGAACTATCCTTTCCGAAGCAAATACTGAAATAGCTTTTATGCTTATTCCAGAATCTTCTCGAATTTCACCTGCTCCCAGGTCTTTAATGGTTTTTATGATCTCCTGCGTTTCTGGTTTCCCCTTTTCAAATTCCACCCCTGCGTAGAGATCTTCGGTGTTTTCGCGCACCACGACAAGATCGATGTCCGAGTATCGGGATCGTACACCAGGATAGGTTTTGCAGGGGCGGACGCAGGCATAGAGGTCCAGGGCCTTGCGCAGGGCCACGTTAACACTTCTAAAGCCGGTGCCCACCGGGGTGGTGATGGGCCCTTTAAGGGCCACTTTATTTTTGCGGATGGATTCGATAACCTGCTCAGGAAGAGGGGTACCATATTTTTCGAGCACGTCCGCGCCCGCTTCCTGAACATCCCATTCTATTTCCACGCCAGTGGCTTCAATCACCGCTTTAGTGGTTTCGGTAATTTCGGGTCCAGTGCCATCGCCTGGAATCAGAGTTACCCGATATGCCATGAGCCTTTCTCCTTTCTTGGGTGGTGTTTTGGAGAATAATAATTTAAAGACTGCTTTTTTGCAACCACGGTAATCCAGCGATGTTTTGAGGAATATTGGAATTCGAAGTGAACTTTTATAAAAATTTGGAGTGGAGTCAAATAATCATTGCAAAAAAAAGTTATAAAATATATACTTTGCTCTGGCATTTTAGAAAAAAAGAGGCGATGCAAAATTGAAGGGTTTGGTCGTTTCTAAAAAGCTTCCCTTGGAAAAAGAAAGAATAGTTGAGTTGGTTAAGATTTATGACACACCTTTGTTTGTCATTTTGAGAGAACGCCTGATTGAAAATTTCCTGGCTTTCACCAGGTTTTTACCTGGTGTTCAACCTTTTTACGCTGTTAAGGCCAACCCTCATCCAGAAATCATAAGGACTCTGGATACTCTGGGAAGCTGTTTTGATGTGGCCTCAAAGCAGGAAGTGCAACTCGTTCATGAACTGGGTATAGGACCGGAACGCATGATATTTGCCAACACCATAAAGCGCAAAAAGGGTCTGGCATTTGCGCGGGAAATAGGTTTGAAGCTTATGACCTATGATAACCTGAATGAGCTTTACAAAATCCAGAAAGTATACCCAGAAGCGGAACTCCTTTTGCGCATTACATCGCCTTCCAATGGTAGCGGGGCTAACCTTTCCTATAAGTTCGGTGCGGAACCGGAAGAAGCGCTGTTTTTGCTTTTGAGGGCCAGAGAAATGGGCTTGCAGCCTGTAGGAGTCAGTTTCCATGCCGGATCTCCTTGCTATCAAGTAGAAAGTTACTTAGTGTCTCTGCAAGCTGTGAGAAAAATCTTTAGCGAAGCCCGCCAAAGTGGAATTGAGCTTTCCATCGTGGATATTGGGGGCGGTTTTCCGCTGAAGATATATCAGGAAGAAGGAGAACAAAGGAGCTTGGAGAGTCTTGCCAGCAAAATATACCCCCATATTGAAAGTTTTCTTCAGGAAGGATATCGGGTGATTGCTGAACCAGGAAGATGCATTGTAGGCAGTGCCTGCTTCTTGGTGACCAAAGTGATTGGTAAAGCTCTACGGAGAGGCAAGGTCTGGTACTATCTTGACGAGGGAATATACGGAAGTCTCTCTGCCATTCCCTTTGATAAGGCTTCTCCGGAGTTTGTACCTCTTAGGGAAGGAAATGGGTTGCAAGAAGCAATCCTGGCTGGTCCCACCTGTGATTCACTGGATGTGATAGCCAAAGATGTTTTACTGCCGGAACTTGAACTTGATGATCTGATCGTAGTGCCTGATATTGGTGCCTATTCCATTGCTTCGGCTACCAATTTCAACGGTTTTGAGAAACCAAAAGTGGTAATGGTATAGTGGTATAATGATAAAAGCGAGTACTTTTGAGAGGTAACCGAATGCTTAAGATTGAAAACTTGCAAGTTGCAGTTGATTCAAGGGTCATTCTTCGTGACATTAACCTGGAGATAGGTGAAGGTGAAGTACACGTTTTGCTGGGTCCCAACGGGGTGGGTAAAACCACTCTCCTTTTAAGTATTATGGGGATGCCAGGCATCAACATTGTGGGAGGGAGTATTCTTTTCCAGGGAAGGGACATCACCCATCTTCCTCTTGAAGAGAGAGCTCAGCTGGGGATAGGTATAGCTTTTCAAAGGATGCCGGTGGTCCAGGGAGTCACACTAAAAACGCTGGGAGAAATTATCCTGGAAAAGCACTTTCAAAAGGTTTCGCTTAATGAAGTGGCGGAAAAGCTTAATTGCACCTACTTGCTGGAACGTGACCTGGGAGCAGGTTTTTCTGGTGGAGAGGCTAAAAGAGCAGAGCTTTTTCAGCTTCTTTTGCAGCGACCTCTTTTTGCCATGATTGATGAACCCGAGTCTGGAGTAGATCTTGACAACATTGCTCTGGTGGGCAAGGCGCTGAACGAGCTTTTTGAGAGAAACCAGGTTCGCAACAAGAGACGTTCTGGCCTCATTATTACCCATACCGGACATATTCTTGACTACGTTAACGCTGACCTTGGTCATGTTCTCATTGGAGGGACCATAGTTTGCCGGGGCAATCCTCGGGACCTGCTTGAAGATATTAAAAAGAGCGGATACCAGAACTGCTTGAGGTGTGAAAGTTGAAGACTAACCAGAGCATTAGGGAAAATTTGCAGCGGAGAGCTCAGGAAGCAATAAATAAGAAAGCTTCCCTGGGCCCAGATATTGACCTTTCTCGTTTTGCAGTTTGTGCTGAGAAGGAAACCGTGGAAGACCCTGGAGAACTTAATAGACAACTCAAAGAAGCTGCTCTGTACGCGGGCGTTGATTTGGAAAAGGATAGCGCAGCGGGTGTGTACTTGCAAGTCGACCGTTCTGCTGTCTATGAGCGTATTCAGCGCGCTTTTGAGGGAAAGCTTGAGATAATGAGCATCTCCAAGGCTCTGGAGAAATACCCGGAGCTCTGGGAATACTATTTCAGTCTGGTGCCGGTTGATGCCGACAAATATACTGCCTTCTCAGAATTGTGTCGTACTGAGGGTTATTTTGTGAGAGTTTTTGCGCATCAGAAAGTCGAAGTTCCTCTCCAAACCTGCCTTTTAATTTCTGAAAACCAGGCTGTGCAAAGCGTGCATAATCTGGTTATTCTGGAAGAAGGTTCTGAGGCAAACCTGATAACTGGGTGCGCTGCCGTGCATAATGAACAGGCAGGCTTACATATTGGAGTAAGCGAATTTTTTATAGGAGACAATGCACGTTTAACGTTTACCATGATCCACAACTGGGGAGAAAACTTCCACGTTCGTCCTCGAACTGTAGTTAAGCTGGGTAACAATGCTTTTTTTGGTAACACCTATGTTTTGCTGAAACCCCTGCTTTCTCTGCAAACTTTTCCCAGGGCACTCCTTGAGGGCGAGAATTCGAGTGCTGTGTTCAGAAGCATAATTTTTGCCAAGGGAGACTCCTATATTGATGTTGGCTCTACTCTGGTCTTAAAAAATCGGGGTTGCAATGGCGACTCGATATCCAGAGTATGTGCTCAGGATCAAGCTCAGGTATTTGCAAGGGGAAAGCTGGTGTCCCATCACGACGAAGCCCAGGCTCATCTTGAGTGTAAGGGTATACTTTTTTCCAGAGAGGCCAGCATAGTTTCCGTTCCCGAACTCGAAGTGTATGGTGCTCCTAAAAGCAGGCTTTCTCACGAAGCGGCTGTAGGTCCCATTGAGGAAGAAGTGGTGAATTATCTGCGAGCTCGAGGGCTGAGAAAAGAGGAAGCTCTATCTTTGATTACCCGGGGTTTTCTGGGGGTTGACATTCCCGGCATTCCTCCCGCTTTGAAAAAGTACATTGACGAGATTATTGCGGTTACTTCTCAGGACGTGCTTTGAAGGGGGTTTATAGCTTTTTGACGGTTGAAGCGTATATACTTGTTCAAGCTCAGACTGGTAAGGCACAGTCTATTAAAAAAGAAATACAGCTTGTGCCTGGTGTGGTAAGGGTTGATCGGGTAATGGGCCCTTTCGACCTTGTGGTTCTGGTTCAGGCTGAAAACAATCAGGAGATAGGAGAAAGAATTCTTAAGGAAGTGCAGCAGATAAGTGGTGTGAAGAGGACGCTTACCTGCCCGGTTATTTAGCGCCTTATGAAAGACAAACTCTCTGAAAAAGAGAAACAGATTCTGCTCTTTATCAGTTCTTTTTTTGAACGTAATGGCTTTCCTCCTACGGTACGGGAAATTGGTAAGGGGGTTGGACTTAAATCCTCCTGCACTGTGCATTATCACCTTAAAAAGCTTGAACAAAAGGGTGTTTTAAGGCGTCGATCCTGTAAACCCCGAGCTATTGAGCTGGTGGATGAGCTCGTGGTCCAATCTTCTGCACCTGGTTCCAGTGATGGTGAAGGTCTGGTCCAGATACCTCTGGTTAAAGATGTCTATTATGTCAATCAAAAACCAGTTTTTGAAGAAGTGGAGACCTTACTTTTCTTTCCTCGTTCTTTAATTGGTAAGGGTGAATTTTTCGCCTTCCGAGTTCCCGACAATCGTCTGGTTAGCCTGAACCTTCTAAAAGATGATTACCTCATCGTTAAAAAAGGAGAAACTCTTTTTTGTGGCGACCTGGGGCTTTTTTTTATTGATGATGAAGTTTGCATTCGAAAAGTGAGGGACAACCAACGCTATTCTGAGAAAAAGAAGTGGTGGGAAGTCGATTTTTGGGATGACCGTTACAGTGCGATAGGCAAAGTGGTCGGGGTGTGGAGAAAGCTGTAAGCAAGAAGGAGGTGTTGTAGGTGGTAGTTACCCGTGAGATCAGGCTTTCTACTAAAGGGCATACCGATATCATTGATATTACCGAAGAAGTAGAACAGGCGATTGCCCGCTCAGGCATGAAGGATGGCATCGTTTGCCTTTTTGTTCCCGGTTCTACGGGGATTGTAACCACCATGGAATTTGAACCCGGGCTGGTTGAAGATTTGAAGCGCTTTTGGGAAAAGATAGCCAGCTCCCGTGATGAGTATCAGCACAATGCACGCTGGGGAGACGGCAATGGGTACGCTCATGTCCGGGCAGCAGCAAGTGGTCCTTCTTTGACTTTGCCATTCAAGGATGGGAAAGTCATACGGGGAACTTGGCAGGATATAGTTTTTATCGACTTTGATAATCGCCCCCGTTCCAGGACTTTAATAGTGCAGATTGTGGGTGAGTGAGGATGGAGGCAGTGCGACCCTTTGTCTTCCGACTTCCCCGGGAAATCTATTTTGGATGGGGAAAGGGTACAGAAACAGGGGAATTGGTCAAGCCTTTCGGGAAAAGGGCTTTTGTGGTGACTGGAAAGAGGGCTACCAGAGAAACGGGCATTCTCGAGATGGTAACCTCTTCTCTAAAACAAGCTGGCCTTGAGTGGGTAGTTTTTGATCAGGTCGAGCCCGAACCCTCTTTGGAAATTGTAGATGCTGGCTTACATAAAGCTTACCAGGAACGCTGCGACCTGGTTTTATCTCTGGGTGGAGGCAGTGTCCTGGATTGCGGTAAAGCAATTGCTGGTCTCCTGGGGCAAGATGAAAGCGTGGTGCCTTATTTTGACGGAGTCAAACAGCTTGAAAAACCAGGTGTTCCCTGGGTGGCTCTGCCTACTACGGCTGGAACTGGTTCAGAGATGACCAACAATGCAGTTTTGACCAACTACCACACGGGAGTCAAAAAAAGTTTCCGCAGCCCTTACCTGGTAGCCCGAATGGCCATTATTGACCCTCAGTTTACTGTTTTTTTAAGCGCACGCGTTACCGCTTCGTCGGGTATTGATGCTCTGGTGCAAGCCATAGAAGCTTTCACAAGTCCTCGTACCAATCCGGTTAGTGAATTGCTGGCCCTTGAAGCAATAAGGCTAATCTGGCAATTCTTGCCCCGTGCAGTGGCACAGGGGAATGAGCGACAGTTTAGAGAACAGGTTGCCAAGGGAAGTATGATCAGTGCTATGGCTTTTGCCAACGCCTCTTCAGGTCCTGCTCATGGTCTCTCTCACATTATAGGTCCTGCTTTTGGTATTCCCCATGGTGAAGCCTGTGGATTACTGTTCCCGATTACTATGCGTTTTAATAAAGCGGTTCTGGGTGAAAAGTATGTTACCGTTGCCAGGGCGGTTGGTATTGAGGGTAAAAGTCAGGGAGAGGTTATAGACAATTTTGAAAGGTCTTTCAGAGATTTGCTGGAGACAATTGGCCTGCGTACCAGGTTGCGCGACTTTGGTGTGAAGAAAGAGATGCTTCGAGAGGTAGTTAGGGAGGAGCTTATACAGCGTAGTCTCAGAGAAAACCCCCGTCCTATTGGTGTCAATGAGGCAGTGGAACTCCTTTATGAAGCCTGGTAAGGAGGGAGAGGCATGGAAAGGGTCAAAGAAGCTGAAAAGCCCTATCGGAACGGCGATTGGGGTATCAAATATCTTTTCCGTGGTCCACGTATCGATTGGGGCATTGTCTTCTTGAAGCCCGGCCAGAATATGGGAGCCCATTACCACAGGGAAGTGGAGGAAACTTTCTTCATCCTTGAGGGAGAGGGAATAATGCGGGTTAACGATGAGGAACTTAGAGTTTCAGCAGGAGACGCAATACGCCTTGAACCCGAAGAACGTCACGATTTACGCGCCACAGAAAGTAGCTTTCTTAAAGGGATATTTATAAAAGCACCCTATCTCCCCGAGGACAAAATAAATTGTTAACCGATGGTTGACCTGGAAACTGTAGAGCAGTTTTTGGGTAGCCTCAGCTTCTGTAAGGTATGTCCTCTGGAGTGTGGCGTGAATCGGCTCCAGGGGGAAAGGGGTCGGTGCGGAGCTGGTTTTTTGCCCGAGGTAGCCAGTTATCATCCTCACTTTGGAGAAGAGTCTATCCTTTCCGGGTGGGGTGGTTCGGGTACTATTTTCTTTTCAGGCTGCAATATGAAGTGTGTGTATTGCCAGAATTATTCCATCAGTCAACTGGGAGAGGGAGAGGCTGTTTCTGTCGAGGATCTTGCCCGAATTATGCTTGCTTTGGAGCATATGGGATGTCACAATGTAAACCTGGTTTCTCCGAGCCACTTTGCACCGCAGATACTTAAGGCTCTGTATATTGCAAGGGAAGAAGGTTTGGGTATTCCAATTGTCTATAACACAGGGGGTTACGATAAACTGGAGACTCTGAAACTTTTTCGAGGGGTAGTTAATATTTATCTTCCTGATATGCGCTATGCAAGTGAAGAAAGTGCTCTACGCTATTCGGGTGTTCCCAATTATCCCAAGGTCAACCGTCAGGCGCTTGTTGAAATGTTTAAGCAGGTTGGCGAAGTGATGCTTTTAAATGGTATAGCGGTAAAGGGTTTAATAATCAGAATTCTGCTTATTCCCAGCCTGGTTGAAGAAGCACTTGAAAATCTTCGCTTTATAGCCGAAAATATTTCCAAGAAGGTACATGTTACCTTGATGCGTCAGTACCGCCCGGTTTATAAAGTTTCAGCTGGGTGCTTTCCTGAATTGAACAGCTTTATTGACGACAACACTTACCGGAAAGTAGTACGTTTTGCCCGAGAGCTGGGACTTTCGAATCTTATCTTACAGTAGTGGGGGGTTGAAGCTATGCAGGAAGCAATCAAGCAGGTTGCTCATTTTATGGCGATAGCAGCGCGTACTGCTCCCAAGACCAAGGGAGAAGATTTTGTGACTGTCAGGGTGCTGGATAAAGAGGAAACCCAGAAGCTGGGAGAGGCTATGATCAACTATGGCAAAGAAAAAGGCATTGCTGGTTTTGTGAGAGATGGACAGAATGTTAAGGATTCAGAAGCAGTGTTGCTTCTGGGTATAAAGGATGCCACTCCGGCTGGCTTGAATTGTGGAGCCTGTGGATTTAGCTCTTGCAGTGAGCTGCAACCAAAAGAAATGAAAGACTTCAAAGGACCACAGTGTGTTCTGCGGGCGCTGGACCTGGGTATTGCTCTGGGTTCTGCAGTAAAGACGGCCTCTATTTTTAACGTTGATAACCGTATCATGTATCGTATTGGAGTAGTGGCTCGCTTGAGCAGAATGTGCGACGATGACCTGGTAATGGGTATTCCTCTTTCTGCCTATGGGAAGAATATTTATTTTGATAGAAAGGGATAGGTGGACATTGTGGACCTTGCTTTGCGAGTTCAGGATATCATAGGTTTGATCCTGGCAGTTTTAATCGTTGCTATTTTGATAAGCATTGTGCTGATACTTCGTGAGAGTGCCCGAGAGCGGAGGATGTGGGAGGAAAGTGAGGAAGAGGATATTTTTTCTCCTCCCCGCAAGAGAAGTACCAAAAAACCTTTGTCAGAGGATTCTGCTGCTTCCGAAGAGCCGACTTCGGTTGCCGGATGGAAAGGGAAAATTCTGAAAGAGCTGGAAGCTCGAAAGGCCTGGAATGCTCTTTCCCGCTCTGCAGGCCGCAAAAGTGAGGCACCGAAAGAAGAGAAGCCTCCGGAGACGGTTTTTCAACCTCTACAGGAGGAGGAAGTATCCATACCTCTTGAGCAGGAAAAACTCCAAGAAGAGAAACAACCCCAGATACCACTTGAAGAACCTATTGAGAAGTCAGAACCACCCCAGGTAGTGCTGGAGCGAGCTCTTAAAAAGCTGCAGGGTCTTGGTCTGGATATTAAAGAGGCTCAGCCCTTGCTGGATGAAGAGAGTATCGTTTTTTCACCGTTGCTTTGGGAAGTGAAGGAGGAAATTCGCTCTGGTAAAGAGATGGGCAACATTGTGGTGCACACGGTGTTTAAAACCATGCCTGGTTATTCTGGCGAAGAAGTGGTTGAAATGTATCGTTCCGGTAATCTCTCTGTGGTCGAAAAGATGGAAGCCCGAATTCGTACTGCTGAAGGCAGAGAATTTCTGGTTGCCACCTTGGGGCTTGAGTATTTCCGGGTGCCGGTCTTGGAGAAGACATTTTACGAAGGGCACTTAAGCGAGAAGGAATACGAACTTTTACGAGCCTTGAAGTTTGTTGACCGCAATACCAAGAAGGATTTTGCCCGGATTGTGTACAGGAAAATTATGAGCGAGGAAGAATGATTCCAGTAGAAGTTACGCACCGTCTGCGGGGTAAAAAGGACCTTCTTTCCAGTGGTGTTCGGTCCTGGAGTGATGAACACAGGAAAACCTCGGGGCTAAAGTTCTGGGTTATTCTGGCTCTTTTCTGGGGGGTCTGGTTTTTCCTGGGTTACGTCGTATATCCCTTACTCTTCAACGATTACCCTCCTTTGCGCTATCTTTCCCTCCCCTTTTGAAACTGCAATTTCCATCGAGTAGTCCTGACGGGCCTCTTTTTCGTTTTCCGGCTATGCTATAATCTAATAGATAAACCGCCTTGCACTTTTTAAAAATGGGGGTGATAACTTGAGAAACTGGTTCTGGGCTTTAATTGCCGTTGTGGCATTGATTCTTTCCATTGTAGCCCTGGTGGAGTTTAACCTGCTACAACCTCGGCTTTCCAGCATCCAGGAAACTGTTACTTCTCAACAGGAGGCTTTAAAAAATCTTTCCGAAAAAGTAGCAACTGTTCCTGAAGATGTAACTGAGCTGGAGGCACGCATTGATTCTTTGGAGAAAACTCAAGGAGAGCTTGCTCAGGAGCTT
Source organism: Atrimonas thermophila (assembly GCF_045864955.1). Taxonomy (GTDB): domain Bacteria; phylum Atribacterota; class Atribacteria; order Atribacterales; family Thermatribacteraceae; genus Thermatribacter; species Thermatribacter velox. The sequence goes on along the minus strand of NZ_AP028803.1, from coordinate 1,972,109 downwards.
TCTGCTCAGAAGAGTTTTATTGAGGAACTGGGTGGTGCTGTTTCAAAAAACGAGAGTGCAATCTCTGAACTCTCTCAAAGCCTTGGCGCTTTTATGAGCAGAGAAGAAATTCAGCGTTATTTTGGGGAACAAAATCAAAAAGTTCGTGCTCTGGAAGATGCGCTATCACGTCTTACTCAGAGTGTGGAAGAGATTAGCACTTCCTCTTCCGCTTTAAGCCAGAAGCTGGAAAATCTCGAAAAAAACTTTGCTCAGACCTCTTTGGATTTCCGCAAAGAATTTCAGGCTAAGGTTAATCTTCTTTACCGTAACCTGCAAGACACTTCTCAGGCACTTGGAGCTGTGCAATCGCAGCTTGGAGAATTCAAGAATACTTTGGCACAGCTTCCTGAACAGTTTGTGAGCAAAGAAGAAGGGGAAACGCTGCGCTCCTTGCTTGAGGAAAAACTTGGGGCATTGCAGGTCCGGCTAACCGAGGTTGAAAAAAACCTTCGCGATTTAGCTGCTCAGCTTTCTGCGCTTTCTGATAAAGTCAAGTCCCTTGAAGACCTGGTTAACCAAAGCGGAGAAAGCATAAGCTGGTTGATGGAGAAAGTGAATGCCCTTACTGCTGAGGTTCAGGAGCTCTTTGCACGTTTGGAAGATTCCTCGGGTTCTTTAAACGACCTTGTGCAGGTGGTGGGTGAACTTGGCGAGAAGGTTGCCCAGCTTTCCGATTTGCAGAAAGGGTTGGAGGAGCTTTCCAAACAGGTGGCCACTTTGAACCTTGACCAGCGCTTGACAGCGCTTTTGAATTACTCCAAAAAAGCAATCGGCGAACTCCAAAAGAGATTGGAAGAGCTCGAACAAAGTGTTGCCTTGCAGGGTGAAGTAGAAACCCTGAAGCAGGAATTGCTTGCTTTCCGGGATAACCTGCAAAGCACCTTTGATGAGCTTTCGGGGACACTTGAGGAGGTCAAAGCTGAAGTTAGCCAGACCTCTTCAGAGCTCCGCAAAGAATTTCAGGCTAAGGTTAATCTTCTTTACCGTAACCTGCAAGACACTTCTCAGGCACTTGGAGCTGTGCAATCGCAGCTTGGAGAATTCAAGAATACTTTGGCACAGCTTCCTGAACAGTTTGTGAGCAAAGAAGAAGGGGAAACGCTGCGCTCCTTGCTTGAGGAAAAACTAAAAACTCTGCAAGGGAAGCTGGAAGACTTTGAGCGTAATCTCAATGAGCTACACGGCGCTTTTAGCAGCCTGGAGCAGGAGTTTACTCAATATCAGCAGGAGAACGCGCAAGAGATGGAAGAACGTTTTCTGGAAATCAAAGCCCAGGGAGAGCAACTTGTTGCTTCGCTCCGGGAAGAAGTGAGTAGAATTTCTGAGCAGGTGATGCAGCTTGAAGAAGACTTGGGTCGAAAGAGCGAAGATCTGAACGCTCTTTTTGGAAAATATGAACAGCTCGTTCAGAGCTTGGATGTGCTGAAACAATCTCTTCCCCAGCTTGGGGATGATATCGCAAAGCTGAAGGTTACCATTGCCGAGGAGGGGGCAAGCTGGCAGCAAAAGTTCCAGGAATTGCTTCAAAGCACAAGGGGGGAAATTGAAAAAGTTTTGGCCAGTTTACCTGATAAGGCTTACCTTGAAGAATTGACCCAATCAGTGGCCGATTTGGTCCAGGAACAGTTAAACATTAAAGAGGAAATTGCTGTTTTGAAAAAGCAGCGGGAGTCGTTGCTCGCCCAGTGGGAGGAAAAATTGAAGGCTATCGAGGAATTGAAACAACAGCTGGCAAGCTTTGCTGAGGAGAAGGCAAATCGGGAAGAGGTGGCACAAATCGTTTCAGAGATGAATCAGTTAACCGCTACCAAGGAAGCGCTTGAAGCTCAACTGCAGGAAATAGATCGGAAAATAAATAGTTTGGAAGAGCAGTGGTCTTCACTGGATGCAGCCAGCATTGGAGAAAGTTTGAGCGCTTTGCAGGAAGAAGTGGACAGACTTTCTGCATCTTTAAACGGTGTTTTACAGAGGCTCAATGAAGTGCCTGAGCAAGAAGCTGTTCAGGAACTGAGCTCTACTCTGGAAGAAGTCCTGGCTCAGCTTTCGGCCTTGAAAACCTTTGCTCAGGAGACCCTACGTCAGGAAATTCAGATCAAAATAAACGCTGTAGAGAAAAAGATGGCGGAACTCTCTGAGAGCATGCTTTCGGCACTTGAAGATGCCAAAGTGGATTCTCAGGAGCTGGAAAATATTAAACAGGCCTTGGCAGAGCTTTCTGCTTCTAAGAAGACTCTGGAGGAGAAAGTGAATCAGATTTTGGAAACCCTGGAGGAGAAAGAGGCGGTGGAAAATGTTCGGGAAGACCTGGACGTATTGACCCAGCAAAAGGAAGCCTTACGGTCTGAAATAGCCCGGTTAGGTGAGGAAAGAGCTACCATCGACCAGAGGCTTCAGGAAAAAATTCAGGAACGGGAACGCATTGAGCGGGAAATTCAGGAACTTAAAGAAACCAAGGGTTCGCTTGAAGAAATTGCTCGACTTGAGGAAGAAAAACGCAAAGCACAGGAAGCTATCGATGCCTTGCAAAAGGAGCTTGCTGCCAAGGACCAGCAAATAGAGGAATTACAACGCGAGAACGAGCGCTTGAGTGCTCTGCTTGAAGAAAGCAAGAAGTATACTTCCTACGTTATCTTGCCCTGGGATAATCTATGGACTATCGCTCGCCGGTACTATCGCGATGGCAGGAAGTGGGAAATCATTTTGGAAGCTAACAAGGACCTGATTACGGATCCTTTGAAATTGAAACCTTATACCGAGATTAAAATACCCCGCTTTCCCGATAACGATCCTTGAAAAGTGCAGGAAAGGGAGGCCTGATTATGGAGTTAAGCGAAGTAATAAGATCTCGTCGAAGCGTTCGTAAGTTTCGCAGTGAAGAGGTTGTGGAAGAAGACTTAAAAGAGATTCTGGAAGCGGCTCGCATGGCGCCTTCCGCGGGAAATCTGCAACCCTGGAAATTTATCGTGGTCAGAAACGAAAAAAAGAAACGCTATCTGGCTCAGGCTTGCTCAGGGCAGGAATTTGTGGGCGAAGCTCCGGTGGTCATTGTTGCCTGTGCTACGGGACGGGGTGGTTTCATTGGCAAATACATGGAAAGCTGGCCGATTGATGTAGCTATTGCCTTCACCCACCTCATTCTTGCAGCCTGGAACAAAGGGCTTGGGACTTGCTGGATCGGTGATTTCGATGAAGAAAAAGTGAAAGAAATCTGTGAAATACCGCCTGAAGTCAGAGTGGTGGCTATTACTCCTTTAGGTTACCCGGTGAAAGTTCCTCAGGCTACTCAGCGCAAATCCTTGGAGAGGATTGTTAGTGAAGAGGTGTATACTCCCTGACGGGAAGTGAGTCGTCTTGGTGCTCAGGATTGAAGTGGATGACGTTCTGGTGTTGAAAAAGAAGCACCCCTGCGGTAGTTCGGAGTGGAAAGTGACCCGGGTAGGGGTGGATATTGGCATTAAATGTCTGGGGTGTGGGCGTTTTGTAATGATACCCCGGCGTAAGCTGGAGCGCAAAATTCGGGAAGTGGTACGCCGGGGTATCCGACTTAAACCGCACCAGATAGCTGTGGAGATTTGAGATGGGCCTCAAGGCTGGTATCATCGGGCTTCCCAACTCTGGAAAGACCACCCTCTTTAATCTGCTCACCCGGGCTCATGCTGCTGTGGCTCCTTACCCTTTTTGTACCATTGAGCCTAATCTGGGGGTAGTGAGTGTTCCTGATTCTCGCTTGGAAAGGTTGGCTGAAATTCTGAAGCCTCCCCGAATAGTGCCCGCTACGGTGGAATTTGTGGATGTTGCGGGTCTTGTGAAGGGTGCGAGTAAGGGAGAGGGCTTGGGTAACCAGTTTTTGAGTGCCATACGCGGCGTGGACGCTGTAGTGGAAGTAATCCGCTTTTTTATGGATCCTGATATTCCTCATTTTATGGGAGAGCTTGATCCCCTGCGGGACCGAGAAGTGGTGGATATTGAGCTCATGCTCTCGGACCTGGAGATTGTAGAAAGGCGTCTTCAAAAAGTTCAGGAGCTTTTCAAAAAGACTTCCAGTAAAGAGCTGGAAAAAGAAAGAGACCTGCTTTTGCGCGTTCGAGATGCTCTTTCCCAGGGGATACCTCTTCGCAAGCTTACTTTTAGTGAAGAAGAAAGGGTTATTTTGAAACCTTTTCAATTGATTACCCTTAAGCCCATCATTTACCTTGCCAACCTTGATGAGAGCGAACAAGCTCGTGCTCTTTATCAGAAAATGGAAGCCTGGTGTAAACAAGAAGGAGCCCCGCTACTTCCTCTGCTTGTCAAGCTGGAGGAAGAGCTTCAGGAGATTGAAGATCTCAAGGAGCGTACAGTTTTCATGCAGGAGTTTGGTCTGGAGGAGAGCGGTCTTACAGCCTTTATTCGTGAGACCTACGCCACCCTGGGGTTGATCACTTTTTACACTTTTGGTGATAAAGAACTTCGTGCCTGGGAACTGTTGCAGGGCTCTACAGCGAAAGAGGCAGCAGGTAAAGTGCATACCGACATGCAAAAGGGATTTATTAAAGCTGAGGTCATCAACGCCCGGGAGCTTCTCGAAATTGGTTCTCTGGAGCAAGCTAAAGCCCTGGGCCGCGTTCGCTTGGAGGGAAAAGATTATCGGGTTCAGGATGGAGACTTGCTCTATTTTCACTTTTCGGTTTGAATGGTTTCCCCCCGCATTTTCTCGGCTATCTTCTGTTGTGTTTGCCATTGCCCAAAGAGCTGGCCTCTTCTGGCCAGATTTCCCAGGAGCTTTAGTTCTTTCCGGGTAAGCCTGCGGGGAATGGTGTTGGCAAAGGGAGTACCTGGGAGAGGCATAAAGGCATGAGCATGGATTTGTGCGCCTTGGGTAAGGAGCTTTTCAATGAGAGAAACGGTTCTTTGAAAGTCTTCCTCGCTTTCCTGAGGAAAGCCAAAAATAAAGTCCACGATGGGGACAAAACCAGCAGAGGCTGCAGCCTCTGCTGCCTGCAAAACATCTTCACTACTGTGACCCCGCCCGATTGTCCGAAGTAAGCGGTCGCTTCCCGATTGGGCACCGATAACCAGATTACGGTTGTCAACCAATTTTTTGAGTTCCCGAGCTACTTCCTGGTTCAGAAATTCTGGACGCACTTCTGAGGGAAAAGAGCCAAAGAAAATGCGCCCCCTTTTTCCAATTATGCGCCGTATCCCCGAAAGCAAGTTTAAGCAAGCATCAAGATTAAGTGTTTTTCCATCGGGAGAACCGTAGGAAAGAGCATTGGGAGAAATGAAGCGAATGTCGGTCAGGTTATTTTTGGACATCATACGGGCATATTCCAGTATTGCTTCCAAGGGGCGGTGGCGGGGTTTTTTGCCGAAGAGATAGCTGGTTTGGCAGAAGTAACATCCGAAAGGGCAACCTCGGGTTATTTCCAAAGGACCGAATATGCCCAACCAGACTGGTGAGGGAAGATATTCACCCAACACAACGGGTTCTCCCTTGAGTACGCGTGATGTTTGCGGGAGAGGTTTCTCTTTCCATTCCTGGAGAACTTTCGCTATGGTTTTTTCTCCTTCCCCTTTCACAATCCAGTGCGCTATTCCTTCAAAATCGGCGCTTTTTGCGCTGGGGTGGGGACCGCCAACACAGATGCCAAGATGAGGGTTTTTCTCGCGAAGTTCCTGAAGCAATGCTCTGCGCTCTCTCCATTCCTTGCTCATGGAAGAGACCAAAAGCAATGCTTTGCTGGATGACAAGGCTACCTGGTAGAGTTCTTCTGAGGAGGTACAAAATTTGATGTTAAACTCTTTGCGGTTACCGATAGCTCCCAAAATAGCGTTAAGGCTAAACCGGTTAGGTCTTTCGTAGAGAACTAGCAGGGCAGGTTTTTGTTTAGTCAACCTTTTGTTTCTCCTGCGATAGTTTTTATCTTTTCCGATACCATTTCTGGTAAAAATCCAGATACTCTCCGGATATCACCCGCTCTAACCACTGGTGGTGGTTGAGGTACCACTCCACAGTCTTTTCCAGTCCTTCTTCAAAGGAGATTTCTTTTTTCCACCCCAACTCTTTTTCTATCTTACTTACCTCCAATGCATAGCGCCGGTCATGACCCGGGCGGTCCTTTACGTGACGGATTAGTTTTTCATTTATAAGCGGATCTCCAGTTTTCTTCTGAAGAATTGCCAGAATTTTGTGCACCACTTCCAGATTTTCTCGTTCTTCCTGGGCTCCTATATTGTACACTTCTCCCGGTTTTCCTTTTTCAATCACCAGGGCCAGAGCACGGCAGTGGTCGAGTACATAAAGCCAATCCCGGATTTGCCTTCCGTCACCATAAATGGGAAGTTCCTGATGTTTGAGGGCGTTCCAGATCATAAAAGGGATGAGCTTTTCCGGAAACTGATACGGCCCGTAGTTATTACAGCAGCGGGTTATGACTACCGGGAGACCATAGGTAACCCAGTAAGAACGGGCCAATAAGTCCGCAGCTGCCTTGCTGGCTGCGTAGGGGCTTCGGGGACAAAGAGGGCTTTCTTCAGTAAATCGACCCTCGGGACCCAGAGTGCCATAGACTTCATCAGTAGAGATTTGAATGAATTTTTTATTCTGTGTTGATTTGTCTTTCTGGAGCCAATTTTTTCTGGCCACTTCCAGTAGATTCTGAGTTCCCATGACATTGGTTTGCAGAAAAACTTGAGGATTGTCAATGGAGCGGTCTACGTGAGACTCCGCAGCAAAGTTGACCACCACATCGATGTCGTAAAGAGAAAACAAATGTTCCACAAGCTCTGTGTTGGCAATATCTCCCCGCACAAAAATGAAGCGCTCTTTTTCTTTTTGTTGCACTGGGGCCAGGTTTTCCAGATTACCAGCGTAGGTCAGTTTATCGAGGCCAATAATTTTGCATTCGGATTTTGAACGCAGGTAGAAGTGTACGAAATTACTGCCGATAAATCCTGCGCATCCGGTTACCAGTAAAATCATTTGAGGATTTCCTCCCTTATGAAACGCTCAGTAGCTTCTTCCCAGCTGGGCATCTGAAAATTGATGGTTTCTTTTAATCCAAAATTGTCGAGCACCGAGAATTTTGGTCTGTGGGCAGGGAGAGAAAATTCCTCCTGCCGAGCTGGCTCTATTGCTCCTTTCCAGCCTGTTTTTCTCAGGAAATACTCTGCCCACTGGTAACGACTGGCTGGGGTATTGGTTATGTGATATATACCCCAGGCCCCTTCCCGTAAAAGTAGGTAGCTGGCCCGGGCCAGGTCATTTGCATAGGTGGGGGAACTTACTTCATCGCAGGCGATACGCAACCGATTTTGCTTTGTAGACCAGGAGAGTACCTTACGGAGAAAGTTCCTTTCTCCTTTTCCAAATACCCAGCTGGTTCGGATAAGGTACCATTTACTGGCAAGAAGTATCAGCTTTTCTCCCAGTAGTTTGCTCTCTCCGTAACGGTTAAGGGGACAGGGTGTGTCAAAAATGGTATAAGGAGTGCCCTTCTGGCCGTCAAAGACGTAGTCGGTTGAAAAGTGCATGAGCTCTATGTTCTCTTCTTGAGCGACTATGGCTAAATTGCGCACGCCTATGCCGTTTACAAGGTAGGCTTTTTGCCACTCCTTTTCCGCTCTATCCACGTCGTTGAAGGCAGCGCAGTTTATAATGTGGGTGAAACCCTTGCCCCGGATGGCTTCTCGCAGAAGCTGCAGGTTAGTGATATCCAACTCTTGGTGTCCCCGGGCACAGTAATGTATTCCCTCTTTTTCAAAGAGTTCCTGAAAGGCCTGACCAAGCTGCCCCCAGGCTCCCGTTAAAAGAACTTTCATAGTTTCCCCCATTTTTTGCGTAGCCATTCGCTGAACGAAGGCCAGCTTTCGTCTTTGCGAGAAAGCAAGGGTCTGGTAATGCCATATTCCTGTAAAGGCCACTCAATGCCCAGTTCCGGGTCGTCCCAGCGAATTCCCCCTTCGCATTTGGGATGGTAGTAGTCAGTGGCTTTGTAAATAACGTCAGCCCAATCACTCAGGACTAAGAAACCGTGGGCAAAACCGGGAGGTATGTAAAGCATGCGGAAGTTTTCTTCGCTGAGAATCGTTCCCCACCACCTGCCAAAGGTGGGTGACGAGGTACGCAGGTCCACTGCCACATCGAAAATGCTACCTCGAACTACCCGGATTAATTTACCCTGAGGATGAGGGTCCTGGAAGTGTAGCCCTCGCAATACCCCCTTTTGGGAGCGAGAGTGATTATCCTGAACAAATTGAAGCTTAAGGCCTATTTTAGCAAAGGCTTGCTGATTCCAGAACTCCATGAAAAACCCCCGCTGGTCCTTGAAAATTTGGGGTTCAATCAGAAAAAGATCGGGAAGCTCGGTGGGAATTTTCAAAAACTCACTCATTTTTGCTCTCCGTTAGCAATTTCAATTAAGTATTTTCCGTAGTCAGTTTTTTCCATTGCCTTGCCCAGTTTGAGTAACTGTTCACGATCAATATAACCCATTCGATAGGCTACCTCTTCGATGCAGCCGATGTAAAACCCCTGTCTTTTCTGTATGGTTTCCACAAAATTGGCTGCTTCGAGCAAACTCTCGCAAGTTCCCATGTCTAACCAGGCGAAACCTCGGCCCAGGATTTCTACCTGGAGTTCTCCTCGCTCCAAGTATTTGCGGTTAAGGTCGGTTATTTCCAGTTCCCCCCGGGCAGAGGGTTTTAGCTCTTTGGCAAATTCCACTACTTTCTCATCGTAGAAATAAAGCCCGGGCACCGCATAGGGGGAGCGAGGTTGTGAAGGCTTTTCTTCAATGGAGAGGGCTTTTCCTTCGGCGTCAATTTCAATCACCCCATAAGCGCTGGGATTTTTAACGTAGTAACCAAAGATGAGGGCTCCTTTCTCCAGAGAAGCCGCTCTGCGTAACGTGGCACCAAAGCCCCGACCATGGAAGATGTTGTCGCCCAGAATCAACATGCATTTTTCACCAGCGATAAACCTTTCTCCTACTAAAAAAGCGTCAGCCAAGCCTCGAGGTTCGTTTTGTACGGCGTACTCGATGTGAATGCCCAGTTGTGAACCATCGCCAAGCAGTCTGCGGTAAAGGCCCAAATACTCGGGGTTGGTGATGAGTAGTATTTCGCGAATTCCAGAAAGCATAACTGTAGAAAGCGGATAATAAATCATAGGTTTATCATAAACCGGGAGCAACTGTTTGCTCACTGCTTTGGTTATCGGGTAGAGTCTGGTTCCGTGTCCTCCAGAAAGAATCAGAGCTTTCATGGTTGGTCTTTTCTCCTTGAAACTTATTTTATCACAGAGCATTTCCCATTTAGATTGGTTTTGGAAGCGTTTCTGTTTGGGAGCCTGAAAGTTTTGCAGAGTGTTATACTGATGGGGAGAATAGCGGTAAAAATATTGTGCTGGTTGGAGGTGAAATTGTGAATTATCGGGTTTTTGGAAGATGTGGTTGGGCGGTAAGTGAAGTGGGTTTTGGTGCCTGGGCCATAGGTGGGGGTTGGGGAAAAGTTGAGGAGAAAGATGCCATTTCTGCATTACACAAAGCCATTGATTGCGGGGTCAACTTCATTGATACTGCCGATGTATATGGAGACGGACGTAGTGAGCGCTTGATAGCCCGAGTCCTTCGGGAACGCCGGGAACCGGTTTTTGTGGCTACCAAAGCGGGAAGGAGGCTTTCTCCCCATATTGCAGACGGCTATACGGAGGAAAATCTGAGGGCATTTGTAGAGCGGAGCTTGAAAAACCTGGAAACCGAGACCATCGATCTTTTACAACTGCACTGTCCACCGACAGAAGTTTACTACCGTCCCGAAGTTTTTGAAGCCCTGGACAAGCTGGTTGCCGAAGGAAAGATTCGCTATTATGGAGTTAGTGTTGAAAAAGTGGAAGAAGGTCTTAAGGCCATCGAATATCCGGGAGTGCGCAGTGTGCAGATTATTTTCAACATGTTTAGGCAACGTCCTGCAGAGCTTTTCTTTTCTCGTTGTAGAGAAAAAAGAGTGGCCATTATCGCGAGAGTCCCCTTAGCCAGTGGTTTGCTCACTGGAAAAATCACCCCCGATACCGTTTTTCCACCTGATGACCACCGCAACTTTAACCGCTTTGGGCAGGCTTTTGACCGTGGAGAAACTTTTGCTGGAGTGGACCTGGAACAGGGCCTACGGGCGGTTGCAGAGCTTCGGGAAATACTTCCTGCGGGTTTTACCATGGCCCAGTTTGCCCTGAAGTGGATTTTGATGTTTCCCGAGGTGAGCACGGTTATTCCGGGTGCTAAAAACCCTCGCCAGGCTGAGGAAAATGCGTTGAGCTCCAGCTTGCCGCCGCTTGAAGAGGGAGTGATGGAAAAAGTTAGGGGAATTTACGAGCGCTACATACGCAGTGCAGTGCATCACCGCTGGTAGAGGTTGTGAAGCTTATGGCATTCTCCAGTTGCCCAGTGGGGTTGTATTTGGAAAAAAACGGGAAAATCTGGAGAAATTACGGGCAAATTGGGAAAAATCTTGACCGATTTCCGGGAAATGATTAAAATAATAAAAAGGAGGTGAGATTTTTCCAAAATTTTCTAATTCGTGCTTACTGCTTTTAGTCTTGCGTAATATTTACAAAGGAGGGTGAGGGGAATGAGAAAGCTTCTTTTCGCTGCGGTGTTGTTACTTTTGTGTGGTGTACTTGCTTTTGGGGTTTCTGCAAAGGACTTTACCATTGGGATGCTGGTAAAGAATGTAGGGAATCCTTTTTTTGAGGCTTGTGCCCGTGGTGGTCAAGAAGCATGTGATGAACTTGGGAACACCTTTATTTTCCAGGGTCCACCTACTCCCACTGTAGAGGGGCAAATTGAAATCATTGAGAACTTTATTGCTCAGAATGTAGATGCTATCTGCGTGAGTGCCAACGACTTCAATGCCCTGGTTCCAGTTCTCAAAAAAGCTATGGCCAACGGCATAAAAGTCGTTTCCTTTGACTCAGCAGTGAATCCCCAGGGCCGCATCGTCCACGTGAACCAGGCCGATGCCGAACAAATTGGAAGACTTCAGGTTCAGGCCATTGCCGAGATGATTGGCTATGAAGGTGAAATTGCTATTCTTTCGGCAGCGGCTACTATGACCAATCAAAATACCTGGATTCGCTGGATGCAGGAAGAGCTCAAAGATCCCAAATACTCCAAGATGCGTCTTGCAGCCATTGTTTATGGAGATGACTTGCGGGATAAAAGCTATAATGAGGCGATGGGTCTTTTCAAATCCTACCCCAACCTCAAGGGTATAATTTCTCCAACTACTGTTGGTATAAGCGCCACTGCCAAGGCTATTACCGATGCGGGTTTGATTGGAAAAATCAAGCTCACCGGTTTAGGCCTTCCCAGTGAGATGGCTGAATGGGTTAAGAATGGAGCCTGTGAAGCCTTCTATCTCTGGAACCCGGTGGATCTGGGTTATCTTGCTGCTTACGTTGCAGGGCTTCTCTGTGAAGGTACTATAACCGGCAAAGAGGGTGAGACCTTCACTGCAGGAAGACTTGGCGAGCGGACCATCACCAAAGCCGAGGATGGCGGGACTGAGGTGCTGCTTGGACCTCCTTTCCGCTTCGATGCGTCCAACATTGACGAGTGGAAGGACGTGTTCTAAAGCCTGCTTTTTGAGGGGCAGGGTTAGCCCTGCCCCTTGGTTTTTTATGGGGTGAATGAGTTGAGCGAGAATATTCTTGAATTGCGTGGAATATCCAAATATTTTCCCGGCATCAAGGCTCTGGAGCAGGTTGATTTTGACCTTCGCAAAGGGGAAATTCACGCCCTGGTAGGTGAAAATGGTGCCGGCAAATCCACTCTTATTAAAATTATCACCGGGGTCCACCAGCCGGATACTGGGGAAATTCGGTGGGAAGGTCAGAAAGTGACTTTTCATAATCCCACTGTAGCACTCCGCTACCGAATAGCTGCAGTGTATCAGCAACCGGCTTCTTTCCCGCATCTTACCATTACGGAGAATATTTTTCTGGGCCATCCTCTGGTGAGTCCGCTTTTTAAGCGCCTTAACTGGAGGGAAATGCGCAAAAAAGCTTGGGAGCTTCTTGAATCCCTGGGTTCGGACCTCGACCCTTCAACGCCGGTAGGTTCTCTGAGTGCTGCTCAGCAGCAGATAGTGGAGATTGCCAAGGCTCTGTCAATCGATGCCCGGGTTTTGATTATGGACGAACCCACCGCGGCGCTTACCAAGCGAGAGGCTGAAGAATTATACAGAATTATGAAGCAGTTGAAGGCACGTGGTACCTCCATCATTTTTATTTCGCACCGCCTTGAGGACATTTTTGAAGTTGCTGACCGGGTAACCGTTTTGCGAGATGGGAGAAAAGTGGGGACCTGGATGGTGGACGGGGTGAGTGAGAGAGAGCTCATCCGAGCTATGGTGGGTCGAGAAATCGACCAGCTCTTCCCCAAAATTCAGGTGGAGCGAGGAGCAGAGCTTTTGCGGGTGGAAGGCTTGTCCCGGATGGGCTATTTTTCCAATGTTTCTTTCACCTTGCACACAGGAGAAATTCTGGGTATGAGCGGTCTGGTAGGTTCGGGTCGGACCGAGGTGGCTCACGCCCTGTTTGGTATTGCTCCAGCAGACCAAGGCAAAATTTTTGTGGAAGGAAAAGAAGTTACTATCCGAAGTCCTCTGGATGCCATTGCCTGTGGTATTGGGTATCTTCCTGAAGACCGCCTGCAGCAGGGGTTGTTCTTACCAATGAGCATTAATGATAATATTGCCATCATCATCCTTGATTCTCTCACCCGGCACGGTTGGCTTCAGCCAGAGCGTGAACACCAGCTTTCCTCAAAGATGCTCGAACTTTTGAAAATCAAAGCTCCTTCTATTTTCAGCCCGGTTAGTTCACTCTCAGGCGGTAACCAGCAAAAAGTTGTGGTAGCCAAACTACTTGCTGCCCGACTTAGGATTCTTATTCTGGATGAACCAACGCACGGAGTGGACGTAGGAGCTAAGGCTGCTATTCACCGTATTATGTCAGAACTTGCACAACAGGGGTTAGGGATTATCATGATTTCTTCTGAAATGCCGGAAATTCTGGGGATGAGTGACCGTATTCTGGTCATGTGTGAGGGGAGAGTAAGTGGTATCCTTGAACGTCGGGAGGCCACTCAGGAAAAGCTTATGGAAATGGCAGTGGGTGTTACTCAACTGGGTAATAGGCATCAGGTGGTGAGCGCTACAGGTGAAAGGGAGCAATAAGTCTTTTTCGGAATTTGTATTGCAAATGCGAGGTTTCAGGGAATTAGGGATTATTGTTTTTATTGTGATTATTTCTACCGTCATCGGTATGCGCAATCCCCGCTTCCTGACCTGGGGCAACCTTCACGATATGCTTATCGATACTTCAGTCCTCGCCGTGATGGCAGTGGGCATGATGCTGGTTTTGGTTACTGGAGGGATTGATCTTTCCACTGAATCGGTTCTTGCTCTGGCGGGTATGGTTTCAGGTATCCTGGTTCGAGACAATCCTCATCTCTCGCCGCCTTTAATTCTGGTTTTCGGGCTGGTTTTCGGCGCACTTTTGGGTTCGGTAACTGGTCTCATTGTGGCTAAAGGGAAAGTTCTTCCCATCATTGCCACTTTGAGCATGATGTACATCTATCGGGGTATTACCTTTATAGTGAGTGGTGGCCGTTGGGTCAGTGCTCACGAGATGCCTGAATCGTTCAAATCCATGGCGACGGGAAGGCTTTTGGGTATTTCCAACCTGATAACCATTGCTCTAATTGTGTATGTGGTCTTTTATTATTTCGTTAACCATACCCGTACGGGACGGGAAATCTATGCGGTGGGAAGCAATTTTGAGGCTGCGAAAGTCATCGGCATCAATACCACCTTTATCACCTGGCTGGTCTACGTTATTTCGGGGGCACTCTCTGGCCTGGGAGGGGTTATGTGGGTGGCCAGGTATGCCTCGGCTCAGAACGACACTGCTTCGGGCTTTGTGCTCACGGTGGTTGCTGCCTGTGTTCTGGGAGGGGTGAGCATAACCGGTGGTGTGGGAACTGTTCCCGGGGTTTTCTTGGGAGCCATAACCATTGGAATAATCAATAATGCCCTACCCATGATCAGGGTTTCTCCTTTCTGGAAGATGGCTCTTCAGGGAATAATTATCTTGGTTGCTGCGGTGGTAAATGCCCTTATTACCCGCAGTGCTGAGCGAGCGCAGCTCAGGCAGCGCGAAGAGTTGAGGAGGATGCGCTATGGAGCGTGATAAAGAATTCCTCCGCCGAGAGACGAAGTTTTTTGTCTTTCGCTGGGAATGGCTTCTCTTGGTTCTTATTGGCATTACGTTTGTGGTCAACGCCCAGCTTTCTCCACATTTTTTGCGTTATGCAAGCATTATGGACGCACTTTCGGTGTTTCTCGAGGCCGGGTTTATGGTGTTTCCCATGGTACTGGTTTTGGTTGCCGGTGAGATAGACATTTCGGTAGCCTCCATTGTCGCTCTATCTTCGGTCCTCATGGCCATGGCTCATCGAGCAGGTGTTCCCATGGCGCTTGCTATTTTTGTAGCTCTGGGAGTGGGAACCCTGTGTGGGTATTTCAACGGCCTTCTCATTTCCCGCGTACCGAATCTCTCAGCCATCATAGTAACCTTAGCTGGTTTTTCGCTTTATCGAGGTATTGCCTATATCCTGCTCGGTGATAAAGCAATCAGTGGTTTTCCGCTCTGGTATTCGTATCTGGCCTGGGGGTATGTGGGCAAGACTCACATCCCTTTTATGTTGGTAGCCTTCCTTTTGTGCGCAGTCGTGTACGGTATTTTGCTCCATCGAACTGCTTTCGGACGCAAGATATTTGCAATAGGTACCAACCGAAAGGCGGCCCTTTTTTCTGGCGTGCCGGTAGGAAAAATGCGGAGAATCCTTTTTACTCTTAACGGACTCATGGCTGGGGTGACAGCAGTTTTTCTCACTTCTAAACTGGGCAGCTCTCGGCCCAATGTGGCGACCGGTTATGAACTCGAAGTTATTGCTATTGCTGTTTTAGGGGGGGCAAACCCGGCCGGAGGTAAGGGGACTATTTTGGGAGCTTGTCTTGCACTTATTCTCATGCGCTTTTTGCGTTATGGCATGGGGCTTCGCAACGTTCCAGGTCAGGTCATGATGGTAATCATCGGTTTTGTGTTGGTCTGCGTGGTCATGTTTCCCAACCTTTTTGCTTCCAGGCGTACGCGTCAGGTGGTGTCGTAGGTTCTTATGCTGAAGAGAAGAAGTGGTTTGATTGCCGAAGAACGACGCCTTAAAATTCTGGAGTCTCTGAATACTCGCCGAACCCTTACTGTGAAGGAGTTGGCACAAACCTTTGGGGTGAGTGAAGACACTATCCGCCAGGATTTGAAATTGCTGGAGCAGCAGGGTTTATTACGCAGGATTTATGGTGGAGCTTCCCGAGTGAAGACAAGCAGTGTCGAAATCCCCCTCTCGCTTCGTGAAGTTACCAACCGCGAAATTAAGGAAGCTATTGGAAAGGAAGCTGCAAAAATCATTGAAGACGGAGATTCAGTTATCTTTGATGCCAGTACTACTGCCCTGCAGGTTGCCCGGAACATGGACCCTGACAAGAAAGTGACCATCCTTACCAGCTCACTGGATATCTGCATCAGTTTAGCTTCTAATCCTAACTTTAACATTATTGCTACTGGAGGTACCCTTCACCCACCGTCTTTTTCTTTCGTGGGACCTCAGGCAGAGGAAGCTGCGCGGAATTATTATGCTGATAAAATCTTTCTGGGAGCTCGGGCAATTCTGGTTAACGAGGGATATCTTGCCGATGTTTTTGAGCTCGAGGCAAACCTTAAGAAAGTCATGGTTAACTCTGCTTGCGAGGTTATTCTGGTTGCCGAAAGCCGGAAATTCCAGGAAGTAGCTTTTTTTTAAAATCTGTGAGTTACGAAAAGTGACCAGGATATTTACTGATGAATATCTCGATTCTACTCTGGCGAAAAAACTCGAGGATATGGGGATTCAGGTGGTAAAAGTAACACTTGGTGACTTTTCTTCGGCTGCTAGGTGATGAACAACTGTTGGCAAAACGCTGATTGATGTTCTGATTATGCATTTCAGAGCTGGGACTGGCAACCGGTATTTGTTGACACCAAAACCCTTTCTGTTACAATCTATAAAGGGGGGTGATCACCTATGAAGCGTTTGGTGGTGTTTTTCCTGCTTTTGGGCCTTCTGGTGTGGACTTCGGTAGCTTTTGCAGCGGAACCGTATGAAATTGCGGTAGTAGTCAAGATTGCAGGTATTCCCTGGTTTAATCGCATGGCGGAAGGTGTAGAGCAGGCGGCAAAGGAACTCGGTGTAAACGCTTATCTTACTGGTCCGGCAACTGCTGATCCAGCACCTCAGGTTCAAATGGTCGAAGACCTGGTAACCCGTGGTGTGGATGCAGTGTGTGTAGTTCCCAACGACGCCAAAGCTCTGGTTCCAGTTTTCAACAAGGCACGGGAGCGGGGTATTGTGGTTATTACTCATGAGTCACCGTTTGAAACTGAAGCCATCGATTGGGATGTTGAAACCATCGACAGCGTAAAATACGGACAGCAGCCCATCGATGCTATTGTGGAAGAACTTAAGGAAATGGGCGAGCTTGATAAGTACACCCCTGAAAACCCGGCTGGTTTTGTAATGCTGGTGGGAAGTCTTACGGTGCCTCTTCACAATTACTGGGCTGATGTGGCGCTTGAATATGCAAAGGAAAAGTATCCTTTTCTGAAGGAACTTACTTCCCGCCTACCCACCGCCGAATCTGTTGAAGATTCTCGGGCGGCAGTTCTTGACCTGATTACTACCTATGGTGATCAACTCAAAGCAGTAATTGGTTGGGGTAGCCTGGGTCCGATTGGAGCAGCTCAAGCTGTGGCTGAAAAGGGCATGGAGGACGAAATTATCGTTGTGGGAAGCGCAATTCCCTCCACTGTTGCTCCATACCTTGCCACCGGGGCTGTGGACTGGGCACAACTCTGGGATCCCAAAGATGCTGGATACGCTATGGTTTACATTGCCAAGCAAATTCTTGATGGTGTGGAGATTAAAGAGGGGATGGAAATTCCGGGTCTTGGACCCATTAAGGTGGAAGGAAAAGTTATCAGCGTGAACCAAATCAAAATCATGCCTGATGCTGAAACTGCAGAATCTCTTGGCTTCTGAAGAAGAAACGCCGGGGTGCTTCACCCCGGCGTTTTCTTTGAGGTGAAATTTGTGTCTGCGGCTTCTTTGGTTCTTTCTCTTTCTCGCGTAAGCAAGCGATATGGAGGCGTAGTCGCTCTCCGGGATGTGGATTTTTCAGTCCTTCGGGGTGAGGTCCACGGGCTGGTGGGAGAGAACGGCTCGGGCAAGAGCACTCTGGTGAAAATCGCTACTGGCGTTGTTCAACCTGAGCCGGGAGCAGAAATTGTTGTTGAGGGGCGAAGAGTTCCCCGCCTTACTCCTTACCTTGCTTTTCACCTGGGGATCCATGTGGTGTATCAGGACCTTTCCCTCTTTCCTAACCTTTCAGTGGCTGAGAACATTTTTGCCCATGAGTATATTGAGAGGAATCAGAAGTTTGTTTCCTGGAGCGATATAGAGCGGCGGGCAAAAGAAGTATTTGAGCGAATTGGTATCAACATTGACCCCCGTGCTATCCTGGGAAGACTGCCCTTTGCTGACCAGCAGCTTGTGGCCATATGTCGGGCGATAGCGAGTGAAGCAAAGCTCATTATTCTTGATGAACCGACAGCTTCACTAACTTTTCGGGAGGTACAGCGTCTTTTTGGTTTCATCCGCGAGTTGAAGGCTCAAGGCATTGCTTTTGTTTTCATAAGCCATCGTCTTGACGAGGTTCTTGAAATAAGTGATCGAGTGACAGTTCTCCGGGATGGGGTGAAAGTGGGCACTTTCCCGAAGGAGGAACTTAACAAGGCTCACCTTTCTTTTTTGATGACTGGAAAAGAAATCGCTGCTCAGTCTCTTATTGCTCCTTTAAGGAGTGAAGAAGAGATTCTCAGGATAGAAAACCTTACCCGGAGAGGTGAGTATAACGACGTTAACTTTAGCCTTCACCGAGGAGAGATTCTGGGCCTTATTGGTCCCCGGGGTTCGGGTCGAACTGAGCTTGCCTTAACCCTGTTTGGGCTCAATCCCCCTGATTCAGGCAAGATTTTCCTCGAGGGTAGGGAGGTTACTTTTCGTTCCAACCGTGATGCCATCCGGCAGGGCATTGGTTATGTGCCGGAAAACAGGCTTCTCCAGGGCCTGATTCTCGATCAACCTGTGGCTGACAACATTGTGGTGACCATTCTTGATAAGCTTGTGGAGCGCCTGGGTTTTTTACATCCGTTGAAAAAGCTTTCCGTGGCCAATAGAGCCGTTCGGGACTTTGGCATAAAAGCTCCGGCAGTAGATGCGCCAGTTCGCGCTCTCTCGGGGGGTAACCAGCAAAAAGTTGTTCTTGCCCGGTGGATTCTCACCGCTCCACGGATTCTCATTCTTGATACCCCCACCCATGGAGTTGATGTGGCAGCGAAAGAAAGCATTTACGAAGTGATCCTTACTCTTGCCAGGGATAAGAGCATTGGCATCATCTTAATTTCGGATGAGGAACATGAGGTCCTTCAAATTTGCCACCGAATTCTGGTCATGAGGGAGGGGCGTATCATTCGGGAGTATAAGCCTGGGGAAGTTACCGAAGAGGAACTTCGGAAAGAAATCGTTGGATAGAGGCGATCACTTTGCTGCAGCGTATTGCTGGTAAAACGGAAACGTATCTGGCAGGTGTTGTGGTTGCTCTTTCTGTAGTTCTTTTTCTTTTGAATCCTAAATTTCTTACTGCGGAAAACCTCTTCGATGTACTACGCAATAACTCTTTCCTGGGTATTGTAGCTTTAGGAGAACTTGTGGTTTTGATTTCTGGAGGGATTGATGTTTCCTTCACGGCCATTGCCACTGTGGCCCAATACGTCATGGGAGTCATCATCACCAGATACATGGTGGAAAGTGTCTTTCTGGCTTTTTTAATCCCCATTCCTATAGGTATAGCGCTTGGGGCTTTCAACGCTTTTTTGGTGAACCGAACCCGGGTGCACCCGGTTATCATCACCATTTCTAACCTCAACGTTTTCTACGGCCTTTTGATGGTGATCAGCAAGGGGAAGTGGATTTATGGTTTTCCAGCACCTTTTCGGGATTTTGCACGTTTGAAGGTGCTTACCCTGGTTTCTGAAAAGGGAGTGGACTACGGACTCTCTATTTTTACAGTGGTGTGGTTCCTGATTGCTTTTGCAACCTGGGTCATTTTGAAATATCTCCCCATTGGTCGGAAAGTTTACGCTCTGGGAGGAAATAGCGAAGCTGCTCGCCGAGCCGGGTTCAACATCTTTCGAATCCAGCTTTTCGTATACTGCTACATTGGTCTTCTTGCTGGCCTTGCTGGTTTTGTGCACGCAGAACTCAATCAGATGATTCAACCCAACGCTATTGTGGGTCGAGAGCTCGATGTTCTGGCAGCAGCAATCCTGGGAGGGGCAAGTGTTTTTGGTGGCGCCGGATCTCCCCTTGGGGTAGTTTTAGGCGTCCTTTTTATCGCCTTTATCAAAAATGGTCTCATTCTGGTTAGGGCTTCAGCGTACTGGCACCAGGTTATCATGGGACTCATTATTGTTCTTGCTGCCACTTTGAGTGCCTATCAGCAGAACCTTGAGCAAAAGAGGAGAGGGCGGACATGACGGATAAATTGGGAAGGCGAGAAATGCAGTCTGCAGTTCTGGTAGCTGTGGTCACTTTCTTAATTGTTCTTCTAGGGATTTTGACCAGGGGGAGACTGCTTGGTTTGGAAAGCCTCCAGTCCATTGCCTTCCAGTTGCCACTTTTGGGCATTTTAACTCTTGCTCAGATAACTCCAATGCTTACCGGAGGAATCGACCTTTCCGTCATTGCTACGGCAAACCTTTGTGGCGTTGTTGCTGCCATAGGTATGACTCGAAGTGGTTTTTCAGTTCCCTTGGCCATGCTGTTTGGCCTCTCTTTTGTACTGCTTTTTGCGGTTCTCAAGGGAGTTCTCATTGCCTGGGTTAATGTTCCAGCCATTATCGCTACTTTGGGACTTATGATTTTTATTCGGGGGGTGTCCCTGGTTCTCACCAGGGGTTATGTTATTGCTGGCTTTCCAGATAGTTTTCTTTTCCTGGGAAATGGGACTATCCTGGGTATCCCCATGCCTTTTGTAATCTTTTTCATCTGTGCTTTTTCCCTGTACCTTCTTCTTACCAGGACGCGCTTTGGGACCTATGTATACCTTCTTGGTTCAAACCCTACAGCGACTCTCTTTGCTGGAGTTGACAATGCTCTGGTGCTTTTTAAAACTTACTTTCTGTCCAGCTTTCTTTCTGGCGTTGCAGGGCTGGTCATGATTTCTCGCTTCAATGCTGCCCAGGCTGATTATGGAGAATCGTATCTCCTGCTTACCGTTTTGGCCTGTGTTTTGGGAGGTGTGGATCCAGCGGGAGGATTTGGGCGTCTTCCTGGGGTGGTGGTTTCTATTGTTGTTCTCCAGGTTGTCGCTACCGGGTTTAACCTTCTGGGCTTGAGTTCGCACCTTGCCAGTGCTCTGTGGGGTCTTATCTTACTGGGAGTTATCGCTGTTAACCGGATGATTGGAGGGGTTGAGGTATAAAATGGACGTTAAAAGTGTTTTTAGAAGACACCGTCAGTCTTTGGAAACAAGCAAAGGTGACTTGTAACCTGCAAGAAGAAAAATTTGGGACGGAGAAGCCTAAAAGTATTTGGGAGAAATTGGACTTATCAGATGTATCACATGATATTAAGGGGTATGAACTTAAAGATATGTTTTTTGAAGGTTGATTGTCTTACCGTTTGGGAGGTGTTCCCTTATGCTAAAAGCGTTGTTAGCTTTCCTGTTTTTTGTGCTCTGTTCTTCCTTTGCTTTCTCGCAGAGTTTCGATGGAGAAGCGACCCTTTCCTTTTCTCCCTTCGAGGCTGAAGTAGAATCCATTTTTGAATCCGACCAAGGTGCAGCCGGTGGTATAACTTTCTACTACCTGCCTGTAAAGCGTATTGTAGTGGGATATCGGATTTCCATTGTTGAACCATCGAAACCCTTGTCCTCGGCATACTGGACCAAGGACATTCGTTACAATTACCCAGTCTTTTTCCGCGACTACCCCGCCCAGTACGTTCCTGATCCCAAGTACCTCTTCTACCTTCAGGCAGATCCACAAAGCTTTACCCTTCAGGGTCTTGTTCCTGGAGCTTCCTACCACGTGGTGGTGACTCCTCTTTGTATATGGCCCAAGGCTCCGTATAACCTCGATGAAAGAGGGAAACCTTTCTGGTATACTTGGCTTCCGGCAAAAACCTTTGGCTGGGTCTACACCGATGGTTCTGGTTGGGGATTAGTGATGAGTGAGGGCGAAGGTGGAGAGAAGAAACGTGGGTACTTCGAAGTCCAAAGTATTGTTTTTGAAGGGATTGTGCAGGCTAAAAAGTACTCCACCCCAGGTGGGCAGTACTCGCCGATATAGAGTATCTTTAGCTCTTTTCTCTGGTTTTTAGAAAATTTTTGATTTGCAAGAAGATCGATCTGGCTAAGAACTTCCTGGAAGAGTTGCTTGAGCACCGTCCCTTTCCAATAAAAGCCATACCGGTGGATGGGGGAAGCGAGTTTTATGGTGAATTTGAAGAAGCCTGTAAAGGGAGGAACCTCAAACTGTTGGTGCTTCCTCCTCACTCTCCAAAACTCGATGGAATGATGGAGAAACTGAACCGCACTTTCTGGGAGGAGTTCTGGAACTACTATGATGATGAGATTGAACTGGAAACCATGTAGTTTCACTTAGAAAGGTAAATGAAGTAGTATAATAAAAAAGCCACACTGGGGTTTAGGAAGAAGAGCCTGGAGATATTTAGAAGAGACTGGACTTATTAGGTGTCCCCGCATGATATTAATTTAAACATGTTGTTGACAGGAAACCGCTTTTGGGGTATATTTTGCTTGTGAAGGTAGGTCCGTAGCTCGAATGGCTAGAGCACCGGACTCCAAATCCGGGGGTTGCAGGTTCGAATCCTGCCGGGCCTGCCAGAATTCATGAGGCTTCCAGCGAATGACTTCCTTGCGAAAATTCCAATAGGGAAACCTTGCAAAAAGCCAGCCTTTTAAGGTTTATTTCATTTTTGGCACTTTCTTTTTTCTTGGTTTACACTTTTGGTAGAAATTACCTTTCCCACGGTGGTTGTAGCTTTGAAAGAGCGCAACCGGAATTTTTGTAACAAAAGAGTTTCTTATTTACGATGTGGCCCAAAACATAAGCAAAACCAGCTTTTTCTTGAAGCTGATTTCGTGGCTTTATAATAAAGCTATGGTGAAAACAAGGAGGAGGAAGTAACATGAGACTGTACGGCATTTTAGTGCTGTTAGTAGTGATGATGCTGTTCACGATAACTGCATAACAGCTTTTGCGCAAGCGGATCTTTCACTTCTTCTTCCGAGGGAATATCCTGTTCCCGAATGGGTTAAGCCTGGTCTTGTGCTGATCTATCAGCAAGAAGGCGGTTCTCGGTCGATTGGGGCAAGCGCCGCTTCGGGAAGTGGTTTCAGGATCAATGTTGTCACGAACCTGGAAAACAGTGAGGTATGGGGAATCGAATTCCTTGTTCTCACCAACCTTTCCACTTATCAGATAATGGTTCAACCCTTTAAGGTGATGCCACTTTTGGTGTTCCTGCATCCCGATGCGATCCAGGATTTACTTAATCAGGCTGACGTGCTTGCCCAACAGGGCATTGTAGTAAGAGGTGGTGCTGTCTCAGAGAACTCCATCTGGGTAGGCATAGAAGAGGATGTTTCTTCTACGGACATTTGGATGTCAACTGAGGGGCTCGTTCAAAGATTTCAGTACCTTACCAGACAGCATGAAGGGTCAGGTGTGGTGTACAGTCAATACTTAAAACATCTATACATTGACTGGCCCAGAGTCAATGAATTTCCCCTTGTTGCTCAAGAAAGTCATACTTACGACATTTACATTACTTCCTACGGGGTCACCTCGCCTGCAGGAAGTGGCAGCTATGAACTTTCAAGCGTTCAAGGTGAAATCGCCAGATACAGGGTTGTGCAGTTCTACTCTGGTATGTCCTTACCTTCAGAAGAAGTAATGGGTGTTCCCTCGTTTGGGCCTTTCTACGTGCATCCGGAACTCTTGAAAAAAAGATGTAATTCTGGAGATTCCAGAAATCGCTTTGGTTTGGCAGAACGAACAGAGTGAGTACGGCGTAGATTCTGTTATCTATTTCAACAGTCAGGAGTGTTTCAGAGCGTCTTTTGACGAGAGCGGACTCCTCGTGAGGGCACAATACCTTTACGGGGGTTTTGTTATAATGGCGGAACTCGTTGAGTGAGGAGAAACGCCAAAAACGAATACAATTGGGTAAATTTATTTCACTCAGTGCTATATCAAAAACGGAGGGATAAAGCATGAAACCCTTGATAGTTTATTACAGTTGGTCTGGCAACACGCGCAAGATAGCCAGGTTGATTCGAGAATTAACTGAGGGAGAAATCGTCGAGCTGATTCCTGAGATGCCTTACCCCTCGTCTTACAGAGAAACTACTGAGCAGGCGAGAAAAGAGATAAAGGCAGGCTACAAACCAGGCTACAAACCTCCCTTGAAAACGAAAATTGAAGGTGTCGAGGAATACGACGTCATTTTTCTTGGAACACCAAATTGGTGGGGAGCGGTGGCACCACCTGTGGCTACTTTTCTTTCCCAGTACGCGCTCTCTGGAAAAAAGATTGCGCCTTTCATAACTCATGGTGGCGGTGGGAAGCAGAGAGTGGTAGAGGACATAAAAAGGCTGTGCCCGGATGCAGCGGTTTTGGAAGAATTGGTTGTCTATGATGTGGAGGAAGTGAGTTGAGTGAAAAAGTTTCCCGTTGGGTAGCGACGATTTTGAAGTGAAAAGAGTTATGAAACATACGGATTGGTATGGTAACGGTTGACGGGCTTTGAAAGTTGTTTCCAGCAAAGCAGCACAATCTGAGTTAGTTTTTTAAGGCCCTGTTCGTTTTTTTTCGGGGATAGAACCTGCCAATGGAAAGAATGTGTACAGTAACGCTCATGGCTATAAGGATTAGAGTGATCCGGACCCAGGTTTTGGAGACCACAACGTAGGAAGTCGCTATTGTAGCCCACAAAACAGCAATGGTTAAAAATTTTGCTTTTAATGGAATGTTTCCTTCGCGGTAATTCTTAATGTAGTTTCCAAACCGCTTATTGTTGAGGAGCCAGTGGTAAAATCTTGGTGACCCTCTGGCGTAGCATGCTGTAGCCAGAAGAAGAAAAGGCGTGGTGGGCAAAAGGGGTAAGAGTATACCAGCAATCCCGAGCCCCACAAAAAATGTTCCTGCAATAATCAGAAGAGTTCTAACGAGTTTAGAGCGTGCTTTATTTATCTCCTCAGAAGAAAAACCAGGAAGCTGAGCATTTTTAGCTTCTTTCATAACGAAAAAAATAATACTGGAGAGAAAAAGGATATGCAAGAAATTGGGCAGATTGCGGTAGTTTAAGAATTGTGTTTCCCTTGGTAGATTTTCTAAATTTAGATTTAGAAAATTTAAAGTTAAAAAATTTATATTTGGTATTCTATGATATACTATACAAAGGGGTAGTAAAAATGTTTATTAATCGGGAAAAGGAATGTGAGTTTCTGAAGCGAAAGCTTTCAAGCAATAAGGCGGAGTTGCTTGTTATATATGGAAGACGCCGCGTGGGGAAAACTTTTCTTCTTCAAAATTGCCTTGAAAAAGCTTTATTTTTCACTGCAGACCTTTCAAGCAGCATTCACCTGATGAATCGTTTTTTGGATGAGATAAAAAGCATTCTGGCGCTTCCGTCTACCTTGCGAATTTCTTCTTGGGATGAATTCTTTGGATTTTTAAAGAACGTGTTTGAAGCTAAAAGAGATTTAAAAGTGGTTGTTTTTGATGAGTTCCAGTATATTCCCATGCGTGATGAAAGTTTTACGAGCGTTCTTCAAAGGTGGTGGGATGAGATTTTTTCGAAATTAGGAGTTAAGATGATTCTTTGTGGTTCGTATATCGGAATGATCGAAAAAATTGTACTCACAAGGAACAGCCCCATCTATGGTAGAAGGACAGGACAATATCAGGTACTACCTCTCGACTTTTTTGAATCTGTAAAATTTTTGAATTTTGAGTCTACAAGGGATTTTGTGAAGGCGTACAGTGTCACCGATGGGATTCCTCTCTATCTCCTTGAATTTTCTGGTTACAGGGATTTTTATACGGCTTTAACAGAAAAAGTCCTCACTGCCGGTGAGTATCTGGTTGAGGAAGGAAAATTTCTGACTCTTGAAGAATTTAAGGATCCTTCCAACTATTATTCGATACTTCAATCAATAGCTCAAGGCAAAACGGTACCCAGTGAAATTGCAGATATTTCTGGCGTGGATTACAAAAGCATCGGCATGTATCTTTCGAGACTGATGGAATTGAAGTTCGTAAATAAGGAGTTCCCATTTTTTATTAACAGAAAACCGAAACGCAAACCTCATTATTACCTGTCTGACGAGTATTTAAGGTTTTATTTCAGATACATTTATCCAAACCAAGAATTAATATATAGGAATCTGAAAGAAGAAGCGCTGCGAAGAATAACTGCTACCCTGGATCAACACGTTTCTTTCACTTTTGAAAAGGTAGCTCGCCAATATTTAATCAAAAGAGAGGGAGTGGAGAAAGTTGGTAGATGGTGGAATAAAGAAATAGAGATTGATGTAGTGGCTATTAAGGGAAAAACACTTTATGTGGGTAAATGTAAATGGACAAATAAAAGAGTGGACATTCGTGTTTTGAACAAGCTTAGAAGTAAAGTTCCATACCTTCTGAAAGATCTTCAGGTGAGCGATTTTTCGATAATATACTACCTTTTCTCAAAAAGTGGCTTTGAAAATCTGGAAGAAAGCGATGAAGTAAAGCTAATAGACCTTGAGAGGTTGTTTCTGGTAAACCAATAAAGTGTCTTGAAAATAGGCATTATATTTAAAGTTTCTCCATTTCTGAACACTGTAGTTGAATTTATCAAAACTTTTACTCTATAGTAACATACCAGTTGTTCTGGGCCGACCAGGCAGCAAGAAACTGAGAAATAGGATAAGTATTGTTTTTGCCATTAACCTTACCCGGGTCGTTGACGTAGATGTTGGCATTGTCTATACCCACGGCCACCATAGCGTGCTTTGCCCCACCTGCCGGGTTCATGTTGGAATATACGGCAACCAGGACAGGCTTTCCTTCCGAAAGCAACTTGCGCAGTACTTCCAGATTGCCCATGCCTATTCTGGTTGGGACTCCTTCCTGCTCTAACCAGGCCCGAATCTGGAACACGTTGGTGTAATCTCCATTTCCACCATTCAAAGGAAGGCCGAATCGGTTATGAAGCCACTGGTCAGCCTCGATAATATCTTCTGGGGTTGGGGTGCTGCCAAAGTAGTACGCTTTAATCATAACTGCCGAAGCCACGCCGCAGTTTCGAGTGTTCGACCAGTCACCAGGTGGAACCTGGGGAAGAAAAGGAACATCCAGAAGAACCCGGGAAGCGCTGTTTTCCAGAAACTTTCCCGTGGGAAGGGATGTGCTGCCATCCAGAGGGATATTAAAGGTTGTGGAGCAACCAGCTACAAGCAAAACTACTACTAAACCTGCAATAAAACCTAATAGGGTTAACCTTTTTTTCATTGCCCTTCACCTCCCGTTTGGGCTTTTCCCCTCCAGGAAGTGAGGGCGCTTCGCAAGCTCCACAAAAATAAGGAGACTTGGCAGCTCAGCCACCTTAGCGCTCTTTGCGCTTTAGGCCCGAAGCTTTGCGCCCTCTCCTTTCGGAGAGTTTGCCCTTTCATTCTCCTGAAAAAAATCCTTTCGATTTTAAAGGTTCAAAAGAAAATCTGTTCTTTCAACTTTTGCCTTCATTACAATATATCGGCAAAAAGTAAAAAAACTTTAGGGGTGTAAGAGGAATTTTTTTAAAAATTTTAAAGGGTATCCAGATTTTTTGAATTATCTTTTTCTTACTTCCTCATTGGTTTGCAAAAAAAGTTTGTTTCAAAGAAAATACTTTCAAATGAGGTTTTTACGGCTTTTGGCTCTTTTAGAGAAATGGGGTGAGCGCAAATGGAGCGAGAAACCAGGGGAACCAAACTGCTCAGAGGAGACCCCAGGAAAGCCATTGTGAAACTTTCTATTCCCATGATGTTTGCGATGCTGGTACAGACCATTTACAACCTGGCAGACGGCATCTGGGTAGCCGGGCTTGGACCTCAGGCCCTGGCTGCGATAGGTCTGGTTTTCCCCCTCTTTATGATCGTCATTGCGCTGGCTGCTGGTGTTGGGGTTGGTGCAAGTTCTGTGGTGGCGCAAAAAATCGGCGAGAAAAACAAAGCAGGTGCTGACACTGCCGCTTCTCTTTCCATGGTTTTGTCCGTTATCATTGGTGTGATCGCTACTTTTTTACTTTTTCCGAGCATAGGTTCTATTCTCAAGTTTGCAGGTGCAAGTGGCGAAACACTCGATTTTGCCATGGGTTACGCCACGGTGCTGATTTATGCTATTACTCTCTTGATGTTCAACAACGTAGCCAACGGTGTTTTAAGGGGCGAAGGCGACGCTAAAAGGCCTATGTTTGCCATCGCTACAGGATCGCTTCTGAACATTGCACTGGATCCCGTTTTCATTTATGTGCTGGGCTTGGGAGTAAAAGGTGCTGCCTATGCGACGGTTTTATCCATAGCCATTTCCACCTTACTGATTGCGTACTGGCTGTATTTTAAAAAGGATACTTATGTAACCTTTCGCTACCGGTGGGATTCAAACATTTTAAGACAAATTTTGCGAATAGGTATTCCTGCATCGCTGGCTCAAATCAGCATGTCGGTGGCAATCTACGTACTTAATGTATTTGCGGTAAAAGCAGGTGGCGATTACGGAGTAGCAGTTTTTACCAGTGCTTGGAGGGTTATCAATTTCGGCACGGTTCCCCTTATTGGCATGGCGATGGCTGTTACCTCAGTCACCGGTGCAGCGTTTGGGGAAAAGAACGGAGGAAAACTAGAGACAGCGTACCTTTACGCTGTGAAGCTGGGTTTGCTTATAGGAGTTGTCGTAACGCTGGTTATTCTGGCGCTGGCACCTTTCATCGGGAGGGTCTTTACTTATTCAGAAGCGGGTGCAAGCATCTACGATGATTTGGTGAAAGCTCTACGTTTGCTTAGCCTTTTTCTGGCGGGAGTTCCCTTTGGGATGTTTACTTCTTCAATGTTCCAGGGGATTGGTCGGGGTGAGAAAAGCCTGGTCGTTACCGTTATGAGAACCATCATCATGCAGGTACTCTTTTCCTGGCTTTTTGTGTTCACCATGGAAATGGGGCTTGTGGGAGTATGGGCAGGAATAGTGGTAGGAAATGCTACTTCTGCCTGTATCACCTTTGTCTGGGGCAGATTTACAGTAAACAAGTTAAAGCAAGACTTTGAGTACTTACATGCGTCGTCATAATTTTTAGAGATATGGGGGAGTGCGAGGGGGCAGTAATCCCCCTCAATTTATTGAGGGGATACACGGACCCCCTCACCCTAGCATTTACAGCGGGACAGGTTTCTAGTGATACTATCAGTCGGTATATCGAAGCTCAAAAAATAGAAGAAGGATGCGAATGAGTGCCTCTAATCACACTCAAAGCCCAAATCCATGCGGACCCGCAGACTGAAGCTGTTCTGAAGGATGCCATGTTTTGTGCCACCAAGGTCTACAACGGGCTTTTGTGGCATCTGCGGAAAGAGTACAAAGAAACCGGAAGGGTAAATATTTCTCGGAAGAACCTCAACCGCATTTTAAAGGAGCTACCCAGGGCCAAAGGGTACTACTCGGTGTCAGTGCAACTCACCCGGGACGAAGTACGGGAAGCATACAAGTCTTTCTTTGCCCTCAAGAAAAAGGGTCTCACGCAGCATGGGGCTCCCGGCTTCCGCCGTAAGGGTCAGCTTTCGCCACTTAAGTACGTGCAGAGCGGCTTCAAAGTGAAAGGGGATAAAGTTACATTGAGTCTGGGTAGCGGCCGGGAAGACGGGGTAAGAGAAGTCACCTTCCGGATATCTCACCGTCCTGGCGTGGAGTACGAACGGGTGCGGGAACTTTCCATTACCTACGACAAGGTTTCCAGGCGAATAGAGGCCCGTCTGGTGGTGGAAGTTAAGGCTTGTGAGAACAACGGGACGGGGAGGGTAGCGGTGGACCTTGGGGAGACGGTTCTCATAGCCTGTGCCTTTGATGATGGCACAGTAATGCTCTACTCTGGCAGGCAGATCAAAACCATAAGACGGTACTGGCAGAAGGTACGGGCCAGTCTTAAGCAGAACTCACGGAGGTGGGAGGAGATAACACACCGGGAAAGAAGACAGGTGGAGCACTTACTGCACATAGCCACCTCTCATTTTATTGGGGAGTGCATGCGGCGGGGTGTAAAAGAAATAGCTATAGGGGACCTTAACGGAATCCGAGAGAGCGTTGACTATGGAGACCGGCTGAACCAGCGGTTGCATGCCTGGCCGTACCGGAAGCTGATCAACATGCTGAGATATAAAGGTGCCCTAGTGGGGGTCACAATCCGTGACGATGTAGAAGAGAAGAGCACCTCCATTGCCTGTCACGCCTGCGGGAAGGTTATGCCTTCCAACCGGAGATATCGGGGTTTGTATATATGTCCCTGTGGGTGGAGGGCACAGGCGGATGTAAATGGTGCCCTGAACATCTTCGAGAGGGTGCATCAGGTATCTCCCGTGAAGGGGAGTAGTGGCCGAGTGGCGCGGCCCGCGGTCGTGTCATACCTCTTGGGATGGCACGGCGTCGCCGAACCGAAGCGCGAGGGTAAACCTTTGCGCACATCCGCTTGAGGATGCCCCTCAATTTATTGAGGGGAGGACGTCACGTTGTTGCGAATTTTACTCTTTTCTTACGGAGCGTAGTGGTATATGTGGAAGTTTTTCAGAGCCTAGCTGGTTTCTCCTGGTTGCAAATAGCGTTATGATAAAGACGCGTGAAAACCTCTGCGGAAAGGATGAAGAGCATGTCTTCTAAAAACATTAAAGTAGGAATCATTGGCTTTGGTGGTATTGGGGAGCGTCATTTTCTAAGTTTGCGCCACTTTGCCCCTGATGTTCAGGTGGAGGCCGTTTGTGATCCAGACGAGGCCCGTTTGGAAAAGGCAAAACGCGAATACCAGGTTCCGCACCTCACTACAAGCGCTGACGAGATTTTTGCGCTGCCTCTTCAGGCGCTGATAATTGCAACTCCTAACGCTACCCATTATCCCTTGGTTAAGCGGGCTTTGCTTTCTGAAAAGCATGTTTTATGTGAGAAACCCTTCACCATGAACGCAGAAGAGGCAAAGGAGCTCTATCGACTGGCAAAAGAGAGAAACTTGGTCAACATGGTTGCTTTTTCGTACCGTTTTGTCCCGGCAGTTCGGATGCTTCGGGATATTCTGCGCAAAAATAAACTGGGAAGAATTTACCACCTGCGTTGCCACTACCTCCAGAGTTGGCTTTCTTCGCCTTCAGCTCCTTATAGCTGGCGGCTTGACGTCCGGGAGGCAGGGAGTGGAGTTCTGGGTGATCTGGGTTCTCATGTTTTTGACCTGGTCGAGTTTCTCACCGGATCAAAAATTCTGCGGGTTAAGGCTTACGCCAGGACTTTCGTTTCCGAAAGGAAGGACCCTGTTTCGGGAGAGAAAAAGAAGGTTACTGTGGACGATGCGGTAAGTGTATGGGGTGAAGTGGAAGGGGGAGCCTTTTTGACTGCGGAAATGTCCCGCTGTGCAACGGGTCGGGGTAATGCCCTGACTGTGGAGGTAAACGGTGAGCAGGGTGGCTTCCTGGTTGATGTTGAAAAACCCCAGGAAATTCTCGCCTGTCCGGCATTGATGACTGAATATACCTACTTTCGGAGCAATTTTGCTCTCTTTCCATGTCCGCCTCATTTTGGCTCTTTCGATCATTACTATTTTCAGACCGAAGCTTTTGTGAGAGCCCTGCGGGGAGAAGTGGTTGAAATCCCATCTTTTGGAGATGGTTTCCGCAATCAGGCAATCCTTGATCGCTGTATAGCTTCAATTTCTGAGGGTACCTGGCAGGAATGTTGAGGTAATTTTGTGATTTCTCAGAATCTGCGGGCGTGAGAAGGTATCGTTTAAGCATATTTGTCAGGGGATTGCGTGAACCCGTTGTATAATTAGGCAAGGAACTCCCTGATGCATCGTATTGCTGTTGAGGTGGGCGCATCAGGCTGTTTATGGGCTCATGGGTGTTGTTTGAGCTTGGGCAAGTAGGAAACTCTTATTACAAAGAATAATTCAGCCTGGCGAAAAGATTGGCGTGGTTTGGTGATAATTGGGGTACGTATTTGGATGGAGATTCAAAAGGCTTGGGGGGAAGATTGATGAGTATATTTGATTCATATTCGATGGAATATGATGAATGGTACGACAAAAATAGATTAGCTTATTTATCCGAAATAGAGGCATTGAAACAGGTAGTTCCCAGGGGAGGCAAAGGACTTGAGATTGGTGTTGGCACCGGAAGGTTTGCAGTACCCCTGGGCGTTTCTTTCGGTGTTGATCCGTCAGAGAAGATGCTTGAGATTGCTAAAGAGCGTGGTGTAAAAGCGTTTTTGGGCAAGGGCGAACAGCTACCATTTGGGGAAGCGGAGTTTGACTTTGTCTTGATGGTAGTTACTTTGTGTTTTGTAGACAATCCCGATTTGGTATTGTCAGAATCGAGAAGGGTGCTTAGGGACGGTGGAAAGATAATCATTGGCATCGTGGATAAAAATAGTTATCTGGGAAGGCTTTATCAACAAAAAAAGCAGCAGGGACACAAGTTTTACGAAAAGGCAAATTTTTATTCAGTAGATGAAGTTATAGGTTTACTGAAAAGACACAACTTCGATGAAATTGTTACCTATCAAACCATTTTCCAGCCCTTGGAAGAACTTAAGGAAGTGGAAAAGCCAGAAAAGGGGTATGGAAAAGGGAGTTTCGTGGTGATATGCGGAAGAAAAGGTTGAAATACGTTTATGGGCCGGTTGCTTCCTGGAGATTGGGAAGCTCTTTGGGAATAGATCCTTTGTCTTGCAAAGATAAAATTTGCACATTTGATTGTATTTATTGCCAATTAGGGGAGACTCATTTTTTCAGTTCAGAAAGAAAGATTTATGTTTCCACCGAAAATCTTCTGGAAGAGATTTCTTCTTTGCCCGAAATAGGAATCGACTATATAACCTTTTCCGGTAGAGGCGAGCCTACCCTGGCGAAAAATCTGGGAGAAATGATAAAGTCCGTAAAGAAAGTGCGGAGAGAAAAAGTTGCGGTTATCACAAATTCTTCTTTAATGGATAGAGAAGATGTTGTGAAAGATCTATTGCTGGCTGATTTTGTAATGGCTAAATTAGATGCTTTTTCTCAGGGGTCGTTGGAAGCGATAAATAAGCCAATGAAAGAGATAAACTTTGACGCAATTTTTAATGGTATAAAGAAATTCAGGTCTTTATATAGAGGAAGGCTCGCTTTGCAGATAATGTTTGTAGAAGAAAATAAAGATGATGCCGAGAAGTTGTCTGAACTTGCGAGAGAGATTAATCCTGATGAAGTTCAGATTAACACGCCGCTAAGGCCTTGCAAAGTAAAACCGTTG
This sequence comes from Atrimonas thermophila, assembly GCF_045864955.1. Taxonomy (GTDB): domain Bacteria; phylum Atribacterota; class Atribacteria; order Atribacterales; family Thermatribacteraceae; genus Thermatribacter; species Thermatribacter velox. Next base: position 1,939,292 of record NZ_AP028803.1, on the reverse strand, counting down.
TCGAGGGAAGAGATTCAGCGGGTGAAAAGCTATTTTGAAGGAATGAACATCGTTTCTGTCTACGATGTCGAGAAAAAAGCGGTCCAACCAATCAGTGCTGAAGATACCCTGAGAAGAAGGGGTAAAATTTATTCCTGAAAGTGCTTCAGTGAGTTGATTGGTTGCACGCCTATTTATGAATACCGGTGTGAAGACTGGGGAAGGATAACCGAGTTTCTCAAAGGCGTTGGAAAGAGTGAAGTGGAAGCTTAAACGCTGTGGCAGCGAGCGACTGAGCAAGATGCCTTCTGGTGTCCTTTTGTATTCGGTGGTAATCTTTTTAGCTCGCAAAGTGACAGAACCTGTTGTGGCAGAGAGGAGAGGTGCAAAAAACCACCATGTTTAGGTGGTGGTAGCTGCGTAAGGTGAATGAAAACAGGAAAATTTTCTTTCACTCTTTTGGCTTTGCTGGTAGCGGGTAAAAGGGTTGCATTTCGCCCTGTTCGAGTTGTCTTCAGCAGCGTTATTTTATTGCTATCTCAAAAAAGGCAGGGTTCATAAAAGAGGCTTTTTAAATTGTTAAACTGTAATGGTGAGTGCTATGTTTACAAACACTTTAACTACAACAGGCGCTGATTCCTATAAAAGAGCAGTTTTGCTTTCCATCACGCTGGGTTCTTTTCTCACTCCCTTTATGGGTTCTTCTATCAACGTGGCCCTTCCCGCCATTGGAAAAGAATTTGCCATGGACGCAGTTTTGCTGGGCTGGATTCCCACAGCATACCTTTTGGCTGCAGCAGTGTTTATGGTTCCTTCGGGAAGGTTGGCTGATATATATGGGAGAAAGAAGATTTTTACCTGTGGTGTGCTGATTTATACCATCGCTTCTTTTCTCGCAGCAGTTTCTAATTCTCCTTTTTTGCTTATCGCCTTTCGAGTACTCCAGGGAACAGGTGGGGCAATGATATTCAGTACTGGAGTGGCCATTCTGACTTCGGTTTTTCCACCAGGAGAGCGGGGTAGAGCCCTGGGGATAAACACGGCGACCGTGTATCTGGGCCTTTCCTTAGGACCCTTTCTGGGAGGACTTCTGACCCAGTACCTGGGTTGGAGAAGCCTTTTCTGGCTGAACGTTGTCCTGGGTCTTTTGGTCATTGTTTTTACCCTGTGGAAGCTTAAGGATGAGTGGGCAGAAGCCCGGGGAGAAAAATTTGATTTTCTGGGTTCGTTGATTTATGCCTGTTTCCTGGTGGCATTGATATATGGCTTTTCTCTCCTTCCGGATACTTCTGGAGCCTGGTTGGTCCTGGCTGGTTCTTTGGGCTTTTTGGTGTTTGTGGTGTGGGAGATGAAGGTAGCTCACCCTGTTTTGGACGTGAATCTTTTCAGGAACAACACAGTGTTTGCTTTTTCCAATCTGGCAGCACTGATTAACTACAGTGCTACTGCCGCTTTGACCTTTCTTTTGAGCCTGTATCTCCAGTACATAAAAGGCTTCAATCCCCAGGGTGCAGGTTTAATCCTTGTAGCCCAGCCTGCGGTCATGGCCATCTTTTCGCCTTTTGCAGGCCGAATTTCTGATCGGGTTGAACCCCGAGTGGTGGCTTCAATGGGTATGGCCTTTACCGCTTTGGGGCTTTTCCTTTTTGCTTTTCTGGGCAATGCCACAGATCTTACTTTCATTGTGGCCAGCTTGCTGCTCCTGGGCTTTGGGTTTGCGCTTTTTTCCTCTCCCAACACCAATGCCATCATGAGTTCCGTTGAAAAAAAGTTCTACGGGGTGGCATCGGCCACTCTGGCTACCATGCGGCTTGTGGGGCAGATGCTCAGCATGGGAATTGCCATGTTGATTTTTGCAGTATTTATGGGAAGAGTCCAGATCACACCTGAACGCTATCCACTCTTTTTGACAAGTGTTAAAGTTGCTTTTATGGTTTTTGCCTCTCTTTGTGTTTTGGGTATATTTGCCTCTCTCGCCCGGGGCAACCTGCATGGTGGAGCTTGATACACTGTGGTTCTTTCTCTTTTACCGGTGCAGTTTTTTATCTTTTGAAAAACCGGGTTAGCAAATCTTATAGCCTGTTCTTTTTCTTGAGATAGGCTGCGCAGTAATCAATGGTGGCCCCTATCGCAGAATAGGGAGATACGTACGTAAAGGAATCTTCTTTGATGGTGGAAGGTATGCTGAACTTTGCTTTGCCAATCTCTTTTCCTTGCGGATTGTAGTAGCGCTCTTCTATGGCGAGGTAACCGTAGTTTTCGGGATTGAGGTAGACTTTTAAGATGGCATATTCTACATCGTAGTCATCGAGCAACCTTATTGTGTACTCGGTTCCGTCCTCTGTTTTGTAGCTGGCTTCGTCTGGCCAGGGTTCTTTGTTTGCGCAGGCAATTGCTTTGAAAAGCCTTTCTATCAGCTTTTTGGAATCTGTTCCCAGAACTCGCTTTATCTGGGTTTTGATAATTTTGAACTTGGTGAGGCTGATAACTTCAACAAACGATTTGTCAACGAAGAAGGTGTCTTCACTGTAGGTGCGGGCTACCATTTTCCATTCTGCAGGGAACGCTATACCCGATGCCATCAGCAGGATGATAACGCATAAAAGCATCAATAACTTTTTCTTGGCAGACACGCTGCATCTCTCCTTTCCTGATTTCTGTGATTGACACAAACTGAACGCTTTAGGTGGTGCTTTTATTGAGCATTTTGGCGTTTTAAGAGAAAAATCACTTTTTCGTTTGCCCTTCTTCTTTGATAGCAATTTTCCATTTACCGAGAGCATTTACCTGGAGATAGTAACTGCCTCCTTGAGGCTGGTATGATGAGCCACGTTTAGCATTGCCCAGAATGTCCACGTAATCTCCATCTTTGGTGCAAATGGTTATCATGAAAAAATTCCCTTCTGCTTGCCACTCGATAACCCACGCTCCGGTAACGGTGAAAGGTCTTGTGTTCTGGATACCTTCCCCCTCAAACACGATTTGGTCAGAGGTGACCGTTTGCTGTTCGGTTATTTCTGGGGGTTGCAGAAGTTTTTCTAATTCTGCAACTCGTTGTTCGAGCTGTTCAATGCGAGTAAGAAGCTCTTCTGTGGTTACCGCGTAAGCAGAGGAAAAGGTTATCAGCGTAAAGCACACAAAAAGCAAAAAACTGGCTAAGCGACGCATATAAACACCTCCTGCAAAGGTTTTTTTTAGGCAAGCTTCCACTCGCCGTAAACCTTCTCAAAGAGAATTAAGAAACGAGTTTCGCAGTCAGTTTTAAAGTACCACCCGTTGTAGTAGAAGTCTTTGCAAAAGTCGTGGTACATGGAGATCATGTTGACGTTGATGTATTCGTGGCCGTAAATGTCTGTTACTGTGTAGAAAACGTATGCGAATGGGTATTCTATACTGAGCCTCCAGAGGTCATTTGTATAATCGAACATGATTCCTCCTGGTTTGCAGTAAGATAGGGCTAAGGCAAAATTATTTGCGTTGAGGGCCTGATACCAGGCAAGGAGAAGGTTTTCGCAGATTTGAAAGTCGTTACTTGCTATGGTGAAAGTGGTGGTTGAAGTACTGCAACCAACAAGAGAAAATATGCCCATAACTGTTATTAAAATAAGCGCAAGAAGAACTTTACGATCGAACAATGTTCTCCTCTCCTTTTTGATGATTTGGGTTCATTATTGATTGTAAGTTTACGCAACGTCATTTAGTGTCGCCGTGATAAAAAATCGGTTTTTTCTGGTTCAAAAATTTTTGAAAGATCTGACGAATGAAGATTGGCTTGGAAGTTTTTACTTTTGAGTAAGTTGCTTGGGGTGGATAAGGAAGCTTTGGCTTGGGATTTCGAAGGCTCTTCCTTGTCTTCAGTTGGTATTAAACAAAATCTTGTTTGCTGACTGAGTATGTTTTTGATAAATTGGGTATAATTGCCTGGGAAGAAGATTTGCAAAGTAGAGCGCTGCCCATATTGGTAAAAACGTGATGGCAGTTTTGGCATTTTGGATTACAGCTTTTTGGTGAGGAGGCTGTTTGATGGAGTGGTATCAAAAGGATATAAATGCGGTTTTTAAAGAGCTTAACACTGGTCCTGCAGGACTTTCGCAGGAAGAGGCGCAGAAAAGGCTTGCTCAGTACGGAGCGAACGAAATAAAAGAGGGGAAAAGACGTACTGCTTTTGAAATGTTTCTCGATCAGTTCAAGGACTTCATGATTATGGTCCTTATTGCAGCTGCGTTTGTATCAGGCATCATTGGTGAACCTCAGGATACCATTGCCATCATCGTGATTGTTATCATCAATGCAATCATAGGCTTCGTTCAGGAATACCGGGCCGAAAAAGCTATAGCAGCTTTGAAAAAGATGGCTGCGCCGGGAGCAGTAGTTATTCGGGATGGAATGTTGCAGAGCATTCCAGCCTCTCAGGTGGTGCCCGGTGACATTGTACTCCTTGAAGCGGGAAAAATCGTGCCTGCCGATATGCGGCTTATGGAAGTTGCCCAGTTAAAGGTTGATGAATCAGCTCTCACCGGTGAGTCAGTCCCGGTTGAGAAGATGGAGGAACCCCTACCGGAGGAGAATCTCCCCCTTGGTGACAGAAAAAACATGGCCTACAAGGGAACCATCGTAACTTACGGGAGAGGCAGAGGTGTGGTGGTGGCCACCGGGATGAACACTGAGTTGGGGAAAATCGCCACCATGCTCCAAGAGGAAGAAGAAACCAAAACACCCCTTCAAAAGAGACTCGCTGCTTTTGGAAAAAGGCTGGCAATTGCCATTCTGGGGATTTGTGGCATTGTCTTTGTGACTGGTATTCTGAGAGGGGAAAATCCGTTTCTGATGCTCCTTACTTCCATATCCCTTGCTGTGGCAGCAATTCCTGAAGCACTCCCGGCAGTGGTGACCATTGCTCTGGCTCTGACTGCAAAGAACATGGTCAAGCGCAACGCGCTTATCCGGAAATTGCCTGCGGTGGAAACCCTGGGTTCGGTAACCTACATCTGTACCGATAAAACAGGAACCCTTACCCTCAACAGAATGCATGTTGAAGAAATTTGGGTTGATGGAAAGGTGCTGAAGGTAGAAGACGTTAAAGAAGATAACGGGAGTGCCAACGGTCTGTTCCCAGAGCTTTTCATAGCTCTTGCCCTAAGTAACGATGCTCAGGTGGACAGTTCTGGAAAAGTGCTTGGTGACCCCACAGAAACTGCGCTCTACAGCTTGGCAAGGAAATTTGGGTTTGATAAAACCGCCCTTGAACGGGAGTTTGCCCGGGTGTCAGAAATACCCTTTGATTCCGAACGCAAATGCATGACCACTATACATGAGGTCAGTCAGGGAGAGCCAGAAAGCGTGGAAATCGTTTTTGGTGATGGGGTGAGCTTTGTTTCCTTCACCAAAGGTGCGATTGAAAACCTGATTGAGAAATCTCAAAACACGCTGACTTCTCAGGGCTTGCGACCTGTGGACAAGGAGGAAATTCTTCGGGTGGCAGAAGACATGGCTTCCCGGGGCCTGCGAGTCCTGGGCATTGCTATGAGAAAATGGCGTACCCTTCCTGAACAGGTTGAGGAAAGAGTTGTTGAGGCCGAACTCACACTTTTGGGCCTTGTGGGCATGATAGATCCTCCCCGGGAAGAAGTCAAAGAAGCCATACGCCTTTGCAAGGCAGCAGGAATTAAGCCGGTGATGATAACTGGTGACCATCCGCTCACTGCCAAAGCCATTGCAGAGAGGTTGGGAATTCTTGATGGAAATACAGAAGAAGCAGTGATTACCGGGGCAGAGCTTGAAAGGTTGTCGCTTGAGGAATTCGAGGAGCGGGTTGAGCACATTCGGGTTTATGCGCGAGTGGCGCCTGAGCAAAAGTTGAAGATTGTGAGAGCCCTGCAGGATAAAGGCCAGTTTGTGGCTATGACTGGAGATGGCGTGAATGATGCGCCAGCTCTGAAGCGAGCAGACATCGGAGTGGCTATGGGGATTACTGGCACCGATGTTGCCAAGGAAGCCTCGGACCTGATTCTCCTTGACGATAATTTTGCCACTATCGTTAACGCGGTGAAAGAAGGGAGAAGGATATTTGACAACATCAAGAAATTCATACGCTACACGATGACCAGTAACGCCGGAGAGATATGGACCATATTCCTGGCTCCCTTTTTTGGGCTTCCGGTGCCCCTTTTGCCAATTCACATCCTCTGGATTAACCTGGTTACCGATGGTCTTCCCGGTCTTGCTCTGGCCGGAGAACCTGCAGAAAAAGACGTTATGAACAGGCCTCCACGGCATCCCAAAGAAAGCATATTTGCTCACGGATTAGGCTTTCAGATTATCTGGGTCGGCCTGCTTATGGGATTGATATCCATTTTTACCCAGGCCTGGTCCATTAAAACAGGCCATGCTCACTGGCAGACCATGGTCTTTACCGTGCTTTGCTTGAGCCAGATGGGTAATGTACTTGCCATGAGGTCAGAGAAGGAGTCTTTCTTTAAGCAGGGTCCTCTTTCCAATAAACCCCTCCTGGGTGCTTTTATCCTTACTTTCATTTTGCAGATGGCAACTATATACGTTCCTTTCCTGAGGCCGATTTTCAAAACGGCTCCGCTTACTGCGGGAGAATTACTGCTGACCTTGCTGCTTTCAAGCGTTGTTTTCTTTGCTGTTGAGATTGAGAAGTTATTTAAACGGCGGAAGGCAGCAGTTAGAGGTTGAAGGGTTAGGGAGCAACGTTCTTACCTCTTGGAGCGGATAGCTCGAACGGTTGCTTCTTTTCCTGTGGTTGAAAGGGTTATGCTTTTCGGTTTGCGGGTTTCTGGCAAGCTTTGTAGAGAAAGCGGCATCGACCTTCTGGTAGTAGTCAGGGAAACGCCTTCTAAACTGAAGGGATACTTTGAATAGATAAGCTCTTGAGGGCGTAGAAATTCTTTCATGCTATACTTAGTTTAAGCTTTCACGCTGACTTTTGGATGAAAGTTTTGGGAGGGGATGGGCGTGAAAATAATAATTCTCATTTTTGCTTTTCTGGGAGTGTTTGGTGTGCTAAAGCCAGCCTGGGGAGAAGAAAGGATTCCCCTGCCTGCACCCAGAGAGCGTGGCCAATACTCCCTGGAAGAAGTTCTCATCAAGCGACGCTCGGTGCGCTCTTTCAGCAATAAAGCACTCACCCTGGAGGAGCTTTCTCAACTTCTTTTCGCTGCTCAAGGAATTACCGAGAAAAGATATGGCTTTCGGACTGCACCTTCAGCAGGGGCTCTCTATCCGCTTGAGGTGTATGTGGTGGTTGGGGAAGTGGAAGGGATTCCTGAAGGGGTGTACCACTATTTACCCCGAGAACATGCACTGGAGATGGTCCTTCCAGGCGATAAAAGGGAGGACCTTTTTCGCTCAGCGCTCTATCAGGAAGCGATAAAAGAGGCACCGGTTACCATCGTCATCTGTGCGGTGTACGAGCGGACCACTCGCAAGTACGGGGAACGTGGCATCCGCTATGTCCATATGGAAGCAGGGCATGCGGGCCAGAATATTTACTTACAGGCCGAAGCTCTGGACCTTGGCACTGTGGCCATCGGAGCTTTTTATGATGAAGCAGTAGCCCGGGTGCTTGATCTTCCAAAAGATATAGTTCCTCTTTATCTTTTCCCGGTTGGGAAACGCTAAGCTTTTGTAACTTAGCCCGGGGGCTCTCTTTGTCCAAGCTGTCCCCGGGGTTTTCCACTTTTACCTGTTTTTGAAGCAGAGTGCGGGGTATAAGCTTCCGGAAGCAAGTATTAATTACAAGGTTGGCTTGTGTCATTTATGCCTCAATGTGTACCTGGTAAGGAAATAAGTGGGTATACCTAAAACCATGACGATGGAAATATAGGTCAGGAAACTCATGGCCGCGGCTTTCAGGTTATCCACTGAGAAATGGAAGTAGCTTCCAAGTCCTGTTTTGGCACTGTCGAAACTCTGGCGCTGATTGTTCCTGTCTACTGAAGGTTGCAAGGCCCAGGCTTTTTCAGGACCGGATGTATGCTCTCTTTCTGCAAGGTCCGCTGTAAAGGGCAAAGAAAGCCAGCGGGGCAGGTTACTTGATGAGATGCTGTAGAACCCAAAAAGCACAATGGCCACCAGCACGGCTATGCTTAGAGGCCGGGCGATTTTACTGGGAATATAGGTTAATTTTTTGAATGCGGCAGCGAAAAAACCCAAATGGAGTCCAAAATGAATGCCGAAAAGCAGCAGGGTTACCCCGGCGGAGAAAAAGTGTAAATTACGCAGGACAGGGTTTCTGAAACCAGTAAAGATTACCCGGGAAATAAGTATGCCACTTGTAACTGTCATTGCAAAGAACATCCCAAGCAAAGCGTTGAGGAGGTAGGTGAGGCGGGTTTTTGCAGGTAAATTTCTTTTGAAAAAGCGGGTGGTGACACCAGCTATCCACTTCCAGTTAAAAACAAGGTGTATACCCACTAAACCCAAAAGAACCAGTCCAGCTACTTCGTGGAAAGCAAGCCCCAAGGGGCGTTTGTTGTAAAGGAAAGGAAATAAAAGCAACGCGCTTAGGTCGATGAGTATTCTTGTAGTTCGCTTGGTCACCGCTTATCACCTCTTTGGGGTTTTTGTTCTTTCTCAATATAGAAAGGAGATTTGACCCTTTTGGGGAGCGCTTGAGAATAAATTTTGAGAATTTTTGGGAAGTTTTGGAGTCTGGTAAGAGAGATTGGGCTTTCAGGATTTAAGAATGCTGTCTGGATTTTTCAAAAAAAGCAGCTGAAAGCTTTTTTGCCATTTTTTGTTGCCGGAATTGCGCGCAAAAAATCGGTAGGTAATTGACAATGTTTGCCGATAGCGGTACACTTTTTCTGGTAAGATGGTAAGACCAGAGGGCAAAATAGCCTATGAGACCAATCAACCGGGTGAAACTTACCGAAAACATAGTGGAAGCAATAGTGGAATACGCTTCTTCCCAGAACCTCAAAGCAGGGGATAGGCTCCCTTCAGAGCGAGAACTGGCCAGTGCCTTGAGAGTGAGTCGTCCTCTCTTGCGAGAAGCTTTGCGAAAGATGGAGAGCTTGAACCTGGTGGAAGTTCTGCCTGGAAAGGGTATCTTCATCAAAAACCCTTTACGCAACAACATGGCCTACCTGGTTCTTCACATAGATGGGGACAAGAAGAAAAATCTGGAAGTTCTAAAGATAAGGAGAGCCCTGGAAAAGCTGGCTGTGGAGGAAGCAATCAAAAATATCACTGAAGAAGAACTGGAGGACCTTGAAAGGCGACTTAACCTTCTTGAAGAAAAGCAAAGGAGGGGTGAAGATAGCAGAGAGGAAAACTGGGCTTTTCACAGCCTGATTTACCGTGCCGCAGGTAATAAGCTCCTTTTTGATATTCTGGAAGGTTTGAAAGATTTTCATCTTTTTTGGGAGGATCCCTTTGAGTGTCCTTCTTTTGCAGAAAAAACCTATTTTTTCCATCGTGAACTTTTCAAGTGTGTTGAAAAAAGAGATTCAGCTCGGGCGTGCGCCTTGATTGACAGGCTTTTGGATGCACTTGAGAATGAGATAAAAAAGAGTGGTTGAGGATTTCTGGTGGAGTATTAGATAGACAAAACTTTATACTGGGAGGGGCTTATGTCTCGAACTTTTGTGGTTGATACAACAAAAAGCAAGCATGTAAGGTTACACCCGGTTTCCATAAGTAGTGTAAAGCTTACAGAAGGCGATTTTTGGGCAGGCAAAGTGCAGCTCATGGAAAAGGTTACCCTGCCACTGCAATATCAAATCATGGAAGAAACCGGTCGGATGGACAATTTTAGAATTGCTGCCTCAAAAATTTCTGGTGAGTTTTCAGGCTTTTTCTTCAACGATACCGACATTTACAAGTGGATAGAGGCAGTGTCCTATCTTTTGGCTGGCAACAGAAATGAAAAACTGGAGAGGTTGGTTGACGAGGTTATAGAAGAAATAAAGCTGGCTCAGGACGAGGATGGCTACCTGGATACCTATTTCACCCTTTCCCGCAAGCCAGACCGCTGGACTAATCTCAAGGATATGCATGAGCTTTACTGTGCCGGGCATCTCTTTCAGGCAGCCATTGCCCACCACAGGGCTACTGGGAAAAGCAGTCTTCTGGATGTGGCCATCAGGTTTGCAGAACACATTGCTTCGGTTTTTGGCCCCCGGAAAAGAAAGGGTGTTCCTGGACATCCGGAGGTGGAAATGGCCCTTGTAGAGCTTTACCGGGAAACTGGAGAGCGGAAGTATCTGGATCTGGCTCGGTTCTTTGTGGACGAAAGAGGCAAGGGTTTAATTGGTGGAAACACCTATCATATAGACCATAAGCCGTTTAGAGAGCTGGATGAAATTGTTGGCCATGCGGTTCGGTCTCTGTATCTCAACTGTGGTGCCACCGATATTTACATGGAAACCGGGGATGAAAGTTTGTGGAATGTTCTGGAGCGGTTATGGGTTAATCTGGTAACCAAGAAAATGTATGTGACCGGAGGGGTAGGAGCCAGGCATGAAGGGGAAGCGTTTGGTGACCCCTATGAGCTTCCCAATGAAAAGGCCTATGCGGAAACCTGTGCTGCCATTGCTAACTTTATGTGGAATTACCGTATGTTTCTTGTCTCAGGCGAGAGCAAATTCGTTGACCTGATGGAACTGGCTCTTTACAACGGAATCTTGCCTGGAATCTCCTTAGATGGAAAAGAGTACTTTTACGTTAACCCCCTGGCAGATAGAGGAGGCCACCGGAGGCAAAGATGGTTTGCCTGTGCCTGTTGTCCACCCAATGTGGCAAGAACCCTGACTGCGCTTCCCGGATATCTCTATGCGCTTTCTCCGGAAGGAATATGGGTCAACCTCTATGCGAGCAATGTTTCCGAGTTTGAAGTCGCTGGTTCCCGAGTGAAGATAGAAGAGAAGACCAGGTACCCCTGGGAAGGGCTGGTAGAGTTCAAAGTAAGTGGCAACCTTTCGTGCTCGCTTTATCTGCGAAAGCCGGAGTGGTGCAGGGAATTTTCGGTGAGCGTGAATGGTAAAGGGGTAGAGCCGGTGCTTGAGAATGGGTATCTGAAAATCGAAAGAAACTGGCACGATGGGGATACGGTTGTCCTGAATTTAGCTATGAGCCCGGAGCTTCTCGAAAGCCACCCCTGGGTAAAAGATAATGTGGGGAGGGTGGCCATCCGTAGAGGGCCAATTGTTTATTGTCTGGAAGCAGAAGATAACCCCGGTATGGATGTTTGGGATCTCGAAGTACCTAAGGATGTGGTTTTGGAAGAAGAAACGCGAGATATCCTGGGTGGTGTGGTGGTGATCAAGGGGAGAGGTTACGTTCCTGATCCCGACTCTTGGTACGGGTTATATCTACCTATCGAAGACGCAAAGCAACTTAGGAGAGAGGTGGAATTTGCGGCTATTCCTTACTATGCTTGGGCGAACAGAACTCCGGGACCTATGGAGGTCTGGGTAAAGGCCAGGTGAAGCCTGAACACCCAAGAGACTCGCTTGGTAAGATGGTTTAAGAAGCTGTTCTGGTTGGCAAACTGGAAAAAGGTTACTGTACCCTGGCTTGGTAAGATGGTAGGACCAACCGCTGAGGCAGGTCCTGGTGGCATGTTGAGTTAATGATGCTCTTTTTGAGGGGGAGGTGAAAGATGGAAGAAAAGGTCAACATTGGTAACCAAAGCGTGGATTTCCACTGCTTGGGTTATAAGCAGTGAACTTGTGCCGGATGTGAAGTTGGCAATGTTTTATCGAATTTTAGGTTGAGGGGGGTAAAATACTATGAGCAAAAAATTGTTAATCGGTTTACTGGTTCTGGTATTATCTCTGGCAGTAAGTTTGGGAGCATTTGCCGCGACCACCCTTACGTTCCAGAGTTATTCGAATCCCACTGAACAGGTCGCCCAGTTTATCCAGAAGGTTTTGATCCCTGAGCTTCAGAAGGCTCATCCCGATGTGGAAGTGAACTATGTCTATATCCCGTTTGCTGAATACATGTCCACCATTCTCCAGCAGGCCATTTCCAATACCCTGCCTGACTTGGTTTATCTCGACAACCCCTGGGTACCTCAGCTAATCGAGGCAGGTGTTTTTCAAAAAATCACCGATAACGTGATGCAGGACCTGGGTGAAGATTTCTGGATGGACTTCTTCCCTGGTCATCGGCTTTTGACCAGCAAGGACAACGATGTCTATGCTTTGCAGGTACACACCAACAACCTGGCTATTTTCTACCGCGAGAATTTCCTCAAGGAAGCGGGCATCGGAGCAGCACCGAAAACCTGGGCGGAACTCCAGGATGCCTGTAAGAAAATCAAAGAAAACCTGAATCTATATGGACTTATGCTGTATGCGGGAGCAGATGAGGCCGGGACCTGGCAGTTTGAACCATTTTTGTGGAGTAACGGTGGAAGCCTCATGGAGCTGGACCAACCTGAGGCCATAGAAGCCCTCGAATTTGTTACCGGCCTGGTTCAGGAAGGGTATACTCCTCGGGATGTGATTGGTCTGAAAGACCAGGGCGATGTAACCATCTGGTTCATGAATGGTCAAGCAGCAATGATGATTAACGGAAACTGGGAGTTTGGCTGGCACCTGCTTCCAGATGTGCTTGAGAAGCTGGGTGACGTAAAGGTAACTTCCTTCCCGGTTCCTGAAGCCGGCATGAAATCTGCTGTTTTGCCCTTTGGAGGAGAGTGTGTAGGGATTACTACTTCTGACAGCGAAAAAGCCAAGTATGCCTGGGAGCTCATCCGAATCTGGTTTGGAGAGAAGCTGGATGAATACTACGAAAAGTGGACGGGACACATTCCAACCCTGGCTTCGTACGCAGCAAAGATCGCGAGCAAACGCCCTGAGTTCGAAGTTTTCATCCAGCAAGCCGCTTATGCAGTGCCCAGACCACCTATGGGAGGAATGGATAAATATCCCGACGTTTCCAACGAACTCGCCCTGGCTTTGCAAAGATCTCTCACTGGTGCACAAACACCTGAGGCCGCTTTCAAGGAAGCAGCCCAGAATATAAAGAGTATATTTACTCCTGAAGAGTATGAAGCTAGCAAGGCTCGGGCCAGGGAAATTCTGGAAGAGGTTTTGGCCAGGGCGAAAGGGCAATGAACATCAAAGTATCGAGCGGGGAGGAGTTCCCTCCCCGCTTTTGATTTCCCGGGTTTTGGTTCACTGAAAAGACAGGCTTTTTCGCTAGTAAACTTCTTATGAGATGTTGGCCTGAACGGAGTTTCACCAATGCTTAAGGGGGAAACAGTGTGAAAATACCCAAAATGGTTCTTTTTCTTTTCTTGCTACCTTCGCTGGCTTTGATATTTATCTTTGGCGTTTATCCTGTGGTTTACAACGTCTTTTTGAGTCTGAAAGATGTCAACCTAATCAGCTACATTCGTGGTACAGCGAAAGACGTGGGTTCTCTGAACTACAAAACAGTCCTGGGTGATTCTCTCTTCTGGAGGGCGCTTTACAACACGATCATTTTCACCTTGCTTTCTATTGCGCTGCAAATGGTAGTTGGGTTTCTGCTGGCTCTCCTTTTCAATTACGAATTCCCTTTGAAAGGGTTTTTGCAGGCGCTGGTGATGATACCCTGGGTTATGCCCATCATGGTTTCCGGATCTTTTTTCCGCTGGTTTCTCAATGATAACGGTTTTTTAAACAATCTCCTGGCCAGCATGAACTGGATTCGAGAACCTGTGCGCTGGATAACTTCGGAGAAGATAGTTATTTATTCGCTCACAGCGGTTAACGTATGGTTGGGTATTCCCTTCAACTTTATCCTGCTTTATACCGGTATGCAGCAAATTCCTGAGGAACTTTATGAGAGTGCCGAGATAGATGGTGCGGCAGGTTGGCAGAAGGTTCTCTACATCACGCTCCCCATGTTGAAGCCGGTCATCGTGGCCACCTTTATTCTGGGGTGCATTCTCACCTTCAAGGTTTTTGACCTGGTCTGGATTGTCACCAGGGGAGGTCCGGGAGGTGCTTCACACCTTCTGAGCACTTTCTCTTATTCTCTTGCCTTTGATCGCTTCCAGTTTGGAAAATCTGCAGCTGTTCTGGTGCTGATGCAGATCATCGTGATTCTCTTTGTCGGCTTTTCTAACCGCATCAGATTAGAGGAGAGGTGAAACCCGTTGAAAAAGCAGAGAGGATGGAAGTGGAGTGCGTTGGTTGCCCTGGTGGTCGCCTTGGTGGTCTCTCCTCTTTACTTTATTGCCATTGGAGGCTTCATGTCCACCGAAGAGATTTTTCATAAACCTCCTTATCTTTTCCCTCCAGCTCCGAGCTTAAACTACTACCGAGAAGCGTTGTTGACCCTTCTTCCCTACATTAAAAACAGTTTTATCATTGCTTTTGGAACTCTTCTTTTGACTTTGTTGATTTCGCTCCCAGCGCCTTTTGTGTTGACCAAGTTCAGGTTTGCCTTCAAGGGTGCAGTAAACTTTCTTTTTGCTTTTGTCCAGATGCTTCCCTATACGGCGGTGATCATTCCTCTGTTCCTAATGTTTACCAGAATGAAGCTAATCGATTCTCACTTTGGGGTCATGCTGGCTCTCTCAGTATTTCTGGCTCCTTTTGCGATAATCATTTTACGCTCCTACATGGTTTCCGTGCCCTCGGGGCTAATCGAGGCGGCACTTATTGATGGTGCAGGGTATTTTAAAATATTCACCAGCATTGTCTTACCCCTTTCTGCGCCAGGTATTGCTTCGGTTTCCATACTGGTCTTTCTTCTGGCTTGGGGTAACTTTATCGTTCCTCTGGCTTTCATAAAAGCGGAGACCATGCGTCCGCTAAGCATAGGGCTTTATGTTTTCATCGGCCAGTACGGAGTACAGTGGAATAAGTTGATGGCTGGGAGCATGATATATACCATTCCGCCTCTGGTAGTCGCGCTACTTGCGGGGAAGTCCATTGTGGCCGGCCTGACGGCAGGTGCTTTTAAAGAATGAACGAAGGTGGAGTAGTTTGGTTGAGCCGTGCGGTTTTCGCTGCACGGCTTCCACTTTCCTAATCTTCGCAGCTTGTCCCTTCTGGAAGCTGGTCGGAAGACTCGGTGAAGCCTGGTCTTTATGTGGCTTCCCTTTTCCACCTACCTGCGGAGGTATCAACAGTGGCTTTTGCGATATGGCACTCACTTTCGCAAAGAGTGAGTGTTCTAAGCGATTTGAAACTGTTCTTCTTGCCCAATTTCTTCCAGCAATCTCTTGGCGTGTGTTAGTTTATGGGGATCGCCTTCGACTGCCAACCAGATTGAACCTTCGGCTCCGCAAACACCACCTGCTGCGACTAATGTTGCTTTTAGCCCAAAAAGCAATTCTATTGCTTCAATTTCGGTCAGGATTTCTCCTGAAACGGGAAACATCCTTGGACCGGTTGAATCTGGGCTATTCAGCAGGTTAGCGATTGTATCGATATCTTCGGTGACCCGCTTTTCAAGACCGACTGGTATGATTAGCTTCACTCTCCTTCCAACAACTGCCTGCATCGCTGCAGCGATTGTTCCACCTCTGGGATGGCCAATGAGTATTCCCGCTCTTTTCCGATTGCTATCGATGCAGTTGGCACCCTTGATGATGATGTCGCCTTTCTGCAAAGTGTCAACGCAGTCAAACAGCGTTTTACCTTTCTGCCAAGTTCCATTGACGATCACTACATCACCCGGGAAACTGGATTCGTCTGGTAATCTCCCGGCTTCGGTTGCTTTGAAAGAAGGTGGTAGGGTGATGCCTCTAAAGAACTGTTTTCGGTCGAATCCCTTTTCCTGCCCAATTGATTTCAGTAATTCTTCTGCAACGTATCCATTGGTAGTGCCTGCAACAATCACAATTGTTTTTGAATGGAGTGCTTCTTGGATAGCCTTGTGTTCCAGAATTGCTTTTGCGATGAGTCTCTTTCCCGCCGAGGGTGTTAAGAGAATTTGAAACATGGTGCCATTCTCCTTTCTTGGTTTGTTATGGTGGTGTCTTCTTTCTAAGTGAATGGAGTGAACCATCAACACCGGTATGTGACTGCGATCTCTTGGGAACTTCCAGCGTTGCATTACCTCCCCAAGAGAAAAAACCTCTTTTTTGAGGCTTCGAACAGGGGAGAAAATACTGCGCGTTAAAGCCGAACGACAAACGGCGATTCCTCCCTACCGAGATTATAGGCCATGAAGGCTAAGCCCTGTCAATGCCTAAGATCCCAACAAAGGACCCGATAGAAGACAGTGACTACCACAAAGCACGCGTGCGCGTAATGCGTACCACAAAAATCACGCTTTTCATTCCGGACAACTCCAAATGGGTTAAGTCCGCCTCAGACGCTGGGAAGGTAAAAATCCAGTGCCCAATTTCGAACAGTACTTTCGCCCGGGTTACCTCACCGGCTCATCCTGGCCTAGGACCTGGGAGTGTCGCTATACCTTTTGTGGAGGGAGAAGAATCTCTTGTAAAAATCCAAGCTGCTGGTTGGGATGTATCCTGTGCTTTCTTGGGAGATGGCTGGAGGTTAGATGAAAAGGCACCGGGAAGAGAATTAGGGACAGTAAGGTTGCGGCTGTACTACGACATTACAGTGTCCTACAAAACTGGGTAATTATTTAAGGGAACGAATTGTGCAGGGAGCTCAAAGCAAGATTGGCGAACTGAAGGTGCTTTCCCCGGCTCCGTGGTTTATGGTTTTTCCATCTGGTGTGCCTTTATCTTGCATCGTAGATACCGAGTGATACCATAACTTTTCCACAGTCCTTATGTTTTTGTTGTTTACCGTGTTTTTGGATGGTTGAAGAGGATGTTTCTCATTTTGTGATTGTTGTGGTGGATTTGTGGTTCACTACGGGAGAAGGTTGGTTGGTATTTATGAGGGAAAGAGCTTTTGACTGGTTGCAACTTGCGACAAGCGGAAAGAGACGTGTAGTTGGCTCTTTCCCGTGCAAGAGCTGAGACATTATGAATGGGCCTGTTTTACTTTGCATCAAGCATAGGAAAAAGCGGTAAGAGCTTACATCTTTTTATGGGACAAAGGGTTCAAGGGTGTGCGTAGCAAAGCTTCTTCAGGAACTTTCTGTTGCTGTTCCCGAGCACCTCGTGAAGAAAGGAAAGGTCCTAGACGGGCATTACATTCCTCCTCACTATCCGAACGGTTTTTCCTAAAAGTGCTCCGTTTGAACATTTTGGCCCTCTGTAGGCTAAGGAGGCAGTGGATTATGCTCGTGAAATTATTGAATTCGCCCGTGTTCGAATGATCTATGAGAAAAGAAGTTGAGGAAACACTTCTTTCTTGGGCAGAAAAGATAAAACGAGGAATCCTGACATCCTGTGCATTGGCATTTTTTGGCTTTTATAACACTTCTTTCTGGGGAGTGGGAGGCGACCTGGATGGAGTGGTGATACGAAGACCCTTTGCCCTTTCTGGGAACGGCCGCAATACTTTGACACTGTAAGCTTACCAGTACCGGGAGATATTTTGATTTATACCGGAGAAGAGTTTGAGAAATTGGAGGGATGTTTTACTCAAGTCATGCACAAGAAATCACAGAGCTTCCTGAAAGAACAAAGGCTTAAACGAAAAAAGAACCATTGAGGAGAGCCCTTCTTTCAGTAAGGTAGCTGGAAGTTTAATTTCTTAGAAACCTTTTATTCAGAAGAAAGGTAGATGGATACCAGTGTCTTCTGAGTGGATAAAAGTTAAACGAGGAAAAAAACCATGTTCAGAGCAAAGCCAGGAAGAAAGAAGATTTTAAATGAATAAATTTATTGACATCGTTGACATCAATTCTTTTTTTGATTATTATTCTTTGTGAAAATTTTTTATGTTAAGTTTAACGCCTCAAAAGAACTGTTGAGCTATGGTAATGGAAAGTCAGAGTTGAATAACTGATGTGTGTTTCATCACGTCGTTGAAAAGGGTGTCCCTACTAACAATTTTTCTTTTGGGTTTTTTGAAGTTTGCTTTAAATATTGGGTTAACAGTGATTTTGGCTCCTGAAAATAGTGTGTGGTGATTTATCGAGGAGAGGGGAGGAATTTGAGTGCAAAGTTTGAGCATGGAAGAAAGAAAAAAGATATTAGAGATGTATAAGGATCTTAGAGTTGCTGATGTACGGGATGGACTGGATTGGTGTGGTTATCACCATTATGGAAGTGTTCATCATGATATTAAGCCCTTATGGCGTCCTTGTAAAGCCGTTGGTTTTGCAAGGACAGCTCGGTACTTGCCCTATGAAGGTCCATCCCCTAAAGAGACAGGCGAAGAATATACGAAATGGGTAGATTGGTATTACCGAAATGTTTGTAGTGATGACTGGGGAGAGGATGTTATCGAAGGTGACTTTATTTGTCTAGATGTGTGTGGAATTGATGTAGGTCTTCTAGGTTCTAAC